>JAGBSG010000108.1 GCA_017632035.1 Oscillospiraceae bacterium | reverse complement strand
GGGTTTCCCTCGTCAGCATAGGCCAGAAAGAAGAAATTGGTATCCAGCAAGGGGTTCATAAACCAGATGATCGCCGCAATTGCCACCAGCAGGGCCAAACACTTGGGGATCTGCTTTGCCTCGGGACGGATATCGCCGCCAACCGCCAGTGCCAAAGGGTACAGCACCAGAAGCATATGCACCGTAAAGGAATGGGTATGCATGAAATTTGCCAGGGGCAGCGAGCTCCAGCTGGGAAACAGCAGTGCAGCCAGCGCGCCGGGGATACACACGGTGTAGAGAAAATTTCCCAGGGTCTTCGTGGGTCGTATGGTATAGGCCACCGCCAGGAAGATGTTGATGCTGCAAAGGTGCAGGGGCAGATAATCCCACAGCCAGTTGCCGCCGATCACCAGGCAGATCTGCTTATACAGCTCGTCAGCGATCAGCAGTCCTGCTATGACCCAACGCCAGATGGCCCTGCCCTTCTGGCTCAGGGTACGGTAATGGAGGCAGCACACCACACAGATCAAGGCAGAGATGCCCAGCCAAGCCAGGTGCAGTCCGCCAAAATGGGCAAAGCCTACGCCGGCGGGGATGGTCTCCACCGTATCCAGAAAATAGTTCAATGCTTTGTCCTCTTCTGCTTACTTATTGTTGCCCTTTAACAGGCCGTACTTGATATCCCAAAGCTTTTTGGACAGATCAACATAGTAGCTATGGGGATTGTCAAAGCGCTTGACCTCATCCCAAAGGGTATCTACCTGCTCCAGGCAGTAGGTGCGGATCTGCTCCAGGGTCGGGCAGTCATAGACCAGCTGGCCGTCCTTGAAGATCGGCACTTGCAGCTCCTTGGCGTTGAAGTCGTAGACAGTTTTGGTCTTCCATGTGGCTTCGGGATCGAATATCTCCAGTTCGCCGGAATCGTCCACAGTTTCATCATAGACGCACAGGTAGTCTGCAATGGCCTTGCCGGTATCGTTGCCGAAGAAGCGGTACAGCTTCTTATAATGGGGGTTGGTGATCTTGCCCACATTCTCTGAGATCTTGATCTTGGGCTGGACAGTTCCGTCCTCCTTCTCCACCGCAACCAGCTTGTACACGCCGCCAAACACAGGCTCGCTTTTGGCAGTGATCAGCCGCTCACCCACGCCAAACACATCGATCTGGGCGCCCTGGCGCAGGATGTCCTGGATGATGTACTCGTCCAGGGAGTTGGACACGGAGATCTGACACTCGGTCCAACCGGCATCGTCCAGCATCTTCCGGGCCTTCTTGGTCAGGTAGGTCATATCACCGGAGTCCAGACGGATACCGCACTTGGTATAGCCCAGGGGCTTCAGCACCTCGTTAAAGGCGCGGATCGCGTTGGGAATGCCGGATTTCAGGGTATTATAGGTGTCCACCAGCAGGGTGGGATTTTCGGGATAGATCTGGCAATAGGTCTTGAAGGCCTCATACTCGGTATCGAACATCTGGACCCAGGCGTGAGCCATGGTGCCGCCGGCACGGACGCCGAAAAGCTGGTCGGAAATGGTACAGGCAGTGCCGTGGCAGCCACCGATATAGGCCGCTCTGGCGCCTAGAATGGCTGCGTCAGCGCCCTGGGCCCGGCGAGAACCGAACTCCAGCACCTTGCGGCCCTGGGCGGCACGGACCACTCGGTTGGCCTTGGTAGCGATGAGGCTCTGGTGATTGATGCACAGCAGGATGTAGGTCTCGATCAGCTGGGCCTGGATAGAAGGTGCCCGAACGGTGATGATAGGCTCTTTGGGGAACACAGGCGTTCCCTCAGGCACTGCCCAGATGTCACCGGTGAACCGGAAATCCGCCAGATATGCAAGAAAATCCTCGCCGAACAGATTTCTGCCACGAAGGTATTCGATATCCTCGGCAGAAAAATGCAGGTCCTGGACATACTGGATCACCTGCTCCAGGCCTGCAGCGATGGCAAAACCGCCGCCGTCAGGGCACTGGCGGTAGAACACATCAAAATAGCAGATGCGATCCTTATAGCCCTTTGTAAAATAGCCGTTGCTCATGGTCAGCTCATAGAAGTCACAGAGCATGGTCAAATTCAGCTTGTCGTTTACAGTCATAAAAACAACACCTCACTGGAATATTTTCTGATATTATACGGCTGTTTCCGGAAATTTGCAATCCTTTTTATTGACAGACCCGGCGATTTTCAGTATATTTTAGATATCTTATACAGGAGGTAATCCTATGGAAATTGCAGTTGGAATGAAGGGTGAAGCTTCGACCCTGGTAGAGCGCCCGGATACGGCTCTGGAGGTAGGCTCAGGCAGTCTGCTGGTCTACGCTACCCCCTGCATGGCTGCACTCATGGAGGGCGCGGCCTGTGATGCCCTGGAGGGGGCGATTCCCGAGGGCAAGACCAGCGTTGGCATCGAGCTGAACCTGAAGCACACCGCCGCTACGCCGGTAGGTCTGGAGGTTCGGGCGGAAGCGGAGGTCACTGCCGTGGAGGGCAGCATCATCACCTTCTCCATCGCCGCCTTTGATGAAGCCGGGCAGATCGGAGAGGCTGTTCATAAGCGGGCTGTGGTCACGGAGCAAAAGTTTTTGGATAAGGTCTACGCAAAGCTTTAAGGAAAACAGGGGATGCGGCGATTTCGCAGCATCCCCTGATGCTTTCTTTGCGGTCACATCTGCAGTAAGCAAAACGAAAGCTAATCGCAAGCATGGCTTAAGCTTATCGCAAGCTTGGCTTAAGCTTATCGCAAGCAAAACGAAAGCAAGAAAGAGAAAGAGTAAGAGTAAAAGTAAGATGCTGAGATAGAGGTCGAGGACGAATGTCTAAGGCGGATGCCGTGACTGTGTGAGCCAAGAGGGGCATCATGCATTTTTGTCCTATTGACACAGGCGAACATATGTGCTATAATGCAGGTAAAGAGCAGCCCATCCGGATTTTCCGGATGGGCCTGCGTCGTATGTGGAAGCCTTGCTCAGATCTCCTGCCTGCCCTCCAGAGCTCTGGACAGGGTGACCTCATCGGCATATTCCAGCTGTGAGCCAACGGGAACGCCGTAGGCAAGCCGTGTCACCTTCACCTCCATAGGCCGCAGGAGGCGGGAGATGTACATGGCTGTGGCCTCGCCTTCGGTATCCGGGTTGGTGGCCATAATGACCTCCCGGACAGTTCCCTGCCCTACCCGCTGCAGCAGCTCCCGGATGCGGATATCATCCTGAGAAACATGGTTCAGCGGCGAGATCACACCGTGGAGCACATGGTACACCCCGGAAAACTCCCGGCTGCGCTCCATGGCGATCACATCCCGTGGCTCTGCCACCACGCAGATGGTGCTTTGATCCCGGCCGGGATCGTCGCAGATGGGACACACTTCCCTGTCCGTCAGGTTCTGACAGCAGGGGCAGGTATGGACACTGCGCTTGGCTGCCAGAATGGCATCTGCAAAGTCCTCCGCGTCATCCATGGGCAGCTCCAGCACATGGAAGGCCAGTCGCTGGGCAGTCTTGCCGCCGATGCCGGGAAGCCGGGCAAAGGCATCCGCCAGGTCCTGCAGGGCTGCGGGAAAGTACTGCATAGTCCCTCCCTCAGAACAGTCCGCCCAGGTTCAGGCCGCCGGCCATTCTAGACATGGTATTGTTCTTCTCGGTCTCCGCAGCACGCAATGCCTCGATGACGGCAGCGATGATCATATCCTGCAGCATATCCACATCATCAGGGTCTACAGCCTCGGGATTGATCTGCAGGTTCACCAGCTCGTTCTTGCCGCTGACCTCTGCCTTCACCATACCGCCGCCAGAGGTAGCCGTGTAGGTCTTGGCTTCCATCTCCTCCTGCATGCGGATCATATCCTGCTGCATCTTCTGGGCCTGCTTCATCATAGCAGCCTG
>JAGBSG010000107.1 GCA_017632035.1 Oscillospiraceae bacterium | reverse complement strand
TGCTACCGGGGAAGAAGTTTACTATGAAGGCAGTAGCGCCGACCCCTATCTGCTGGTGTGCAATAGTGCAGAGTCTCCGGATTGCTATGTTACCATCACCGATACCATGGATGGTGAGGAATTTACAATGTACTGGTATCCCAAGCTGGACGAGTATCTGTATGTGGAGCAGCCCCGGAATACCGAAGCTGCCTCCGGTGCGCTGGATATCTCTCCCTATAACGAGATACTCCTTGCTTATTATGAAGATATGCAGGCAAATGGCGATTGGGAGATCCCCGCAAAAGCGGATTTGGAAAACACCGCATGGAGTTGGGACGGCTATACAGAAGGCGGAAACTATTATGAATACCGTGTTACCTTCCATGCAGACACCGCAGATGTAAAATGGAATCCGGGTTACGGCGAGACTACGGAGTACACAGACGCCCAGTGGGAATATAAAGAGGACGGCGTTTGTGTGCTGACCATGGATTTCGGTGAGTTTGCCGGTGTGCGCAAATATAATCTGCTGATAGACTGGGAAGAAAGCAGGATGTATATTGCGGCAGATGCAACGGAGAAAGAACTTACATGGGACACGGAACCCCAGTATCGTTTCCTGCTTTTAGATCAGAAGGATGGTGCGCAGCCTATGGATTTGATAGGTACTTGGGAACGGACCCAAACGGAGGTGGATGGCTACACCGAGGAATCTCCGGCAGGAGAGGTGATGATCCGGATCACCGGTACAACCGAGTCTGACCTGCGGATCGACTATGAAGATACACAATCAGCCTATCGAAGCTTTGACGACAGGGCGATCTTCATTATGCCCGGCGAGGATTTTATGGGTGTTGGAGAGGTAGAATGGATCGGACAAATTAACTTCACCGGTGAATCTGCCAACGATTCCTATATGCTGACGCTGGTAGACGGCGAACTGATCATGCGCCACATCTTTACCGTGGATGGAACACCCTGCGCCAGTTACGAGACTTTCCGCAGACTGAACTGAAGAGCAAAAGAACCGGCTTTCGTGGTCGGTTCTTTTGGTATGAGTTATAGTGGTAGACGATACCACCAAGAAATGCTATAATACCCACAAGAGGTGAGGCAGCTTGATAAAAAATAAAACTACCATAAAAACTGCGATCTGGGTCGCAATTGCTATTATAATCGCATATTGGATTCGGATGCTCCACCTGTATCCCGACCAGGTACTGCTGGTATCAATGGTTAAGATGCTGCGGTATGTCATCCATATTACACTGCTAATTGGCTGGTGCGTGTCCCTGAATCGGCGGATTCAAAACCGACAGGTGCGGTACTTGCTGATACTTGTAGGTGTCCTAATGGCCTTTTGGCTGACAGTACGCACCATAAAGTTCGAATTTATTGCAGATCCCACCCATCCCCTTGTAAGATATCTTTGGTATTCTTACTACATCCCTATGGTGCTGATCCCGATGATCGGCGTATTCGTTGTCAAATATTTGGACAAGCTTGCGGATTACACACACCCCAAGCAGATGAATTTGCTGCTGATCCCTGCTTTTTTGCTGCTGGGGATCGTGTTTACCAACGACCTGCATCGGCTGGTATTTGATTTTCCTCATGGTATCGAACTGTTTGACAGCAAATACACATACGGCTTTGTTTACTACATTCTGATGGCCTGGTTTATCCTGGGCGGTCTGTATTTCGTGGTGATGCTGTTAAAGAAAAGCCGTGTGCCGGGAAGCAAGAAAATGCAGCGGTTGCCGCTTTGTATTATGTTGGGTGCTATCGTCTTTTGGATACTGTATACCCTGAAGCTGATCAATTGCGACCTGACGGCAATGGACTGCCTGATCATCACTTGCCTGTTGGAAAGCGCCATCCAAAGCGGAATGATCCCATCCAATACCAATCACCGGGAATTGTTTGATATTACCACTGTGCCGGTGCAGATCGTGGACGCAGATTATCAGCCTCACTATGTTTCCGGTGCGGCACTGCCTTTGACAGAAGCGGACCTGAAGAAAACCGCTGCCGGCGCAGTACATATGGATAACACCCTGCTTCGTAGCACCCCTATTACTGCTGGTCGTGTGGTATGGCAGGATGATATCACGGTGCAAAATACCTTGCGCCAGCAACTGCAGGACATCCGTGAGCAGATGAGCGAGGAAAATACTTTGCTGCAGGCAGAAGTAGAGCTGACGGAGCATAAGGCAAAAGTCGATGAGCAGAACCGACTTTATGATCGTATTGCCCAGGAGGTAGCACCGCAGCTGATCCGTGTGGAAGATCTGATGAAGCGGGTTTCTGCCGAGCCGGAAAATGCCCGGGAGTGGATGGCTAAGATCTGCGTGCTGGGTTGCTACATTAAACGTCGTGGTAACCTTTTGCTGCTGGGTGAGGATAACAAACAGATCCCTGCGGTGGAATTGGAGCATTGTATTCGTGAATCTTTGGAGAACCTGCGGCTAGGCGGCATTTTTACCCTGCTGAATAGCCAATGTGACGGCACACTTCCCGTGACGGTAGTGGTTGCCATCTACGATTTCTATGAGAATGTGGCAGAGCGTCTGCTGGATAAAGCCACCGCATTTTTGGTGAACCTGAAATGCGAAGGCGGCGCTATGACCATGAACATTCAAATCGGCTGCTCTGAGGAAATTGCGGAGCAGGCGTTTGCCGACCTGACCTTCCCTTGCGGCGATTTCCGGTATGAAGTGATGGAAGAGGATGTGGTAGTCAGCCTTAACACGACCCAAGGAGGTGGCGAGTGATGGCAACTTTTTATGACCTTTCCAAAACTATGCAGATCCTTTTTATGACCGCGCAGTTTATTGCCCTCTGCATGGGCGTATATATGGTGCCGATGGTGTTGGCGAAGCAGAAAAAGCTGCCAAAATATCTGGTGATCCTTGGGACTGTGATCTGCCTTGTAATGCTTGGCATTTTTTCCAGCAATATTCGTGTGCAGAAAACGGGCATATCCCTCCCGGAAACAACAAAATGGTTTTCCCAGCAGCCTGTATTGTTTGCGGCAAGCCTGCTGCTGTTGATCCTGGCTTACATGACATATCTGCTTGTGGGAGAGTATCGCCGCAGAAAGGCCACGATCACCTGGTTTTCCATCAAGGAGGGCCTGGATAGTCTGTCCAGCGGTCTGTGTTTCTATGAGCCCAGCGGGCGGATCATTCTGTCTAACAGCTGCATGCAGGAACTATGCCATAAACTGATGGGACGGGACTTGCAAAATGCGGCGCTGTTCTGGCAGCTTTTGCAAAAGGGCGAAGCCGATGCCGATGTACTCCGCCAAGGGGATGCGCCTTCCTTCCGCCTGTCGGATGGAACGGTGTGGTCCTTTGCCTGGGAGAAGCTGGATCGCATTTGCCAGCTTACAGCGGCTGAAACCACCCTGATCCATGCGCTGACGACACGGCTGGAGCAGGAAAATCAGCAGCTGGAGCAGTTCAATCAAAGACTCAGGGACTACGGTGAAAAAGCCGACGCCCTGACCCGCGCCAAGGAGCGGTTGGAGATCAAGGTAAAGGTTCAC
>JAGBSG010000106.1 GCA_017632035.1 Oscillospiraceae bacterium | reverse complement strand
TTAGAATGACACCGAATCCTGTAACCCACAGCAGGCGATCCTGCTGAAAAATGTATTATTTTTATTAACTAGGAGGAAACAATAGTGAAGAAGACAATTTTTGCTCTGCTTCTGCTGGTGGCTCTGGTTGCCGTTCTGGCGGTCCCTGCGGCAGCAGATGTAGGAACACTGGAGAACCATTGCGTTTGTGGTGACATGAGCTGCGACGGAACTCCCAGCAATGGAAATGACCAGCACCACTGGGAAACCTGGTCAGCATGGAACGGCACAGGAACATGGCCTACTTCCGGCTATTACTACCTGTCCCAGCCTGTTGAATTGAATAGTTCCGGTGCACAGGGCATCACCCCTGCTGCCAACAGCACTCTGGGTATTGACCTGAACGGTTTTACCCTTTCCGGAAATACAAAGACCATTTTCAAGCTTGCAAATGCAAACAGTAAGCTGATCCTGACTGACAGTGTTGGTACCGGTAAGGTTGACTATTCCAAAACAACTCAGACTTATGGTAACGGTATCCATGTGTCTGTTAACAGTGTTGTGGTAGACATGTTCGGTGGTGAGATCACCGGCACTAAGACCGGCACCTCCGGCGGTACCGGCATTGTTATTGCTGATGGTTCTTCAACTGCTCTTACTGATCGTGTAGTTAATATGTACGGTGGCAAGATCACCAACGGCAAAATCGATAACACCGCTGCCGACCGCGGCGGCGGTAACGTCTCCATCAGAGTTAAGAGCACCTTTAATATGTTCGGCGGAGAGATTTCCGGCGGTACCTCCAACCATCAGGGTGGCAACATCTACATGCAGGCCGGCGCGCAGCTGAACATTTCCGGCAGTGCCAAGATCAGCGGCGGCGATGCAGCCTATGGCGGTAACATCTATGTTGCTATGGGCAATATTAGTTTCACAGGCGGCCAGATCAGCGGCGGTGCTGCCTCTGCGGATGGCGGCAATGTCTACATTAAGAGTGGCACTTCCGGATCCCAGCTGACCGTTAGCGGCGGTAAGATCTTTGGAGGTACAGCAACGAGAGGCAGTGCTGTTTTTGCCACCAATGCGTTTGTCCGTCTGGAAAAGGGTGTTGTTACCAGCAGCCAGGATGAGAATGCAGATGTTGCTACCGGCATCTATATGAATAATGTCTCTACTACCAGAACCCTGAATATGGCTGGCATGAAGAAGATCGTTCTGGAGAGTGATGTTCCTGCCCTGAAGATTACTGGTACTGCAGAGGTGGACCTGAACGGCCACACCGTTGGTACGGTAAATATCGATGCCAATAAGGTCCTGAATGCCTACGACAGCAAGACGGCTGACTACACTGTAGCCGACGGCGTCTACGGCAAGATCGCTGCTAAGACAGGCAATGGCACCATTGCCCGTGACTTTGTTAACAGCGACAATCAGAGATATCTGGTCGTTAAGAAGGAAGGCGTATATTCTTCTCACCGCATCTACCTGGCGGTCACCCAATTTGTGCTGGCTGACACCGCTGATGCCCTGAACTACAATACCGTTTTGAGATGCGACGAGGTCGTTGCCGGCCTGGTTGGCAGCAACTACGGCGTTCAGATATCCAAGGGCGATCAGGTTGAAGATCTCATTTACTATGCAGATGCTGTCATTACCGGTGAGAATGTGAAGGCCACCCAGCTGTCCGGCTTCCTTGTAAGGGAATCTGCTGAAAACGCCACCCGCTGCAATAGCTACTACGGCACAAAGGCTTGCATCAAGGTGACGGATCAGCTGGCTCCTGAGGGTGAGTTCATCACCAGTACTGCCAAGACCACCAGCTACGCGGCTGTCATCGCTGAGACTCGGACTATGGACCTGGATCCTGCTCAGAGGGAAATCTTGAAAAACATCTACCTGAACTACAATGTGGGTGGCTTCATGGACGGCTGGTGGATCAGGAGACTGGCTGACGCAAATGCCCCAACAGGTCCGCTTCCTCTCAGTGTGGGCTTTGGACGTGTGGACATCACCCCTGAGCCTGGGTATGGCCTGGCAGGCATGGGTGACGAGGCGACCCGACTGGCAATCGGTACGGATACACCGCTCTATGCTACATGCATTGCTGTTACGGATGAATATGGGAATACCGTGCTGCTGATCAGCTCCGACAGCATCCGCACAGAGCCTTGGGTCACAGACCAGATGCGTGATACCATCAGCAGTCAGTTGGGCGTACCTCGAACAAATATTATTTCCTCCACTACCCACAGTCACAACACGCCCAATCCAAATAACACGAGCTATGCAACAATCTTCCAGAATGGTTGTCTGGAGGCTTGCAGGTTGGCTATGGAGGACAGAAAACCTGCCCAGATGTACACCGGTACCACCACCTCGGATGGTCTGAATTTCGTGCGTCATTATCTGATGAGCGATGGCTCCTATGCCGGCAACAACTATGGAGATTGGGACAAGACCCCTGTTGCGCATGAGACTGAGGTTGATAATGAAGTTCAGATCATTAAGTTCACCCGGGGAGGCGGCAAGGACATCGTTATGATGAACTGGCGTGCGCATCCCATTGCGTCTTCCGGTGGCAATTATCTGAAATACTCAGCTGGCTTTATTGGCCACTGCCGCAATGAAATGGAAACGACCTTGGACTGCCATTTCGCTTACTTCCAGGGCGCATCCGGCAATGTGGCGGATGTAAGTGAGATATCCGGTGAGGAAAAGTTTATAAATATGGCGGATCAGGGCGAGAAGCTTGCCGAGTGCGCCATTGATTATATGGATCAGCTGGAGAGGGTTGAGACCGCCCTGGTTGAGGTAAAGACAGTAAACTACCTGGGTAATGTGCGTGTAGACAGCCAGGCATACATTGATGCTGCTAACACCTTCAAATCTATGATCGATCAAGGAATGTCAACAGCTCAGGCCATCGCTGCTGCCAACGGTCTTTGCAATAGCAGCCTCGCAGTTTCCGGCATTGAGTTGCGGCAGAATGCGTATGCTGCCGGTAACGGTAAATTCACTCTGGAGCTGGCAACCATCTCCATCGGCGATGTGGCCTTTGTCAGCGCACCCTATGAAATGTTTGATAACAGCGGCAAGCAGATCAAGGAAGGTTCTCCCTACGAGCAGACCTTTATTCTCTACCTGTCCAACGGTAGAGGCAGGTACATGGCCTCTGAGCCTGCCTACACCCACGGCTGCTACGAGAAGGATCACGGCATCTTCGTCAAGGGTACTGCCGAAGAACTTGTCAGTGTTTATGTGGATATGCTGGAGCAGACCCGTAACGATGGTGTTGTGGATCCTACGATCACTACCTTCGATTCCAGGCTGCCCAACGATACCTAAATTACAGAAAACCTGCCGGCAGGCTACAGCCTGTCGGCAGGTTTTTCTATGGAAAGGACCGCCGGCTGCCCGGCGGTCCTGGTGCGTGTTATGATCGTTTTACAAATGCAGTACCCGGTCTTTGATCTCCTGGGTGCGGCCCTGATTCCAGTACTGGGTACCGATGTAGCCGCAGGTACGGCGGGCAACATTCATCTTGCTCTGGTCGGTATTGCCGCACTGGGGACAGACCCAGACCAGTTTGCCGTCGTCTTCCTGAATAGAGATCTCGCCGTCGTAGCCGCAGACCTGGCAATAGTCGCTCTTGGTGTTCAGCTCGGCGTACATGATGTTGTCGTAGATAAACTGCATCAGCTCCAGAACGGCGTCCAGGTTATTCTGCATATCGGGAACCTCCACATAGCTGATAGCACCGCCGGGGCTGAGCTGCTGGAACTCTGCCTCAAAGGCCAGTTTGGTGAAAGCGTCGATCTGTTCGCACACATGGACATGGTAGGAGTTGGTGATGTAGCTCTTGTCCGTAATGCCGGGGATAATTCCGAAGCGGCTTTGCAGGCACTTGGAAAATTTGTAGGTGGTGGACTCCAAGGGCGTGCCATAGAGAGAAAAGTCGATGTTATGCTGAGCCTTCCAGCCCTTGCAGGCATCGTTCATGTGCTGCATGACCTGCAGGGCGAAGGGCTTGGCTTCGGCATCGGTATGGCTGCGGCCGGTCATGTACTTGACGCACTCGTACAGGCCGGCATAGCCCAGGCTGATGGTGGAGTAACCGCCGAAGAGCAGCTTGTCGATGGGCTCACCCTTGGGCAGTCTTGCCAATGCGCCATACTGCCACAGGATGGGGGCGGCATCGGACAGTGTGCCCTTCAGCCGCTCGTGGCGGCACAGCAGAGCTCTGTGGCACAGATCCAGCCGCTCGTTAAAGATCTGCCAGAATTTATCCATGTCCTTTCCAGAGGACAGGGCTACATCCACCAGATTGATGGTGACCACACCCTGGTTAAACCGGCCGTAGTACTTGGGTTTGCCGTTTTCGTCCACATAGGGGGTCAGGAAGCTGCGGCAGCCCATGCAGGTATAGCAGTGACCCTCGCCGTTCTTGTCCACCTTCAGCTCCAGCATCTTCTTTTCGCTGATATAGTCGGGCACCATGCGCTTGGCGGTGCACTGAGCGGCCAGGCGGGTCAGATACCAGTAAGGCGTGCCCTCCCGGACATTATCCTCTTCCAGAACATAGATCAGCTTGGGGAAGGCGGGGGTGATCCACACACCCTTTTCGTTTTTCACGCCTTCGTAGCGCTGGCGGAGCATCTCCTCGATGATCATGGCAAGGTCCTTTTTCTCCTGCTCGGAGCGGGCCTCGTTGAGGTACATGAACACAGTGATGAAGGGGGCCTGACCGTTGGTGGTCATCAGGGTGACGACCTGATACTGAATGGTCTGGACGCCTCTGCGGATCTCCTCACGCAGTCGCTCTTCCACCACCTGGGTGATGGCGTCCTCTGTGGGTGTTACGCCGTAGACCTCCATCTCCTGGGCAACAGCCTTGCGGATGCGTTCCCGGCTGACCTGAACGAAGGGGGCCAGATGGGTCAGGCTGATGGACTGACCGCCGTACTGATTAGAGGCCACCTGCGCAATGATTTGGGTGGCGATATTGCAGGCGGTGGAGAAGGAATGAGGCTTTTCAATAAGTGTGCCGGAGATATCAGTGCCGTTTTGCAGCATATCCTCCAGATTCACCAGATCGCAGTTGTGCATGTGCTGAGCGTAGTAGTCGGAATCGTGGAAGTGAATGATACCTGCTTCGTGGGCTTCTACGATGTCACGGGGCAGGAGGATGCGGCTGGTAATGTCCTTGGATACCTCACCGGCCATATAGTCACGCTGTACCGCGTTGATGGTGGGGTTCTTGTTGGCATTCTCCTGCTTGACTTCCTCGTTGTTGCACTCGATGAGGCTCAGGATCCGGTCGTCGGTGGTGTTGGATTGACGCAGCAGGCTGCGAATGTAGCGGTAGGTGATGTACTGCTTGGCGACCTCGAAAGCACCGTGGGCCATGATGGACTTTTCCACCAAGTCCTGAATTTCCTCCACGGCAGGGCTGCGGCCCATTTCCTCACAGCTAATCTGCACACTTTGGGCGATGCGCTGGATCTGCAGGGGGGTCATGCGTACCTTTTCTTCCACAGCATCATTGGCCTTGGTGATGGCGACTATGATCTTATCCAGGTCGAAAGCGACTTCAGAGCCATTTCGTTTAATGATCTTCATAGATAAACCTCCTTTAATGCGAATTATGTCGAGCAAAAATTATTATACTATATATTGTGGTTTTTGCAAGAGGGAATCACAAAATGAGGTAAAATTTTATCAATATTGGTGCAGGTTATAAAAATTCATCTACACTAAAATAAATGTTTGAATATCTGACGGATTTGTTGTATGATGTGTTATAATGAACTAAAAAAGGAGTGTGCCTTATGAAAAAGCTTTTTGGTGTTCGTTTTGACGGAAAGGAAGCCTACCTGTATACTATCTCCCGGGGCGACTTATCCGCGGAGATCACAGACCACGGCGCTACTCTCGTAAAGCTGTTTGTGCCTGACAGCAGGGGACAGTTGGCAGATGTGGTTCTGGGTTTTGATTCTCCTGACGAGTATACAACCAGCACCACCTATTTCGGTGCTACCATTGGCAGAAATTCTAACCGGGTTGGAAACGCCTCATTTATTTTGGGCGGCAAGACCTACCGGTTGAATGCTAATGATAATGAGAAGAACAATCTGCACAGCGGATGGGACTACTATAAAGATCGCCTTTGGCAGGTGGTCAAGCATACAACGAACAGTATCTGCCTGCGTCTGGACAGCCCTGACGGCGACCAGGGTTTTCCCGGCAATGCAGTAATTCATGTGACCTATACTTTGGATGATAACGGCGGTCTCGTGATTGCCTATGATGGCGTTTGTGATAAAGATACGGTGTTCAACCTTACCAATCACAGTTATTTTAATCTGGCAGGTCACGACAAGCCGGAGTTGGCTATGTCACAGACCCTGTCCATGCCCGCCCGGTTCTTTAATCCAGATGATGCGCTGAGCATCCCCACCGGCGAGCTCAGAAGTGTTGCGGGTACACCAATGGATTTTCGGGAGTCTAAGCCCATTGGCAGAGATATTCTGGAGGACTACGAAGCGCTGAACCTGCAGGGTGGCTATGACCACAATTTTGAGGCTTTTGGCATTCCTGCCGCTACCTTGTGCGATCCTGTCTCTGGCCGGACTATGACCGTCACAACTGACTGCCCCGGCATACAGTTCTACAGCGGTAACTTCCTGCACGGTGTGACCGGCAAAGATGGCGTGTCCTACACCTACCGGGGCGGCGTAGCGCTGGAGACACAGTTCTATCCCGACTCCGTGAATCATCCGGAGTGGCCCCAGCCTTTTGTCAAGGCCGGTGAGCACTATCACAGTGTAACAACCTACCGCTTTGTATAATGTTTAAGCCTGCATCCATCTTGGGTGTAGGCTTATTTCGTGGTAACTTTTTCCGGGAAACACTACCTGTTGTGGAATTGGTTGACTTTGTATAAAAAATTTCGTATAATGACATTATTGTTACTACGGACAGATATGGCAGGTATTTAAAATGGCGAAAATGAGACAGGAGCAAAACTACGGTAATTCCAGCATTTCCATGCTCAAGGGCGAGGAGCGTGTGCGCAAGCGCCCGGCGGTCATCTTCGGGTCTGACGACCTGGAGGGCTGCAAGCACGCGGTGTTTGAGATCCTTTCCAATGCCATCGATGAGGCAAGAGAAGGTCACGGCGATACCATCATCGTGACCCGGTATGAAGACCTAAGCGTGGAAGTGGAAGATTTCGGCCGTGGCTGCCCTGTGGATTACAACGAAAAAGAGAAGCGCTATAACTGGGAGCTGGTGTTCTGCGAAATGTATGCCGGCGGTAAGTACGGCGAGAACGGAGAGAACTATGAGTATTCTCTGGGTCTCAACGGCCTGGGCTCTTGCGCCACCCAGTACGCATCGGAATTCTTTGATGCTACGGTCCGTCGGGACGGCTTCCGATATGACCTCCATTTCGAAAAGGGCAGAAACAAGGGTGGACTGAAGAAAGAACCCACAGACAGAAAGAAGACCGGCTCTGTGTTCCATTGGCGTCCGGACCGGCAGGTTTTTACGGACATCAACATTCCTGTGGAGTATTACCGGGATGTGCTGCGCCGGCAGGCCGTGGTCAACAAGGGCGTTACCTTCCGTTTCCGCAACCAGGTGGGCGGTAGGTTTGAGACAGAGGAGTTCTGCTATGCCGACGGCATCCGGCAGTATATCGAGGAGCAGGTAGGGGACAATGCCTTTACCATGCCTGTTTTCTGGGAGGCGGAACGCCGGGGCAGAGATGCGGAAAACCGGCCTGAGATGAAGCTGAAGATCACCGCCTCATTCTGTTTCTCCAAGCAGGTCAGCCATGTGGAGTATTACCACAATTCCTCCTGGCTGGAATACGGCGGCAGCCCGGACCGGGCTGTGCGGCTGGGCTTTACCGCAGCCTTTGACAAGTACCTGCGGGATAATAACAAGTACACCAAAAATGAAAATAAGATCATTTATCAGGATATTCAGGATTGCCTGGTGCTGGTGACTAACTGCTTCTCCACCATTGGCTGCTTTGAGAATCAGACCAAGAAGTCTGTTAACTCCAAATTTACCCAGGATGCAATGACGGCTTTCTTCAAGGATCAGCTGCAGGTGTGGTTCCTGGAAAATAAGCAGGAGGCTGACCGGGCCGCGGAGCAGATCCTCATCAACAAGCGTGCCAGAGAGTCCGCGGAAAAGACCAAGAGCAATATCAAAAAGAATCTCAGCGCCAAGGTGGACATTGCCAACCGGGTGCAGAAATTTGTGGATTGCCGCAGCAAGGATAAGGACAGACGGGAGCTGTACATCGTGGAGGGCGACTCCGCGTTGGGCAGCGTCAAGCAGTCCCGGGATGCGGAGTTCCAGGGGATTATGCCGGTGCGCGGAAAGATCCTCAACTGCCTGAAGGCTGACTATACCAAGATCTTTGCATCGCCCATCATCACGGACCTGATGAAGGTC
>JAGBSG010000105.1 GCA_017632035.1 Oscillospiraceae bacterium | reverse complement strand
TAAAATAACACAATAATAGAGAAAAAGCAATATGTAAAATTGTACAAAGTGCATAGAACCAGTTCGTGCGAAACGGAGAAATACCAATAAATGGGCAAAATGTGATTGACAGACAGTTTGATATTGGATATAATAATTTTGTTGGGCGGTCGTCAGACCGCCCTTTTTATTTTTGAATAAACATCTGGGTCCAGTGGTTTCCGGCACTTACATAGCCAACACCGATGTGAGTATAGCTGGCATTCAGAATATTTGCCCGGTGGCCGGGAGAGTTCATCCAGGCATTTACAACAGTCTGCGGGCTGGCATAGCCCTTGGCAATGTTTTCACCGGCGCTTCGGAAGGTGATGCCGAAGCTGCGCATCATTTCATAAGGTGTGCCGTAGACTGGACTGTTATGGGCGAAGTAGCGGTTATCCTTCATGTCCTGAGACTTGACCCGCGCAACCCGGGTCAGCTCCCAATCATAGGTCAGGGCACTCAGTCCGTTTTCGGCCCGAATGTTGTTGACCAGGCGAACGACCTCCCGCTCATAATTGGTGACAGAGGAATCTGTTGCGGGAATGTTGATGCGTTGACCAGGATAGATCAGATCATAGTTTTTGATCTGTGTATTGGCGTTTTTGATCTCGCTGAGTCCAACTTCATATTTGACCGCGATCTTCCACAGGCTATCGCCGGGTACAACGGTATGTACAGTGGCGGCAGATGCGTCTGTCAAAAGCGCGGATACCGTTAATGCTGCGCAAACCAGCAGCATAGCGATCCGTTTCATATTGTTGCCTCCATAAAAAATAGTGGGGCGGTCCCACAGCGGCGGGACCGCCCGATCTGCATTAGCAGCCGAAGCCGCACAGCTGGCTCAGAAGCTGCCAGATGTCGCTGCAATCAAGGTTGCAGCCAGAGTTACAAATAAAAAACATCTTGCTGACCTCCTAATTCAAGATTGTCTCGCGAGGACAAAAGGATTGTAACCGATTTGTAACTGTTTATCAAGCTGTAAATATTGGAATCGGTATTGCGCAGACTGTGAAGGCGCGGTATAATAGCTTAGCGAGGTGAGAAAATGGGGTTAAAGACATGTGATGTGAATCAGGATAAGCAGCTTTGCCAGCAAGCGAAAGCGCTGTATCTGCGATCCTTTCCGAGGGAAGAAAGGATCCCTTGGTGGCTGCTGCGGCTGAATTCCCGGCGCAAAGGCATTGATCTGACGGCCTGGATGGATGAGGATATCTTCTGCGGCTTTACTGCCTCTGTAACCGTGGAGGGGATGCACTTTGTTTTATTCCTGGCCATTGAGCCGGCGCTTCATTCCCAAGGGTACGGAACGGCGATCCTGACTGCCCTGCGTCTGGAGCATGCCTGTGTTTGCCTGAATGTGGAGCTGCTGGACCCAACTGCGGACAATTATGCCCAGCGGCAGCGGCGTTTTGCGTTTTATGACAGAAACGGTTTTGCAGATACCTGTTACCATGTGTGGGAGATAGGCGGTAAATTCCGGGTACTCTCCACGCAGGCGGAGTTGGATACCCACAGGTATAAAAAAGTGTTCAAGAAATTGACTTTTGGCCTCTGGGATGTCAAGCTTTTGAGGGCAGAATAAGAAGCAGCGGTTCGCATCGATCGGACCGCTATTTTTAGAATTTATGCAGGTATAGAGTATAGTTGAGGAAACACCTGGAAAAGCTAAGCACATCACATCGAAGGGAGTGGTGTGCTTGTTCAAGCACGAAAAAGAACTGTTTCACCCGGTAGGGATCGAGCGGCCTAATCCCCAGTATGCGGCGCTGCTGCAGGAACAGCTGGGTGGAGGCAACGGCGAGCTGAAGGCGGCGATGCAGTATATGTCTCAGAGCTTTCGCATCAAGGACCCCAAGATCAAGGACCTGTTTTTGGATATCGCGGCAGAGGAGCTGGGACACATGGAGATGGTGGCCCAAACCATCAATCTGCTGAACGGTCACGATGTGCAGGCCCGGCAGGTAGCCGCAGGGGAGATCCAAAGTCATGTACTGCTGGGGCTGAACCCAGGGCTGATCAATGCCTCCGGCTATTCCTGGACGGCAGACTATGTGACTGTTACCGGGGATCTTTGCGCGGATCTTTTGAGTAACATTGCCTCAGAGCAGCGGGCTAAAGTGGTTTATGAGTATCTGTACCGGCAGATCAACGACAAGCGAGTCCGTGAGACCATCGATTTTCTGCTGAACCGGGAGGAGGCCCATAACCAGATGTACCGGGATGCCTTCAATCAGGTGCAAAATTCCGGCTCCAACCAGGATTTTGGTACGACAAAGGCCGCTCGAATGTATTTTTCTATGTCCGACCCCGGGCCGAATGCCTTTGCGGGAAATGATGTTTCCGCACCGAAATTCTCCAATTAAGAAAAGCCGCTTCCGTTAGGAAGCGGTTTTTCTGTTTGTAAAGGCCTATCCCTGGGGACTAATATGTGGTAAAATGAGAAAAAAACAGTTGCGGATAAGTAATCTGCACCCCTCAGTCGTATAACAGATGAAGGGATCAGTTGTGATCCGAAGGAGGAAGTCACATGGATAACGGCGCAAGTAGCTACCGCCGCTACCTGAATGGTGACGAGAGCGCCTTTCACGATATCGTAAAAGAATACTTTGACAGTCTGGTCTTTTTCGTTGACCGGTATGTCCGGGATCCTGCAGCTGCGGAGGACATTGCCATCGATGCATTTACCCAGCTCGTAGTCCATAAGCACAGGTATAACTTTCAGGTGAGCCTGAAGACCTACCTGTTTATGATCGGCCGCAGCCGGGCACTGGACTATATCAGGCACAGAAACAAGTTTCCCACAGTGAAACTGTCAGAGGCAGGGACTATGGCCTCTGATGAGCCATCCCTGGAGGAGCTGATCCTGGCAGACGAGCGCAAGCGGGCAGTCAATGCCGCTTTGGCCCAGCTTGGTGACGATATGCGTGTGGCTGTGCACCTGGTCTACTTTGAGGAGTTGACCTGCGAGGAGGCCGCGAGGGTCATGCGAAAGAGCAGGAAACAGGTATACAATCTTTTGTACCGTGCAAAGAATGCGCTTCGTACCATCCTTGGACAAGAGGGGGAGCTGTTATTATGAGAAGCTTTGAACAGCGCATTGCGGAGATCAACCGCAGAAGCGAAGAGATCATCCGAAAACGAAGGAGAAGCCGCAGGGTGCTGGCCGCTTGTGCGCCGCTGCTTTGTGTGGTGCTTTGCGCAGTGCTGATGTTGTCGGGCGGTGCTAATAATGGCGCAGAACCCGGGAGTATGAAGGAGCAGGGAAGCCTGGACGGGGCGGATCCGGGAAGATATCCCTCTTCTCCTGTAGTCGCCATTAAGCTGACGAGCAACCAGGGCTCTTATAGCTATGACGATCCACAGGAGCTGGACAGGGTTCTGGCTGCAATAGATGTGATCTTCGGCAGCGACCAGATTTTGGGTGGGGTACAGGGAGATCCATCAAAGGAGAACAACGGATCTTCTACCGATGCCACTTTGGATTTTAACAATGGTGGGGCGAATACCGGCGGGACAGATATATACTGGGGAACTGATCAGAGCAAGTATACGATTCACCTGGTCCACAAGGATGGCACCGTTACCAGGTACACGCTGCAGGGGCTTACACTAAAGGTCGCGGGGACGGAAAAGTCTTATGATGTACCTGAGGATGCCCTTGTCGCCCTGCGGCTGGCCTTGGGGATCGACCAACAGTGATCTTTTGAGAAAGGAGGTAGCAGTATGAAAAAGAAAGCGTGGATATGGACCTTGATGGCTGTGGTGTTGCTGGCTATTCTCTTTGTACCCATGCCGAAGAGTCCCTGTAGAGACGGGGGTACAAGGGAATACGCCGCATTGACCTATAAGGTCGTAGACTGGAAGCGGCTGACGGATGACGGCGTTCACGAGGTGACGAAGGTATATTGGTTCCCTGAAAACTTTAAGTCTGTGGATGAATTGTGGGCATCGGAAGAACAGAATGTGGAGCATAAGTTCCGTGCCGCTGTGATCGAGATCAAGAATGATCTGGCGGTCGTAGAGCCATTGGAGGAGGAAGATGAGCGGCGCAGCTGTGACCGCATTACATTCAGCATAGGAGAGCTCGGGAATTGCGGTGCGGAGGTCGACACTGTGGTGGAAGTGGTCTATACAGGTGCTGTCCGGGAGACCTATCCCGCGTCTGTCAATGCGGTCCGCTGGGCGGTCAGCAAAGACCTGCGCCATCTGGAGTATACCGGCACCTGGTTTGAAAAGGATGCGGTGGTGGAGGACTACCCTGGAGCATCTCAGGACGTAATCATTACCGAGATCTATACTAACTGCTTCTTCGCCCAGACGGTGGTTCCAATGCCGTATCAGATGAAGTTCAATGGAACGCTTTCCGATGATTGGTGTGTGGGAGACCAGGCCCTGGTTTCCTACAGCAATGGCCGTTGGGACAAGGAGTCGTTTCGGGTTGAGGCAGATCTGATCTCTGTTGAGGTTAGTGATTTTGAATTGGACCCTAATGCCTGCTACAAGCCTGTTGTTTATCTTTACCCGGAGGCAGAAACGGAGGTTTCAGTGAAGCTGACATTGGATGGCAGGCTGACCTGCACCTATCCAGCCTATCAGGATGGCTGGAAGGTGATCGCTGCCCCTGACGGCACTCTGACAGATGCCAAGGGCCAGACCTACAATTACCTGTACTGGGAGGGCGACAGCTACGCCCGGTGGGATATGTCCAAAGGCTTTTGCGTAAAAGGCGAGGATACAGCAGCATTTTTGGAGGATGCGCTTTCCAGGCTGGGCCTGAATCGCCGGGAGGCCAACGAGTTCATCGTCTACTGGCTGCCGTTGATGGAAGGCAATCCCTACAACACCATTTCCTTCCAGACTGATATTTACACCGATGCGGCAAAGCTGGAGATCACACCTGCACCGGATACCCTGATTCGGGTGTTCATGGCTTGGCAGGCATCTGACAGCTTTGTGGAGCTTCCGGTACAGGAGCTCACCGCGCCGGAAAGGACAGGGTTTGCCGCCATCGAATGGGGCGGTACGCAGCTGAAGGCAAAATAACAGTAAGGGCAAGGTGGAAACACCTTGCCCTTTTGTTATGCAGGAAAGACTTGCAAAAATCGGTGAGCAGAGGTACAATCATAAAAAACTGTTTATTGAGGCAATGCTATGGAACAAATTCTTTCTTTTCCCTATACCGGGGTGCTCTTTAATGCCATGATCGTGGTTGTCGGTTCTTTGATCGGTTTGCTGTGCAGGAAGGGGTTCCCCCAGAAGCTGGCCGATGCCATTATGGTGGGTGTGGGCCTGTGTGTGGCATATGTGGGAATCTCCGGGGCTGTCAGCGCGGGTGTCCATCCTCAGGCCAATCCTGTAATGCCGGTCATCGCGGTGGCACTGGGTGTGCTGATCGGCACGCTTCTGGATATCGACAAGGGCTTGAACCGGCTGGGAGAGCATGTGGAGCGGAAGCTTGCGTCCAAAGCAGGCGCGGCCAAGGGTTCAATAGCCGAGGGCTTTGTCAGTGCCAGTCTGCTATTCTGCGTGGGCTCTATGACAGTAGTTGGTGGCATTAACGCAGGTGTGTCCGGTGATAATACTGTGTATTTTACGAAGGGTGTCATCGACGGCGTCTCCGCCATTGCTCTGACAGTGAGTTTGGGTGTTGGCGTAATGCTTTCATCCTTGTTCGTGCTGCTGCTTCAGGGCGGCCTGGTTGCCCTGTCGACCCTCATCGAGCCGCTGCTGACGCAGCATATGATCGCGGAGGTCAATGTGGTGGGCAGTCTGCTGATCCTGGTCATTGGTCTAAACCTGATGGGCATTACTAAGATCAAGGTGGCAAACTACTTGCCGGCCATTGTTATCGCACTGCTGCTGGCTATGATTATGTAGCGAAGAATGTGCGCTGTTGCGCACTGAAAAAATTAGAAATGAGGAAAGTCTATGCAAGGTAAAAAGAGATCCATTTGGCAGGCGTTGAAATTCACGCTGTTTTCCATCTCCGCAGGTATCATTCAGGTGGGGTCTTTTGCGATTCTGGAACTATTCATTCAGGATTACTGGATCCCGTACCTGATCTCTTTGGTCCTTTCCATCCTGTGGAATTTTACCCTGAACAGAAGGTATACATTTAAGTCCGCCGCCAATGTGCCCATTGCCATGGCAAAGGTGTTTGGTTTCTATCTGGTGTTTACGCCCCTGTCGACCTGGTTGGGAAGTCTTGCAGAGCAACAGGGAGCGAATGACTTCCTCATTCTTGCGGTTACGATGCTGGCGAATTTTGTGCTGGAATTTCTGTTCTGCAAATTCGTTGTGTATCGAGGCAAGGAGGATACACTGGAGCAGTAAGAGAAACCGCTCTTCGGGCACATGGCCTGCAG
>JAGBSG010000104.1 GCA_017632035.1 Oscillospiraceae bacterium | reverse complement strand
GTCCTTGCGGTGGTGGTAGAGCCCATCGTTGAGATCATTCTGTCCTTGGGTCTGGGCAGCCTGATGGGTTGGCTGCTGAACTGGGTGGAGCAGTTTTTCCATTCCCGCAGTAAGCGTATGAGTATTTCTGTGGCTTTTGTGTTGTTGACGGTAGGCCTTTCCATGCTGAAGTTCCAGGTGGCGGGGATCCATTGCGGTTTCTCTTTGCTGCTGGTGTGCATGATGACCGGTACGGTGTTCTGCAATGTGTGTGATACCTCCGAAGAGCTGATGGGCCGTGTGGAGGGCTGGACAGTACCGCTGAACATCATGTTCTTCGTCATCTCCGGCGCGGAGCTGGACCTGAAGATCCTGGCAAATCCGGTAACACTGATCGTAGGTGTTGTATACATTCTGGCCCGGTCCGCGGGCAAGTACCTTGGCGCTTACGGAAGCTGCAAGGCTACAAAGTGCTCCAATGCCATTACTAAGAATCTGGGAATCACATTGCTGCCTCAGGCCGGTGTGGCTCTGGGTATGGCACTGACGGCAACGGCCCTGAGTGACGGAAGCCTGGTGCGCAATGTGGTGCTGTTCAGCGTGCTGGTATATGAACTGGTTGGACCGGCCCTGACCAAGCGGTCTTTGACCCTGGCAGGGGAGATCCACCATGAGGGCAAGACCAGCGCCCGTACTACCAACAAGCCCAAGCCCCCGGTCAGTTTTCATTAATTAAAATACAAAAGCGGCTCGTATGAGCCGCTTTTTGTTTATTCGGTTTCTGCTTCTGTATCTGCTGCGGGGGCTTTGGCTGCGTTGACATAGGACATCAGCTCGTCGCCAGTGATGGTCTCCTTCTCCAGCAGGTAGAGGGCTACTTCGTCCAGCAGGCTGCGGTGGTCATTCAGCAGCTGCAGTGCATCGTTATAGCAGTGCTCCAGCAAAACCTTGACCTCCCGGTCAACCTGGGCAGAGGTGTCCTGGGAGCAATCCAGATAGGCCTGGCCATCCAGATACTGATTGGTAACGGAGGCAGGGGCCATCAGACCCAGAGTATCGCTCATACCGTACAGAGTGATCATATTCCGGGCAAGGGCAGTAGCCCGCTGGATATCGTTGGCGGCACCGGTGGTTTTGACCCCGAAGACGATCTGCTCTGCGGCCCGGCCGCCCACCAGTGTGCGCAGCTCGGTCAGCAGCTCTTCGGTGGTGTGCAGATATTTTTCCTCCTCAGGCATTTGCATGGTGTAGCCCAGCGCACCGGAGGTGTGGGGGACGATGGTGATCTTGGAGACCGGCTGAGAATGCTTTTCCAGGGCGGCCACAAGGGCGTGGCCTACCTCGTGATACGCTACCAGACGCTTTTCTGTGTCGGTAAGAACCGTATTCTTTTTCTCCGCACCGGCAATGACGGTTTCAAAGGATACCAGCAGGTCATCCTGATTCACAGCACCCCGGCCCATACGAACAGCCCGGAGGGCAGCTTCATTGACCAGGTTGGCAAGGTCAGCGCCTACAGCACCGGCGGTTGCCTGGGCGATCTTCTGCAGGTCCACATCCTCAGCGAGGCGGATCTTCTTGGTGTGTACCTTCAGAGTGTCCAGACGGCCCTGGAGGTTGGGACGGTCTACGGTGATGCGCCGGTCAAAACGGCCGGGCCGCAGAAGTGCCTTATCCAGGATCTCAGGGCGGTTGGTGGCAGCCAGGATCACGATGCCCTTGGAGGAATCAAAACCGTCGATCTCGCCCAAAAGCTGGTTCAGGGTCTGGTCGTTATGGCCGTAGCGGGCATCTCTGGTGTGGCCCACAGCGTCGATCTCGTCGATGAAGATGATGCACGGGGCGACTTTGGATGCCTGCTGGAACAGGTCACGGACACGGCTGGCGCCCAGACCTACGAACATTTCTTCAAAATCGGAGCCGGAGATGGAGAAAAAGGGCACATTGGCCTCGCCGGCTACGGCCTTGGCAAGCAAAGTCTTGCCTGTGCCGGGAGAGCCTACCAAAAGCGCGCCCTTGGGCAGCTTGGCACCGATCTCAGTATATTTTTGAGGATTGTGGAGGAAGTCGATGATCTCCTGCAGAGATTCTTTGGCTTCGTCCTGCCCGGCTACATCCTGGAAGGTCACGCCGGTCTGCTTTTCCATATAGACCTTGGCACCGCTCTTGCCCAGGCCGCCCAGCATACCGTCGCCGCTCATGCGCTTGGTAAGCATGCGCATGAAGAAGAAGATTACCGCGAACATGATCGCATAGTACAGGATCATGATGATCATGGAGTTGTCTTCTGTGATCTGCTGGTCTACCACATCTACGCCGTCAGCTACCAGCTCCCGGGCCAGGTCCATGGTGTTGCCATAGGGCAGACCGGTGTAGCAGGCTTTTTGATCAGAGGGGTCCTTGGCGGCCTCATCCTTCGTCAGATAAATGATGCGGTCCACCTGAAACTGCACCTGGGCCAGCTGACCGTTTTCCTTAGCCTCCATAAAGTCGGTGAAGGTGGTTTCGGTGTACTGACTGTTGGAGATAGCATTGTAAACGGCGCTGATGATCAGCACGATGGCCAGGGTGATGATCAATGTCACCCAGATATTTCCCTTAGGCTTTTTTTCGCCCTCGGGCTTGCGGTCTTTTGGGGTATTGTTTTCCATTGAGTGCCTCCTTGAGACATGCCTTCGGCGGTTTTTGCATAACTGCCGATAATTTTTGCTCATCATATCATACTTTTTCCGCCTTCGCAATGAACGAATCACTGTTTTGCAGTAAACTTTCTGTTAATTTCCCAAATTACCCCTATGGATCAAGAAAAATACCAGTTGTGGTAAAGAAAAATATTTGCTATAATAGATTCATAATTCTGAGAAGTGCGGCCTGTACCGTTTGAGGCTGCTGTTTGGAGATGATCTGCAATGAAAGAATATAAGCGCCCGGCCAGGGAACGCCGCTTTGTGCAGCCTGTGGAGGCGGAGGAAAACGAGAATCAGCTGGAGGGCCGCAATGCCCTGACAGAAGCTCTGAAAAGCGGCAGGACCATCGATAAGGTATTCATCGCTGCCGGCGAGACAGATCGGGGCTTGCAGCGTCTGGCTGCCCAGGCTAAGGAGGCCGGTGCGGTCGTGGTGCCGGTGGACCGGAGAAAGTTGGATGCTATGAGTCTGAGCCATTCTCACCAGGGCGTCATTGCCCTGGCTGCAGCCAGGGAGTATTTCTCCGTGGAGGATATTCTGGCAGAGGCCCAGAGCAGGGGAGAGCAGCCGCTGATCGTGATCTGTGATGAGCTTTCCGATCCCCATAACCTGGGTGCTATCCTGCGCAGCGCGGAGTGTGCTGGTGCCCATGGCGTCATTATCCCCAAGCGGCGCAGTGTGGGTCTCACCGCAGTGGTGGCGAAGGCCTCTGCCGGTGCGGTGGAGTACATGAAGGTGGCCAGAGTGACCAATATCACCGCCACCATTGAAGAGCTGAAAAAGAAGGGCGTATGGATCTTCGGCACAGCGGCAGAAGGATCGATCCCCATGTACCAGGCAGACCTGAAGGGAGCGACGGCTATCGTCATCGGCTCTGAGGGCGACGGTATGAGCCGTCTGGTACGGCAAAGCTGTGATGTGACGGTGAGTATCCCTATGAAAGGGAAGATATCTTCTTTGAACGCATCTGCAGCCGCATCCATTCTGCTGTACGAGGCTGTACGGCAGCGGCTGGGTTAATAGGAGGAATGTATGGACGAGAGAGAACTTCAGGAATTTGATCTGGAGGACATTGTAAAGGAATTCTCTGAGGGTGAGCCTGTGCCGGAAACGCAAACGGTGCTGCCGGAGCAGGAGCTGTGCCAGGAGGAAACGCCCCGGGAAACCGAAGTGACAGGAGATACGGTCCGGCTGGATACCGCCAGGGTCACCAGGGCGACAGATGCCATGCACGACACGATCCGCTTGGGAGATACGATCCGGTTGGGCACTGTGTCCGACGAGGAGCCGGAGGAGGAAGCTGAATTTACAGGCTTTCAGGAGAAGGACGCAGAACCCTTTTCTTCGGACTGGGAGCCGGAATATGAGCAGCCGATCGGCGAGTATGTGCCCCCGCAGCCCATCGTGTTCCAGCCTCGCTCCAAGTTGAGAGAGCTGAAACGCAAGCTGATAGCCGGGCCGGAGCGTCGGTATTATGAGATCAACGAGCAAGGCTTTGGCAAGCTACAGGTTGCGCTGTTTTTGAGCGTTTTGGTAGTCCTTTTTTCTGCCGGTGCTACGGCACTGTATGCGTTGGGCATGGTGCGCCAGGAGCGGATGAAGCTGATGATCTTCGGCCAGTTCCTTGCTATGCTCCTGTCGGCCCTGTTGGGAAGCTTTCAGCTGATCGAGGGCTTGATAGATCTGCGGCAGAAGCGATTTACCTTAAATTCCATGCTGATCTTTACCTTCCTGGCTTGCTGTGTGGATGGCATTTTCTGTCTGCGGCAGCAGCGGGTGCCCTGCTGCGCGGCCTTCAGTCTGCAGGTGACTATGTCGCTGTGGAGCGCCTACCACCGGCGTTCGGCGGAAATGGGTCAGATGGATACACTGCGCAAGGCCAACCAATTGGATGGCATCGTAGAGGTAGCAGACTATTATGACGGCTGCTCCGGCCTGCTGCGCGCAGAGGGCAGGGTGGAGGACTTTATGGATCGGTATGCCGAACCCTCCAAGCCGGAGAAGGTTATGTCAGTGTACGCCTTGGCAGCGCTGGGTGTCAGTATAGTGACCGGTATAGTCGCAGGCGTACTGCACAGAGACATTTCCTTTGGTATACAGGTGCTGTCGGTATCTCTGCTGGCGGCGGTGCCGGTGTCGTCCTTTATTACATTGACCAGGCCTATGGCGATCCTGGAGAGGAAGCTGCACAGGTATGGCACTGTTCTGTGCGGTTGGGAGGGGATCCGGGCCATGAGCCGCCGGGTTGTGTTCCCTCTGGGCCACGAGGATCTGTATCCTGCCGGCAGCTGTAAGCTGAACGGCGTGAAGTTCTATGGCAGCCGGGACCCGGACCAGGTGATAGCCTACTGTACCGCGGTGATCGGCGCTGACGGCGGCGGGCTGACACCCTTGTTTGAGCAGCTGCTCAGCAGTCGGAATGGCCGGCATTATATGGTCCAGAATATGCGTGCCTATGGCCGTGGCGGCGTGGGCGGCGAGGTCTGCGGTGAGCCGGTGCTGGTAGGCACGCTGCCCTTCCTTAAGGAGATGGGGGTAGAGGTCCCTGAGGGCACCAGCGTCAACCAGGCGGTGTACGCTGCTATTGACGGGGAACTGTGCGGTGTGTTTGCTGTGACATATACAAAGGTGAAGTCTTCCGTGGAGGGCCTGAATGCCCTTTGCTCTTACCGGGGCCTGCGGGCAGTCATGGTCACAGAGGATTTCATGCTTACAGAACAGTTCGTCCATGGCAGATTCCGTGTCAACACCCGGCGTATGTGCTTCCCGGAGCAGGCTGTCCGCAGAGAGCTGATCCATAAGGAGCCGCAGGAAGAGGCACCGGCACTGGCCCTGATCACCACAGATGGGGGTCTGGCACCCTATGCCTTTGCGGTCACCGGCGCACGCAGTGTGCGCACGGCATCCATCATCGGAACGGCGATCCACATGCTGGGCGGTATCGTGGGTCTGGCGATGATGGTCATTCTGGCAGTTCTGGGCGCAAAGGAGCTGCTGACGCCGGCACATATGTTCCTGTATGAGCTGGTGTGGCTGATCCCCGGCCTGCTGATCACAGAGTGGACCAGATCGATCTGAAAAAATGAACACAATGGCAGGCATCATTTAATTTAAGATTATGTTCTCCTAGGGCATATAAGCAACGAAGAACAGTAAGATAAAAGATCAGAGTTTCTTTGGGGGCTATATCCTCCCTATAGTCAGAATATATCTTGTTTATTGTGCGTCTTTCCTCTAGAACAGGGGTCTGTTGCAGAATGCATTTTTTTAAAGAAAGCAACCTTTTAAAAAGTTACAAATAGCGGGAGAAATTGCGAAAACTCGTAATTTCTCCCGCTAAAATATCAGGGGGAATTTTTTGAGAATGAAGGTTGCAACAGACCTGACTCAGATTGTAGGTTGGAAAGAAAAAACGGATGAAATAAAAGGAAATTGAAGAGGCAAAAGAGTGCAAGCGGCGATGCTAACAAAAAATGGCAGGTGTATTTGTGGGTTTTTCACGATTAATTTTATATCACTTGATATGTCATATTAGGGTATGCTATTATAAGGCTGCAGTGTAAACTGACCTCCAACTTGTAGAACGACTTGGTATCAGTGTGATTTTAGGAGATCAAATTATGAAGAAGAATACCATGATCAGAATCACCCTAATATTCCTCGCTTTTGCTCTTCTGCTGGCTTTTTCGGGATGCCAGAAGGAACCAACTCCGGAAGAATTGGCACAGATTCAGGATGAGATCGGAGAAGCGTGGAGGAATGGGGAATATCCAGGCATCGTTTCCCTGGGTATTGAGCTGAACGACAGCTGGGTTACTGTCTATATCTATGAAGGCCATGAAAAAGCGCGGCAAACAGCAGATGCCCTGACAGCAAAATATGCAAATGCGGTCAAGATCGTGATTGGAGACTATCATGCAGTAAACACATAAAGTGCACCGAAGCCCCGGTTCCGGGGCTTCGGTTTTTGTATAAGGAAGACCACGCGTTAGGCGCAATACTATTAACTTAATGACGTTGGCCTTTTACCGGGGGGTTCTTTTAATCATGAAGGCAGGGCTTCGGCCCAATGTCATTAAGTTAAAAGCCCTGTCATTCTGAGGAGCCGCAGGCGACGAAGAATCTACGCATCTTTGTTGACGGTTTCCGTCAATTTCGTGTGAAGATCCTTCGCTACGCTCAGGATGACGCCCTTAACTAAGTGACATTGGGTTTCGGCCCTGCCTTTTGCGCACGAAGCGCAAATGAGAAGCTGTGGCTGCGCAGCTACGGTCGGGGCAGTGGATTCATCGGTATTTGCATAGGCTTGAACAGCGGTAGAATATCTGCTATAATGGGCAAAACGAAAAGGAGGCTGATTTATGAAGCTGGAAGAATTAAAACAGAAAATGGATCAGGCCCGGTACATTTATGACGATACCCTGGCAGCGGTGCTGGCCATTGCTCTGCAGCTGGGACGCCCCTTGCTTATTGAGGGTGCTGCCGGTGTGGGTAAGACGGAGATCGCCAAGGTCATGGCCTCTGCGCTGGACCGGGAACTGGTGCGCCTGCAGTGCTACGAGGGGCTGGATGAGAGCAAAGCCCTGTATGAGTGGAACTACCAGAAGCAGCTTTTGAGCATCCAGGTGAATATGGGCTCGGAGGACAAGGATGTCCTGACCAAATCCCTGTTCAGCGACGAGTATCTTTTGGAGCGCCCCCTGCTTAAGTCCATCCGCTCGGAGAAGCCTGTGGTGCTGCTCGTTGATGAGATCGACAAGGCCGACGAGGAGTTTGAAGCCTTTTTGCTGGAGTTGCTGTCGGAGATGCAGGTGACCATTCCTGAGGCTGGTACGGTCAGGGCCAAGTCCATTCCTTTTGTGGTGCTGACCTCCAATCGGGCAAGACCCCTCTCTGAGGCTCTGCGGCGCAGATGCGCATATTTATATATTGAGTATCCCGATATGGAGAAGGAGTTGGCCATCTTGCGGGCCAAGCTGCCCCATGTAGACGACCGGCTGTGCGCCCAGGTGGCTATGGCAGTCCAGAAGCTTCGGGCCAATGAGTCCATCCTGAAGAAGCCATCCATTGCGGAAACACTGGATTGGGCGGCGGCGCTGGATGCTTTGGGCGTTCGGGAATTGACCCCGGACGCATTGCGCCGTACGGCGGGCTTTGTGCTGAAGAACAATGAGGATATCGCGGCTATGGAAGAGGAAACAGCCTGCGGCTGTGGCTGCGGGGACTGTAAGGGTCACCACCATGGTTGAGCCTCAGGTATATCTGGAGAAGCTTTCCGCCTTTTCCCGGATGCTGCGGCTGGAGGGGCTGACAATCAGTCCCCAGGAGACTGCCGATGCCAGCCGAATCCTGGTGGAGCTGGGCTTTGAGGACAGGGAGCTTGTGAAGACTGCTTTGCGCACGGTATATGCCAAATCCCGGCAGGAGCAGATGACCTTTGACCGGGTCTTTGACGGCTTTTTCATATCCGAAGAGCGTATGCGTCAGCAAGCCAAGAAGCAGATGGAGCGGGAAGCGGAAATGGAGCAGATGCGTCAGGCTGCTGATCAGGAGCTGGAGCGCTTGCCCATGGAGCTGACCCAGGACCAGCGCAATGCCTATGCGGCTATGCCGGAGAAGGAGCGCCAGCGTCTGCGGGATTTCATGGATAAATACCGGGGCAATGCCCAGCGCAACCCAAATTTGTACGGGAATTTTATCCACTCCGTATTTGCCCGGGCCATTCTGGAGCAGCAGATGCTCATGGAGGATGCCGGCATCGGCTGCGATGGGCTGGACCCGGAAATGGGATTCATGTACCGGGATATCTCTGAGTTCAAGGAAACGGAGATACCCAAGGCCATTTCCATGATCCGCAGTGTGGCCCAGCAGATCAACGGCGAGCTGTCTGCCCGGCGCAGGAACGCAGGCAGAACAGGACTGCTGGACTTTCGTCGTACCATCCGTAAAGGTTTGGAGACCGGCGGCAGCTTTTATAAACTCCACTATAAGAAAAAGCGCAAACGCCGCAAGCATCTGGTGCTGCTGTGTGATGTATCAGGGTCTATGATGCAGTTTTCCGAGTTTGCCCTGCGGTTCATCCAGTCGTTGAACCAGGTTTCCGAAAGCTCCCGAACCTTCCTGTTCTCAGAAAAACTCTTTGAGGCGGATGCCTTCAGCCTGCAGAATATGGATCTGTTTCGGGGCTATGTGAAGGAATCCGGGGTATACGGCAGGGGAACGGATCTGGGTACGGCCCTGCAGACCCTGTGCGCTATGCAGCCGGCGGCTCTGAATACGGCTACCACGCTGCTGATCCTTTCGGACACCAAAACCATCGACCAACCCCGGGCGGTGGCGGCACTGCTGGAGGCCAAGCGGCTGGCCGGCAAGGTCATTTGGCTGAACCCGATCCCGGAGAACAAGTGGAAGTATATTCGCAGTGTTCAGACTATGGCGGCCCTGTGCCCAATGGTATCGTGCAATACTTTGAGTGCTTTGGCGGCAGCCTGCCGAAGGTTGACCGCTACCTGACATAAGATGGAAGCCTGCCGCAGGTTAAGACCAGCGGCAGGTTTTTTGTGCAGGAAAAGAGGAGCAAAGGACAGGGGTTGTAAATGATAGAAAAAAGTCAAAAAATTTAATAGTTTGACTTGACAAATCATCGGATATGTGGCAATATATTGTGGAAGCACACAGAATAAAACACAACATATTGTGCTAAAAAGGGAATTACTGTTAGCAATTTACCGATAAACAGAGAAAGTAGGGTAACATACTATGATTCAGAGCATTATCAAGCGTGACGGACGGGTGGTCCTGTACGATCAGAACAAGATCGCTGCGGCCATCCTCAAGGCACTGGAAGCCTCCAGTGAAGGCAATGCTGCCGATGCCGCCCGTGTGGCCAACGATGTTCAGCGGGAGCTGGAAGGGCTGTTCTCCAAGGAGACCCCCAACATCGAAGCGATTCAGGACTCCGTTGAGCGGCAGCTGATGAACCATGGCTTCAGTGCCGCAGCCAAGGCGTACATTCTGTACCGCGCCAACCGTACCCGTGCCCGTGAGGCAAACACCGCCCTGATGAAGACCATCGATGAGATCACCAACATCGATGCCCGCATCAGTGACATGAAGCGTGACAACGCCAATATCGACGGCAATACCGCCATGGGCTCCATGCTGCAGATCGGCGCTGCCGGTGCCAAGGCCTACAACGAGATGTATCTGCTCCGCCCCGAGCATGCCAAGGCCTACCGGGAGGGTGATATCCACATCCACGACTTTGACTTCTACTCTCTGACCACCACCTGTTGCCAGATCGATATTCTTAAGCTGTTCCACGGCGGTTTCTCCACCGGTCACGGCTACCTGAGAGAGCCTCAGAACATTCAGAGCTATGCGGCTCTGGCGGCCATCGCCATCCAGTCCAACCAGAACGACCAGCATGGCGGACAGTCCATCCCCAACTTTGACTACGGCATGGCTGAGGGCGTTGCCAAGACCTACAGCAAGGCTTATATCCGTCGGCTGAAGGAGGCTCTGGAGGACCTGCTGGGGCTGGAATCTGACGAGATGGAAAATGTGCGCCAGGTAGTGTTTGCTGCTGAGCGTGCCTGCGGTGAGCCCGTCAAGATGGAAAACGGCAAGGCCTTTGACGAGGCTGTGGCTAAGGAGCTGGCAGTTAAGTATGCCATCACTGAGACCCAGGCAGCTGCAGTCATTGCCAGAGCCAGAAAGCGTGCCTGGCAGAAGACCGACCGGGATACCAAGCAGGCCATGGAGGGCTTTGTGCATAACCTGAACACCATGCACTCCCGTGCCGGTGCCCAGACACCCTTCTCCTCCATCAACTACGGCACGGATACTTCTCCCGAGGGCCGCATGGTCATCCGTAATATCCTGCTGGCTCTGGAGGCCGGCCTGGGCCACGGCGAGACCTGTATTTTCCCCATCCACATCTTCAAGGTCAAGGAGGGCATCAACTACAACGAGGGCGATCCCAACTACGATCTGTTCCGGCTCAGCTGCCGGGTCAGCGCCAAGCGCCTGTTCCCCAACTATACCTTCCTGGATGCGCCTTACAACCTGCAGTACTATGTGCCCGGCCGTCCGGAGACTGAGGTAGCCACCATGGGCTGCCGCACCCGTGTCATGGGCAATGTTTACGATCCTGACCGGCAGATCTCTTACTCCCGCGGCAACCTGTCCTTCACCTCCATCAACCTGCCCCGTATTGCTATCGAGGCTAAGGGTGACGAGAAGGTGTTCTACGAAAAGCTGGAGGCCATGCTGGAGCTGGTGGCCCAGCAGCTGCTGGACCGCTTTGAGATCCAGGCGGACAAGCACATCTATAACTATCCCTTCCTCATGGGTCAGGGCATCTGGCTGGATTCCGACCACCTGACCGTGCAGGATGATCTGCGTGAGGTGCTGAAGCACGGTACGCTGTCCATCGGCTTCATCGGCCTGGCAGAGACACTGACCGCTCTGTACGGCCAGCACCATGGCCAGAGCGAGGATATGCAGGCCAAGGGCCAGGAGATCCTGGGCTTCATGCGCAAGTTCTGCGACAATAAGTCCCAGGCTCTGAAAATGAATGTGACCCTGCTGGGCACCCCCGCGGAAGGCCTGTCCGGCCGCTTCATCCGCATGGACCAGAAGCGCTACGGCAAGATCCCCGGGGTTACTGACCGGGAATACTACACCAACTCCTTCCACATTCCCGTCTGGTTCCCCATTTCCGCTTATGACAAGATCCGACTGGAGGCACCCTACCATGCCCTGTGCAACGCCGGTCATATCAGCTATGTGGAGCTGGACGGCGACACCGCCCGGAATGTGGAGGCCTTTGAATCCATCGTTCGTTGTATGCACGACCATGGCATCGGTTATGGCTCCATCAACCATCCCGTGGACAGAGACCCCGTCTGTGGCTATGTGGGTATTATCGGCGATGTCTGCCCCCGCTGTGGCCGCCGTGAGGGTGAGGAAGTGGCTCCCGAGCGCATTGCGGAGATGAAAAGAATGTATCCTGAAATGCCCGCATTTCAGGGGATCCAATAAGGAGGTATTTATATGACAATGCAGAATAAAAATGAGAAGCTGGGCCAGGGCGTTGGCTTTGAGCGTATCCGCCGCATCACCGGTTATCTGGTGGGCACTATGGACAAGTGGAACGACGCCAAGCGCGCTGAGGAGCGTGACCGTGTGAAGCACGGCCTGACCAAGAATGCTTGATCTTTCGGGCCTTGTGCAGGATAGTATTGTGGATGGCCCCGGGATCCGTGCAACGGTATTCTCTCAGGGCTGTCCCCACCACTGTCCCGGCTGCCACAATCCCGAGACCTGGGAATTCGGCTGCGGCACGAAAATGACCGAGGAAGATCTGCTGGAGATCATCCGTGGTAACCCGCTGTGCCGGGGCGTGACCTTTTCCGGCGGCGAACCCTTTGCCCAGCCAGAGGGCTTTGCCAAGCTGGCACAGCTTTTGAAGGCTACCGGTTATGAGGTAGCATCCTACTCCGGTTATACCTTTGAACAGCTGCTCCAGGGCACACCGGCCCAAAAGGAATTGCTGAAAACCATCGATGTTCTGATTGATGGGCCTTACCTGCAGGAGCAGCGCAGCCTGGAGCTGAGCTTCCGGGGAAGCAAAAATCAGAGGATCCTGGATGTGCCCGCAAGTCTTGCTGCCGGCCAGGCGGTGTGTATCACCACCGGCCGCTGGGCAGGGGAGTACTGATCAGCAAAGACGTGAGCAATCATAATAAGCAGCACGCAGAAAAACCTTCCATGGAAGGATGGTTTTTCGTAGGCGTGCTGCTTTCCTTTTTGTAGTTGGCGGAACTGATAAATGTGTAGTTTTGGAAATTAGTTTTGAAAAATAACGAAAAAACAGTTAAATAGAGGGCTGGAAACCGTGTTTGCGGGTTTGGTTTTGACAAACAGCCGAAAAATTGTGAAAACGGCCAAATTATAGGGTCTATTTTTGTGCGAGTTCACTTATTGAAATGAATGCGGTTGTGTGGTATTCTTAACAGCAGGAACAATGCTTGGGGAGTGTGCGGCCACATTGCTGGACATGCTCGTTTTCCCGGTGCTGTAGCGTGTTTTTCTGTGTATGATGCCGCATGCAAAGCGGCCTTACAATCTTATATCTACAAGGAGGATAACAATGAAAAAACTGCTAGCATTACTGTTGTGCGTGGCGATGGTTGCGTCTATTCTGGTTGGCTGCTCCGGCGGACAGCAGGCGGCAACCGATACTACCGGCGATACCGGTGACAATGCTGTTCAGGAGAGGCCTGAGGATTATGTCTTTACCATCGGCGTTCTGGGCAACTCTAAAGTTGGAAGCTATGAGGTCAATTCGCTGACTATGTGGCTGGAGGAGCAGAGCGGTTACCAGATCGAGATCGTGACCTATGCTGGTGCCAATCAGGCTGTCTCCGAGGCCGAGAACGGTGTTAAGATGCCTGATATCCTGGCAGGCATACAGATGAGCAGAGCGACCATCAGCAATCTGGGTGAAGGCAAGCATTTTATTGACCTGGCTCCTTACCTTAATGACCAGGAGAAGAGTAGCATATATTGGGGTCGTCTGAATCAAGTCGACGAGGATACTCTTGGTTTTGTGAAGAGTACGATGTATGCCGAGGATGGAAAGAGCATCTACGCCCTGCCCACTATGGACTACTGCGCTTATGATTTGATCAGGCATTCAGCCTACATCAATCAGGAGTGGCTGAAAAAGTTGAATCTGCCCATGCCCACCAACAAAGACGAGCTGTACAATGTGCTGAAGGCCTTCAAGAACGATGACCCCAATGGCAATGGCGAACCGGATGAGATCCCCCTGTATGGCGGCGCAACCCAGTACGGCGATGTTATCAGCTGGATCATGGGTATGTTCTGCTATATGGATGATGCCAGAACCTGGCGTGTTGATTCTGAGGGTAAGCTCAGCGGCTTCTACTGGGACGAGAACTACCGCGAGGGTTTGATCTTCCTGAACAAGCTTGTTAAGGAAGGCCTGCTGTCTGCTGACGTCTTTAACGTCAAATCTGCAAACATTTCTAGCATGGTCGAGCCTGTGGGCGATTTGTCGAAGGTCGGTATCTGGCTGGGTCACCCCACTCTGATCCTGTACCGGGACAGCAAAATCGTGAATCTCTACACGGCTTTGCCGCAGTGGGGTTATGCTGTTATGGATATGCCTACTATGGCTGGTGACTTTATTACCAAAGACTGCAAGTATCCCGATGCTGCATGGGAAATCCTGATGCTGATGTGCAGTCAGGAAGGCGCTTACCGTATGCGTTACGGCGAGAAGGGCGTTGACTGGGATGATGCAGATCCCAACACTATCAGCTTCAGCGGTGTGCCTGCTGAGATCAAGGTCATGGATCAGTTCGTCTTCGGCGGCTACAACTCTAAGACCTGGAATAATGTCTTGCCTTTCCTTGGTCTGGCTAATGAGAACGAGCGTACTCAGTACGATCCCAACAGCACAGAGTGGAACGATCTGAAGCTGAAGATGATGGCTGGCGTATATCAGGCTAACTGGAATCGCTACGAGGAGCAGGGCGGCCTGCCTGACGGTGTCGTCAAGCCTTTGATTTATACTGAAGCGCAAGAAACCCAGATCAAGAAATGGCAAAGCGATACCACAAATTGGTATACGTCCAGCCGGAGAAGCTTCATCCTGGGCAGCGGCGAGCTGAACGATCCTTCCGATCCGGCTCAATGGCAGAAGTACATTGACGGCTTCAAGACCACCGGCTACTCCGAGTGGCTCGAGGTCGCCCAGGCTGCTTACGACGCTACTTACGGCAAGCAATAACGGTTTTTTGGCCCTGCAACGGGGCGATATGTTGTTTCTTAAATTAAAATTATAGAACCATTAAATGCCGCCGGGGTATACCGGCGGCATTTCCTGTTCCATGCGATGTCCATAGTGTTCCGAAGGATTGCCATGCTGTTTCTGCAAACCTATTTGCAAGATAAAAAACCATTAAATAACAGGGAGCTATTGACAAATCCGGCAAAGCATTGTAAAATCGCATTAAATTAAAGAAAAGAGTTGTGCAATGTGCACATAAATTTATTGCGCCCATTGCTTGATGGTAAATGGGACAGCGTGAACCAAGAAAGAGGTGATTCCCATGAAGTAAATGGCGCTTGTTCGTTGTCTGCCGGGATGATGAAAGCGCAATGCAGTGAGTGCCCTGAGCATCTGCTCACCGGCGGGGCAAATCTAACAAGATATTAGGAGGTAATACTTATGTTGTTCAAATTTAGAAAGATCGCCATTTTGGCTCTGTGCTTGGTTATGGTTTGTGGGTTAGGTGCTGCGGTTTATGCTACCAGCGCTCCCTATGAGAGTACAGGTTATATCGGAGGCACTGAAATAACAGCCACTGCGAAAAATTGAAAGATATTACACGTATGGTGCGATAGAGGCTGTGCGCGCAGATGAGTTACATGATATGGCGATAAAAACGGAAGTTTGGATGAACTACTTGTATCTTGACAGTGATCTGGGCGAAGTATCTGATGAGGTCGGGGTCATAAATTACGCAGTTGCCGTAAATGAGCTGCGATTGACTGAAGATGAGGCATTTGCTATGGTTGAAGTAAGTTATGATTTATTTGCGCACCACAATCTACCGACCGTTACAGAGCGCTTTGCTAGGTATGTCACCCTATACTTCTAACTGACATATATTTAAGCTTCCAGGCATCCTACGGAATGCCTGAAAGCTTAAAATACAGGTAGATTCTGGTCTGCTTCTGGTTGGCGGGTATACCGATTGATCTGTGCGATTCTAGAACAGGAGGGATGCCAATGAGAATACAAACGAAACTGTTAGTGCTCCTTGTGGCGGTGCTTTTGCTGCTTGGCGTTGTCGGTTGTACGGAACGCCCTGCAGAGCCCACCGGTGATACTGTGATGGGTACAGGAGGTACAGACGGTTCCGGCAGTACAGGCAGTACCGAAAAGCCGGGAAGTTCTGATGTATCGGGAAGCATCGGAGAGCTTGCGGGCACGATCTTCATTGCGGGCAACCACGAATGGGTGCGCGCTTCCTCCAGAGAATCGGAGATCGTCGGTGAGCAGGGGATCTACTTTGTAGATGGTCAGATCTTTTCTTATTACGATATCAGCAGCGGCTTAAAGGTTGCTTTGTGCTCAAAGGCCGGCTGTCTCCACGGCGATGCGCCGGGGCGTGGGTATGAAGACTGCGATGGCTATGGGAATTTGCACACGGGGGAGGATTTGATTTGCGTCTGGAATGGGTCTGTGTATTACCAGCATGAAAAAGCCGGTGGGGATTATTTGTGCCGTTGCAGCGCTACGGGTACAGATCACATCACCCTTGGACCCATAGGTACTAGATATACCCAGGACAAGCAGACGTTTTATATACTTAAAGACGGCGTGGTAGACGGTTATTGGTACTATCATGCCCGGGTCAATGGCTTTGAGCGGGATCCTGAAACCGGTGTGAATATGTATCGGCAGGTGCTGGAGTACATAGCCCGGGTGGACCTTGCCACCGGCAAGGAAACGATCCTGCTGGAGGACCGGGAGAACTATATGATGCTCATGGCGGTCAGCCCCTATGGGGTGCTCTATACCACGGAGGAAGAGAATGATGAGAGCAATCCGATAGATATACGCAAGATCGCGCTGAAGTGCTGGAATGCCGAAACCGGTAAGATCGGGACACTCTTTGAAAAGTCTGGCGGAACAGTAACCTGGGTAGGTAATAACAAGGTGGAGTGTTGGTCCTATACAAAGGATCACGGCTATTCCTTTGATGTTACTACTGGAGAAACTCGGCAGCTTGAGGGTTTCTTGGTATATTGGGGCGGCGGTTATGCCAGGTTTGTAGATGGCAACGGTGATTCCTTTATCAGTAATTTGAAAACCGGTGAGAAGCTGCCCAGCCAATTTGACTACAAGGATATTCAATTAGAAAGCAGCAGCGAACTGGGCTGTGTTTTGAAATGGAATATAATGGCTGATGGAGGCTCTGCTGACGATCGTCGCTATACGGAGGGGCGCTATTGCTATGTTGCCTATGAAGACCTTGCTGACGGCTTACAGGAGTCTGATTTGCTGTGCTACCGTACTGTAAAATACGGGTAGTAGCAAAATGGTAGTTTGGTTCTGGCATTTACCCACAGGAATCAATGGCCGGGAGCAATTATACTTGCAAGTTCAACACAAGAGGAGGAAAATAATGAAAGTGAAGCAGAGAATCTTAGCGGGTATGCTGGCTCTTCTTCTGCTGTGCGGCTTGATTGGCTGCGCTGAACGCCCTGCAGATCCCACCGGTGACACCACAATGGGTGCGGGCAGCACAGAAGGTTCTGGTAGTACAGGAGATTCAACCGTGAACCCCAATGCCAAGGTCACATGCCAGTACCTGCCGGAGAAGGTAGAAAATCCGGAGAATCTGCCGGTTCTGAAATGGGTCTGCCTGACGGAGAGGGGCCTTGGCGGCGGTGTGCGCACCTGGAATGAGGCGGCCGTGCAGGAAGTGAATCAAATGCTGGCGGAGAAAAAGATGCCCTTCCGCATCCAGTTCGTACTGCTGACGATGGATCAGGGGATGATGTATCTGGATTGGTTCTCTTATCCGGAAGCCCAGGAGGCATTGAAGGATGCGGACCTGATCTACGGCGCTATGACTGCTGAGGACATGGTGCAGTATCTGGCACCTATTACGGAGTATGTTACAGGGGATGCAGAGCCCAGTTTGAAGAATTCAGTTCCCCATCCGCTGAACTGGAACGCAGGCACAGTGGGTGAAGAAATTTACGGTATCCGTACGACGATTACAAAAGCATCCAGTAGCGGTTGGAGTGTAGATGCGGATCTTCTGGAGCAATGTGATCTGACAGCCGCTGACTTTGAAGCGGATTTTTGGGAAATGGATGCGTTGTTTGCGAAAATTTATGAGGCAAACGATCGTCGCCCGTTTTTGTACATAATTTCTGATGGCTTTACAACGAAAAACTACCCCCTTGGGGTAGAACCCCCAAGCATTGCACCTCGTGTGCTTAATAATATGATACCGAATATCTATGATAGGATCGGCTCGTGCTTTGTTGTGGACTACAGCGGCAAAACGCCTGTAGTTAGGAATGTTCTGGATACTGAGGTGACTAGAAAGATGCAGCAGGCACTGATCCGATACAGCATTGCCGGATATACTACCGACCGGTTTGAGATAGGGCGCATACAGTATGGAGCTTTGACCGGAAACCTGCCGTATACAACGGCAAATGATGAAGAGCAGCTCCGTGTTCCGGTAACAACTGCTTGCTATTACGAGATGCAGCCATACGGTCATGTTAGCGGCGTGGCAGCGGTTTCCCGGCATAAGCAGGAGGCTGTGCAGCTGCTGAACCTGATCGCAGAGAATGAGGCCTTCCGGATGCAACTGTTTTATGGCAAGGAGGGTAGAGATTATAAAGTTGAGGACGGTTATTATTCCCTCATTTCGCATTCAGACGGCTCTAACTATGGTATGGATTTTCTTTCGCCGTTGTCCCACTTCTGCGGCTTAAATTCCTATTGGAAGACGGCGGATCTTCGCAGCCCCGGTACAGAGAACTGGACACTTATCCAATATGAGGGCAAAACTCTTTTGCAGACCTACCGGGAGATTTTGGATGATTCTGTCGTTGCCTGTCCCATTTCCTTTGATTACACCGGGTTGGAGCAGGAGCTGAACGCTATCCAGGCGGTATGCAAGAAGTACTTCCCCATATTCACCACAAGCCAGATGACCCCGGATGTTTACGCCCAGATGCTGCAGGAAATGAAAATTGCCGGTAGCGACAAGGTCGTTGCCCAATTGCAGCGGCAGCTGGAGACCTGGCAGAGTGCAAATTTGGAACAGTGAGAAACGCTTATGGAACTGCGAATTGAAAATCTGACTAAGGCCTATGGCAGAAAGGTTGCGCTGCGGAATTTTACGGCGACTTTGTCCAGCGGTATTTACGGCCTGCTGGGGCCTAATGGTGCCGGTAAAAGCACTATGATGAAGATCTTGACGGAAAACCTGTCTGCCGACAAGGGACAGATCTTGGTGGATGGCATACCCTCGGATAAGTTGGGGGCGGATTATCGGGCGCTGCTGGGGTACATGCCCCAGCAGCAGGGCTTGTATCCCCATTTTACTGCCCGGCGGTTTTTATACTACATTGCCGGCTTGAAGGGTATGACCAAGAGCCGGGCCACGGAAGAGGTAGAGCGTGCCGCCGCCATGGTGAATATGACGGAATATCTGGACAAGCGGCTGGGTACCTATTCCGGCGGTATGAAGCAGCGTATTTTGATCGCCCAGGCGGTGTTGGGCTCGCCCAAGATCCTGATACTGGATGAGCCTACGGCGGGCCTTGACCCCAAGGAGCGTATCCGCATCCGGAATCTGATCTCCCAGATATCCATGGACCGGATCGTTATATTAGCTACCCATGTGGTATCCGATGTGGAGTACATAGCCAAGGAGATCCTGATGCTCAAGGATGGCTGCCTGATCTCCCAGCTGCGCCCTTCTGCGCTGCTGCAGCAGATGAAGGGCAAGGTCTTTGAAATCTGCGTGCCGGAGGACCGGGTAGAGGAAGTCCAGAGCCGATATCTGGTAGGCAATATCCGAAAGGACGAGACAGACCGGATCTGGGCCCGGGTCATTGGCAACCAAAAGCCCAATGAGGCGCAGGCTCAGGAGGTTATGCCCACCCTGGAGGATGTGTACTTATACACCTTTGAGGAGCGTATGCCGGAGGGGGGATCCCTGTGAGCCTGCTGATCGCGGAATTTAAAAAGATCCTTACAAAACGGTTTGGCGTGATCCTGCTGCTGGCCTTTGGCGTGAATCTGCTTTTGTTCTGGCACAGTCAGGACAGTGCGACAATGGTATTTTACGAGCCGGAGGACTATCTGGCGGCACAGCGGGATCTGCTGGAGGTAGAAGCCCCGGAGCGGCCGGCTCATGTGCAGCAGCATTATGAAATGCTGGAGGCTTGCAGACGCTGGGAACGCTATGAGGCCCGGGCTGAAAGCGGCCGGGCAGACCCGGCGGATATTGACGATGAAATGCTGCAATATCAGCAGGTCTACGAAAGTGGCGAATATCTGCGCTACACAGATGATCTGTATGCGGAAATCAATCTGACCCAGGCTCTTTTGCTGGATGTGCAGCGTGTTCAGGATCATCAGGCCAGATTGGAGGCCACCATTCAGGATGCCAAGATCAAAACCACGGTATCTATCTTTAGTAAGCCGGGAACCTTTGCCTACCGCAGCCAGTTGGCGACTATTGAACGGTTTGAGGGGCTGACCTATATTCAGCCTGTTTATGATGTATCAGCCGGCGTGCTGAATTCTCAGACTTCAGCGGTTACAGATATGATCGCGTTGCTGCTGATTTTGGTGCTGTGTTCGGAAATGGTGATCTCGGAGCAGAAAAACGGTATGCTTCCGATCCTGCGTGCCACACGCAAGGGTCGCCTGCCCCTGATCCTATCAAAAGTGGGATCTGCCTTCGGGTTAACGCTCCTGGTCACGATGCTCTTGTGGGGCGGCAATCTTTTGTATTGCGCCGGGACGACCGGTTTTGGAGACCTTTCCCGGCCAGTTCAGTCCTTGAGCGGATTTACTACCTGTGTTCTGGAGCTGAGCGTAGGGGAGTATATGCTGCTGTTCTTTCTGAGCAAGTGGCTTTTGTATGCAGCAATTGGCTTACTGTGTTTGATCGTAAGTCTTGCGCTGCAAAGCGCGGTTGTGACATGGCTGACAGTAGGTGGCTTTTTAAGCGTGGAATATATCCTGTTTCAGTCCATTGCGCCGGTTTCGGCATGGAGTGTTCTGCGGTATGTGAATGTCAGCGGCTTGATCTTCTCCAATCACTGGCTGTCGGAGTATCGCAATGTGGACTTCTTTGGCTACCCTGTAGAGGCGCTGACGGTGGGATGGGTTTTGACAGCGGCATTGCTGGTGCTGGGCGTACTTGTTTTGTGCCTCCAGTTCTGCTGCAAAGTTCGCACATTGCCCAAGGCACCCAAGGGCCTGGGATGGCCTAAATGGCTTCCCCGTCTGGGGAAAAGCACAGCTTTGTTCGGCCACGAGTGGTGGAAACTGCTGATCGAGTGCGGCGCTTTGCTGATTCTGGTGCTGTTTGCGCTGCTGAATCTACAGCAGCCCCGCAAAGTGACCTATGGCTCTGAGGAGTTGTTCTATAAGAACTACATGGAAACCCTGTCCGGTCCGCTGACGCACAGGCAGGAGGAATATCTGGAAGACGAGGCCGCCAGGTTTAACGGGATACGGGCTGAGCTGCGGCAGCTGCAAACGGATTATGCCGACGGTAAGCTGCTGGACATTCAGTACGAGGTCTTAAGTGAGCGCCTGGAAGATATGCTGAAGCCGGAAACGGTTTTTTTGCGGCGGATATGCCCTCTGATTGAGGATCTTAAGTCGCAGCAGGCCCAGGGAAAGGATGTTTGGGTGGTCTATGAGCCGGGGTATACATACCTGTTTGGCACGGCTAAGAACAACGACAAAGCGGATTCCGTGGCTATGCTGCTGGCGGCGCTGATCCTGTGTCTGGCAAACTTCTACCCGTTGGAGACCACATCAGGTATGCAGCCATTGCTGAATGTGTATGCCAGAGGCCGGGGCGCTACGGCACGGAGCAAGATCGCCGTGGGCATGATCGTAACAGCGGTGTTCTATAGTATTGCTCAGATCCCGGATTACTGGTATGTATTCCAAAACTATGGCTTTGTTTCGCTGGAGGCACCGATCTGCAGTTTGGCAGATTTCTCTGTTTGGAGTGATGCTGTCTCGCTTTTGGGCGGTATCCTAATATTCGAGGGCCTGCGGCTGTTTGCAGTGCTGTGCGTGACCATGGCTGTGCTGCTGCTGGGCTTATGCAGTCGGAATCAGGCAGTGACTCTCTTTGCGGCTGCCGGGGTACTGCTGTTGCCGGTGCTGCTGCATCTGCTGGGGATCACCTTCCTGGACCGGTTTAGCTTCCTGTGGCCGCTTACTGGAACGGAGCTTATGCGCCAGCAGCCTCTGGGGGCATATCTGCTGTATTACGGCGTGACTGCGGCGGTGGGCCTGTCCTGTGCATTGATTCTGATTTGGTATACAAACCGGGGCGGTCGCTTCCAAAAGCGCAGCCCGGCATAGGTAATCTTATGTTTCCGAATTAAAGGTAGACATATGGATAAAACTGCCGTGTTGTCTACCTTTCTTTATGTGAAGGAGACGGTCCCCTGTCCTAGGCGCGCTGCATTTAGATGTTCGAGTCTCTTGGAAATGCAAAAGGACACCCTCGCAGGGTGTCCTTTTGGCACCCCCGGCGAGACTCGGACTCACTACCTCGCGCTTAGGAGGCGCGCGCTCTATCCAGGTGAGCTACGGGGGCATATCTATGAAATTGACCTAAATGGAATAACCTCTTCTGATTCTTAGGAGGCGCACGCTCTATCCAGGTGAGCTACGGAGGCATATTACAGCTAGCATTGTACCCAAAATTCGGTGAACTGTCAAGGATTTGAAGCGGGCAAAAAGAAAAATCCTATTGACACATATAATTGCGGAACCGGCATATACTGTCAGGAATGGAGTGGGAGGAGTGAGATCATGCGAGAATCCGATGACTATACCATGGATCTGGAGGATCTGATCTACGATGAGGATTCGGGTCATCCCAGTGAACGTTAGCGGACCCCGGGCAGAAATGCCCGGTTTTTTGCGCTTTTTTCCATTTCCCACTTTACAGAATAGGCGGTTTCGGGTATAATGTTACGGAAATATGCAAACTTCTAGGAAATGAGAGACGGAACTATGAATATTGAATTTGATGTTTATAAGCAGAAGCTCAACGAGGTGCGCCCCGCTCTGGAGGCTCTGGCAGATTCTCTGAATGTGGAGGGGCTACGCAATGAGCTGGAGCGGCTGCATGCTATGCAGGAGGCGCCTGGCTTTTGGGACAACCCTGAAAACAGCCAGAAGATCGTGGTCAAGACCAAGCAGACCGAAATGAAAATCGAAAAGTATGAGCAGATGCTGTCCAGCTGGGATGACCTGATGACCATTTGCGAAATGGCTGCAGAGGAAGATGACGATTCCATGCTGCCCGAGCTGAAGGAGGGCTTTGAGCAGCTAAGTTCCGATATGGAGACCTGCCGCCTGCAGACATTGCTTACCGGCAATTATGATGCCAACAATGCTATGGTATCCTTCCAGGCCGGTGCCGGCGGCACCGAGGCCCAGGACTGGTGCCAGATGCTCTACCGTATGTACACCCGCTGGGCAGAGGCACATGGCTATACCTATAAGATCATGGACTATCAGGAGGGGGATGAGGCAGGCCTGAAATCCGCTGATATCCTGATCGAGGGCGACAATGCCTATGGCTTCCTGAAGGGTGAGAATGGTGTTCACCGTCTGGTGCGCGTGTCGCCTTTCGATGCCAATGCCCGCCGTCAGACCTCCTTTGCGGCTATCGAGGTCATTCCCGATATTCAGGACGACAGCCAGGATGTAGAGATCAAGGCCGATGACTATGAAATGCAGGTGTTCCGTTCCTCCGGCGCAGGCGGTCAGCACATTAATAAGACCAGTTCTGCTGTGCGCTTGATCCACAAGGCTACCGGTATCGTGGTTGCCTGCCAGACGGAACGCAGCCAGTTCCAGAACAAGGAAAACTGCTTGCGTATGCTGCGCAGCAAGCTGGTGGAGATCAAGGAGCGGGAGCATCTGGATAAGATCTCCGATATTAAGGGTGTGCAGAAGAAGATCGAGTGGGGCAGCCAGATCCGCAACTATGTGTTTATGCCCTACACCCTGGTCAAGGATACCCGTACCGGCTGTGAGACCTCCAATGTCAACGCAGTTATGGATGGCGCTTTGGATCCTTTTATCAACGCGTATCTGACCTGCGCCGCTACCGGAAATTGGGTCACGAAATAAAAATATACATTTCTACTTGCTTTTTGTAAAACTCTATGCTACAATAGTCAAGCTGTTGTAAAAGCACTCATTGTAGGGTGTTTCATTGAGAGGTTTTCGCCGGTAGGCGTAGGAGGTTAAAGAATGGATATCGTTAAGTATGCTCTAATCGGCCTGGAGGTGTTGGCAAGCCTGGCCCTGATCCTGGTTGTTTTGTTCCAGTCCGGTAAGGAGGCTGGTCTGTCCGGTGCACTGACAGGCGGTTCCGATACTTATCTGAGCAAGAGCAAAAAGAAGAACATGGATAAGATGCTGGCTTCCGCTACCAAGTGGGTCGCGCTGGTGTGGGTTCTGCTGACTTTGTCTCTGAGCTTTATTTAAGATTGAGAAAGACCACGGGCTTCCCGTGGTCTTTTTTATGGACTTCGGGTGACCGCTGTGGTATGATAAAGGCGCGCAGATCAATTGACAGGAGTAGATATTATGGATGCGATCAAGCTGGCAGGGCTGGAGCCTGCCAATGTGTTTGGATATTTTGAGGCGCTGTGTGCGATCCCTCACGGTTCGGGAAACACCAAAGCCATCAGCGATTACCTGGTTGGGTTTGCCAAGGACCATGGGCTGGCATATGTCCAGGATGAACTGAACAATGTGATCCTCTTCGGGGAGGCCACCTGCGGCTATGAGGATCATGCGCCTGTGATCCTGCAGGGGCATATGGATATGGTATGCGAAAAGGATGCGGATTGCCCCATCGATCTGGAAAAGGACGGCCTGGATGTGACCCATGACGGTCAGGCGGTCTTTGCCAGGGGTACGACCCTGGGCGGAGACGATGGTATCGCCGTAGCCTATGCGCTGGCTCTGCTGGCAGATAAGTCCATTCCCCATCCCCCGCTGGAGGTGATCATCACGGTAGATGAGGAGACTGGGATGTTCGGCGCTGCGGGTATTGAGCTTTCCGCACTGCGCGGGCGCACCATGATCAATATCGATTCCGAGGATGAGGGCGTGTTTACCGTTTCCTGCGCCGGTGGTGCCAGAGGAACGATCACACTGCCGGTGGAACGGCGTACGGTCTATGGGCCCTGTGTACGGCTGACGGTCGAGGGTCTGCAGGGAGGACACTCCGGCGTGGAGATCCACAAGAACCGGGCCAACGCTACCAAGGTCATGGGAGAGTTCTTAAGCCGGGTGGAAAAGCTAATGCCCCTGTGCCTGACAAAGCTGTCCGGCGGCACTAAGGATAATGCCATCCCCCGTTCCTGCCAGGTGACACTGGTGGCTATGGGCATCCATCTGGAGCGGATCAATGATATTGCCCAGCAGCTGGAGCAGGAGATCCGGGAGCGGTATGATGAGCCGGAGGTGCGTATTTACGGCGACGATGTAGATGCCCTGGGCGGCAATGCGCTGACCACGGCGGATACCTCCAAAGTCATTGCGCTGCTTTGCGCCGCGCCCAATGGGGTGCAAAGCTGGAGCCAGGACATTGCGGGCCTTGTACAGACCAGTCTGAACCTGGGCATTGCGGCATTGGATAAGGAATTGACGCTGACCTTCTCTGTGCGCAGCAGTGTCAACGAGGAGAAGCGCGCCCTGCTGGCGCGTCTGAAGGAGTTGGCGGATTTCTATGACGGCAACTACAGTGAAATGGGCGACTATCCTTCCTGGGAGTATAAAAAGGATTCCCACTTGCGGGATACCATGGTTCGTGTCTACCGGCAGATGTATGGCAGGGATGCCCAGGTGGTGGCGATCCACGCGGGCCTGGAGTGCGGACTGCTGGGCGAAAAGCTGCCCGGGCTGGATTGCGTGTCCATCGGCCCGGATATGGCAGATATCCACACCAGCCGGGAACGCTTGGATATTGCTTCCACCAAAAGGACCTGGGAGTTCCTGCTGGAAGTGCTAAAAGCTCTTTGATATTTGACCCACAGGATTCCTGTGGGTCATTTTTTGCGCAAAAGCCCCTTGATCCACCGAATGTCCTCCCCGGATATGATGTGCAGCAGCACCAATAGACTGCCAAGCAGGCCAAGAAAGGCCACGATGCGCCCAACCGGGCTTGCCATCAGCCCTGCGCCCAATACGGCGATCAGGGTGGCGCTGCAGGTGAAGGCGGGAATATAAAAGGGGATATGCAGCCCGGTGATCCGCAGCAGCCGCCGCAGGCTTAATAGGAAGTTAATGAGATGGGTCACAGTGAAGCTGAAAAAATAGCCATCCATGCCGTATTTGGGAAGCAGCAGAAACAAGAAGAGAACATCCAGACTGGATGTGAGGATATTATACCGCACACAGGCCTTTTGCTGGCCAAGGCCTTTGGTCATGGCATCGGTGATAGCATCGCAGTACAGCATGGGTATCAGGATACTGTAACGCCTTAAGTGGCTGCCGGCCAGGGCGTTGTCGTACAGGGCCATGCACAGGGCCTCGGAGAGCAGGTACATCAGGCCGCTGCAGGCGCAGCCGTAAAGCATGGCGACCCGCAAACCGCGCTTGACCAAGTATCGGATACGGCGCTGGCTTCCCGCCGCATTGCAGCGGGCCAGCTCAGGGATCAGAAGTTCAGCCAGAGCAAAGAGAATGGCGGCAGGAAACATGAGAACAGGGAAGACCATGCCGCATACCATGCCGAAGGTGGCCAGCGGGGTCAGCTCCCCGGGAAACAGAGCCAAACGCTTGGGCACCATGAGGTTTTCGGTGGTGGAGATCCCAGCCTTCAGGTCATCTGACAGGGCCAGGGGTACGGCGGTATGCAGCAGCCGCCGGCGCACGGGGATTCGCGGACCGGCGGGCTGCCGCTCCCGAAGACGCAGGATCACCAAACAGCTCAGGGTCAGGCAGGCGCTGATGCCGCTTCCGAATACCACGGCCTCGCAGGCCCGTCCCGGGTCATGACCTGCCCAGAATTGCAGGGCGGTCATGGTTACGGCCATGTAGCAAAGCTGCTCGGCGATCTCTACCGCGGCTAAAGTACCGATACGGTTGGCGGCGGTAAAATACCCTGTCATGCAGCCGCACAGACATACAAGGGGCATAAATACCGCGTACAGCCGTATGGCATCCACAGTCCGGGGATCACCGATCCAGTTTTGGGCAAGGAACGGGGCAGCACTGTAGAGCCCCAGCGCGATCACACCGCTGCACAGGATGCTGTACAAAAAGCAGCCAGACAGCACCCAGGTTACATTCTGAGGCCGTTTTTTACCCAGCTCTTCCGCAGTCAGGTACATGGTTGCGGTGCGGACTCCGGCCATTCCGGCGGTCATAGCCAGGGCTCCAACGGACATGACCAATTGCAGAAGACCAACACCTGCCGCGCCGATCCGGGCGGAAATATGCACCTGAAAGGATGTGGACACCAGACGCAGCAGCAGATTTACACCCGTCAGCAGCAGGGCGCTGTAAAAGATCGGCAGCTTTCGGCGCAAAAAAATCCCCCCTTGTCCACACTCTATGCGGACAAGGCGGGATATAGTACGGTTCAGGCGTTATGGATCAGGGTGCACCACATACTCAGGGGACATTGGCTGCATTTGGGGCTTCTGGCGGTACAGATATCCCGGCCAAACAGCACGATGCGGTGGCAGAAATTGGAGCTTTCCTCCGGGGGAAGGATGGCCCGAAGCTGGCGCTCCACCTTTTCCGGCTCTTTGCCTTGAGACAGGCCCAACCGGCCACAGATGCGGATGCAGTGGGTGTCGCAGACTACGCTGCCCGGAACGCTGTACAGGTCGCCCAAAAGCAGATTGGCGGTTTTTCTGCCTACCCCGGGCAGAGCCAGAAGCTCCTCCATGGTCCCGGGGACTTTGCCGCCATGCTTGGTAAGCAGCATCTGGCAGGCCAGTACGATATCTCTGGCCTTATGCTTGTAAAAGCCGCAGGAGTGTACCAGCTCTTCTATGTGCCCGATAGGGGCCTGGGCCATGGCCTCCAGGGTGGGGTAGGCGGCGAACAGGGCCGGGGTGATCCTATTTACCCGGGCATCGGTGCACTGGGCAGACAGCCTGACGGCGATCATCAGCTCATAATCCTTGCTGTAATGCAAGGCGCATTTGGGATCGGGATACAGGTCCTTCAGTTTTTCTATAATAGATAATACCTTTGCCTCCATATAATTCGCCTCCTTTGCCCAAATTCTAGCACAAAACCACGAAAAAGAAAAGTGGATTTTCCAGCCAGGCACAAAATATGGAGCAGGTGGATATGATGGCATAGTGATCATGCACGAATTTGGAGGCTTACCTATGGAAACTGGTTTGGATCATCTCCGGCCCGGCAAACGGGCTGTCATTACACAGGTCAATACGGATGCGGCTCTGAAACGCAGGCTTAAGGATTTTGGACTTGTGCCGGGCACAACAGTTTACTGCCGCTATCGCTGCCCGTGGGGTCATGTGACGGCGCTGGAACTGCGGGGCAGTGTGCTGGCTCTGCGCACCCGTGATCTGGGGAAGATCCGGGTGCGCTGCTGATGGCGCGCAAGCCCCTTCGGAAGATAACCGTAGCCCTGGCCGGAAATCCCAATGTGGGAAAAAGTACATTATTCAACGCACTTACAGGGCTGCATCAGCACACCGGGAACTGGCCCGGAAAAACAGTTAGTGTTGCCCAGGGGAAGCTGCGGCAGGGCGATGTGGAATTTAGCTTTATCGATCTGCCCGGTACATACTCCCTGGATGGTAGTACAGAGGATGAGCGGATCGCGGGGGAATATATCAGAAGCGGTCAGGCAGACTGTGTGGCGGTGGTGTGCGACGGCAGCTGCCTGGAGCGAAGTCTGATCCTTGCGCTGCAGATATTGGAATCTGCTGACCGTGCTGTGGTCTGTGTAAACCTGATGGATGAAGCCCATGCCAGGGGTATGGATGTGGATGGGCCTGCCTTGTCGGAATGTTTGGGTGTTCCGGTGGTGCTGACTGCGGCTTCCAGAAAACAGGGCATTCGGGAATTGCTGCGGCAGCTCCGCCTTTGCGCCGACAACGCCGATATGCCACCTCTAAGGCCCGGCGGTGATCCCATTGTGCAAGCGCAGGCCATTGCCGGAAAGTGTGTCCGGCAGGTCCGGGGCACATCCCAGGGGTGGCGGCAGGTGCTGGACCGTGTGCTTGTCAGCCGCAGACATGGGATAGGCATTATGCTGAGCCTGCTTTTGCTGATCATTTGGCTCACAGTCTGGGGAGCGAACTACCCCTCACAGCTGTTGGAAAGGCTGTTTGACGCTGGGTACGGTGTGCTTCAAAACTGGCTGGCAGCGACGCCCTGGTGGTTCAGAGGAGTCCTTGTGGATGGGCTGTATGCCACCTCTGCCAGAGTGATCTCTGTGATGCTTCCGCCTATGGCGATATTTTTTCCCTTGTTTACCGTGTTGGAGGATGTGGGATACCTGCCCCGGATGGCGTTTTTGTTGGACCACGGTATGTGCCGCTGCGGCGGCTGCGGCAAGCAGGCTCTGACCATGTGCATGGGCCTGGGTTGCAATGCCGTGGGCGTTATGGGATGCAGGATCATCGATTCTCCCAGAGAACGTCTGGCGGCCATTCTGACCAATGCCATGGTGCCCTGTAATGGGCGATTCCCTGCGCTGATCATTTTGGGAAGCCTGTTCTTTCCCGGTGCGGGAGCGGCGTTGCTGGTGGCAGCCTGCGTGGCTTTGGGGATGGTGGGGGCAATGGCAGCTTCCGGTGTGCTGAATAAGACCTTGTTAAAGGGAGAATCCAGCACCTTCGTGATGGAACTGCCACCCTTCCGCCGTCCCCGGCTTGGACAGATCCTGGTGCGCTCCCTGCTGGACCGCACCGTCTATGTGGCAGGCAGAGCCCTTTGCGTTGCTGCGCCTGCCGGAGTGGTGCTTTGGGTCCTGGCGAATACGGGCCTGTTATCCACCCTTGCTGCATTTTTAGACCCAGTTGGGTGGTTTCTGGGCATGAACGGCGTGATCCTATTGGGATTTTTCTTCTCGCTGCCGGCCAATGAACTGCTGATCCCGGTTATCTTGATGGTCCTTGCCCGTACAGGCAGCCTGCAGAGCACTGCAGGTGTCAGCGAGGGACTTCTGGTGGCATCCGGAATCACATGGCAGATGGCCCTGTGCACCATGGTATTTACCTTGTTCCACTGGCCCTGCTCGACTACGCTTTTGACGATCTACCGGGAGACCGGCAGCGCAAAAAAAACAGCGGCGGCATTTTTTCTGCCTACCGCTGTTGGAAGTGTGCTGTGTGTGATGCTACATTTCGTTCTCCAGACATTGGGCGCTTAGGGCCGAGATCTCATAGGCCGTTCGCTCCTGAGGACCGTTCTCTGTGAGCTTGGTATAGACCCGGCTTTGAAGCCGTCCGCAAATGCGGATGCGGTCTCTGGTGTGGCAGGCCGAGATCTCCTGGGCTGTGCGTCCCCAGAGAATGCAGGGCATATAGTCGGCCCGGCGAAAGGCTCTGGGAACTGCCAGCATCACATCGCAGATCTCCCGGCCCAAGGGCGTGCGCCGATAGGTGGGCTCTTTGCATAGCGGTCCTTCCAGAATGACCTCGTTGATGGGATCGCCGTCCTCTGCGTAAACAGCTCTGGCAAACACGAAGATCATCAGATGCCGGGCAGTCTCTGTTCTGCAATTATGGGAGCGGATCTGCCCGGTGACAGTGAGCATATCCCCACCACAGGGATCCAGAGCGTTAATGATACTTTCCTCCGCGATCACCGGAAGAACATCTACAGCGCCGGACAGCCGGGGAACTTCAAGAAGAAAGCGGTAGAACCGCCTGCCGTGATTTTCGTGGGAAAATTTGGGGAGTTCCTGCAGACTGCCCCGCAGTGTAATGAAATTTGCCGTATGTTCCATAGTAGCACCTCAGTTTCAATGTATGGAACATTCTATGCAGTATAAAAGGAAACAGAACAGCCACCGGAAGGACACTTCACTTTCCAGTGGCTGTGCAGTTATTTGCGTGGCTTGCGTCTGGAGGCAGGAACGGGTTTCTTTACCGCTGGTTTTCTGCCTGGCAGCTTTGGAGGCGGCGCGGCAGGCTTGCCCTGTCGGGGCGGTACGGCCCGGATCAAACATTTTGGGCCGGAGCCGATCAGATCTTCCCGGTGGGCCTTCAGCAGCGCTTCCTTTACAAGATAGTAGTTCTTGGGATTCCGGTACTGGATCAGCGCCCGCTGCATGGCTTTTTCGTGAGGATCGGTGGGAACATATACCCGCTCCATAGTTCTGGGGTCAAGACCTGTATAGTACATGACGGTGGACAAGGTAGAGGGGGTGGGATAAAAGTCCTGGACCTGCTCAGGATTGTAGCCCATTTCCCGGATATACTCTGCCAGCTTGATAGCCTCTGCCAGGGTAGACCCCGGATGGCTGGACATCAGGTAAGGCACAAGATACTGATTCATGCCGTACTGCTTGTTCAGAGCAAAATACTTATCTACAAACCGGTTATAGACTGCGTTCTTGGGCTTGCCCATTCGCTCCAATACAGCATCGGATACATGCTCGGGAGCAACCTTAAGCTGCCCGGAGATGTGGTGCTGTACCAACTCCTTGAAAAAGGTATCCTTTTTGTCGGCAAGCAGATAGTCAAAGCGGATGCCGCTGCGCACAAAGACCTTTTTGGCACCTGGGAGCTTTCGCAGCTTGCGCAGCAGGGCAATATAGTCAGAGTGATCTGCCCGGAGATTTTTACAGGGGGTGGGATACAGGCACTGCCGGCCGCCACAGGCACCCTTGCTCAGCTGTTTTTCGCAGGCGGGGTGGCGGAAATTGGCCGTAGGGCCTCCCACATCGTGGATGTAGCCCTTAAAGTCCTTGTCCTTTGTCATAAGCTCGGCTTCTGCAAGAATGGACTCGTGACTTCTGGTTTGAATAATGCGGCCCTGGTGGAAGGTCAGTGCGCAGAAGCTGCAGGCACCAAAGCAGCCCCGGTTGCTCACCAGGCTGAATTTGACCTCCTCAATGGCAGGTACACCGCCCAGCTTTTCATAGTTGGGGTGGTATGTGCGACAGTAGGGAAGACCGTATACCGCATCCATTTCCTCTGTAGTCAGGGGCTTTTGGGGAGGATTCTGTACCACAAATTCCTTACCGTAGGGCTCTGCCAAACGCTTGGCGGTGAAGGGATCGCAGTTGCCGTACTGTACCTTGAAGCTCTCAGCGTAAGCACGCTTGTTGCCTTTCACCTGTTCAAAATCCGGCAGGATAACAGTGGGCAAGCTCTCATCCAGACAGTCTGTGCGGTATACCGTGCCGTCAATATAGGTGATATCCCGCACATGCAATCCGGAGTTCAGGGCATCCGCGATCTCCACAATGCTCTTTTCGCCCATGCCGTACATTAAAAGATCCGCTTGGCTGTCCAGTAGGATGGAGCGCTTCATAGATTCAGACCAGTAGTCGTAATGGGCCAGACGGCGCAGGCTGGCTTCGATGCCGCCGATCAGAATGGGGACATCCTTGTAGGTCTGGCGGATCAGGTTACAGTATACCACGGTAGCGTAGTCCGGCCGTTTGCCCATGACACCGCCGGGGGTAAAGGCATCGGTCTTGCGGCGATGCTTGGTTACGGAATAGTGGTTGACCATGGAATCCATATTGCCGCCGCTGACCAGAAAGCCCAGTCTGGGGCGACCGAATACATCAATGGATCTGGGGTCCTTCCAGTTGGGCTGGGAGATGATGCCCACAGTATACCCTGCATGCTCCAGTACCCGGCTGATAATGGCATGGCCGAAGGAGGGGTGATCCACATAGGCATCGCCGATCACATATACAAAGTCACACTGAGGCCAGCCCCGTGCTTCCATCTCTTTTCTTGAAATTGGGAGAAATTCCATATCATACCCTCACTTGCTGCGGTAAAACCGGAATAGGCTTTTTTCAATTTTATCATAAGGGAGGGATGGGGTCAACCGCAAAAGGGCAGATGGGGCTCTCCCCGGAGTGGGAAAAATGTAGACAATTAATGGATATTATGATAAAATTGAAGTGTAAGGATCACAGCGATATACTTTTGAGGGGGGGAGTGTTATGTGTAATCGAAAAAAGTCCAAGGCTGCTATTGCCTTAATGTTGGTCTTGACCTTGCTTTTGACCGGCTGTAAAGCCGCCTATGCAGATCCGGATACAGCGAATAGATCACCGGTAACTGACAATGATCCCCAGGTGGATAATCCTCCCAAGGATGATATACAGGAAAAGCCGGGAACGAAAAGTGGCGGAGAAGGCGACAACATCGGGGATGTTCTGCCCAAGATATCTGACAACCCAGGAACGAACCAATACCCGGAAGATCCTGCTGTGCTGCAGGCCTATCTTTCGGTGCTGGAGGGCAGCAGAAAGTTTGACTGCCTGGGTGTAGGCGATTTGAAGATCGATCAGCTGAATCAGGTGGAGAACTCGCTGGGTGACGGTGCAGTAACGGTCACAAAGCTTGCGGTGCTGGACATGGATTCCGATGCTGCGCCGGAGGTTGCCCTGGAATTAAAGGCGGACAATAATGCGTATTATGGCTTCTTACTCCTGGATTGCCGGTGGGATACAGTCTACGGTTATTTCCTGAATTACAGAGGCTTTATGGATTTAAAGACAGACGGCACATTCCACTGGTCGTCGGGAGCGGCAAAAAATGGCTATTCCAAGCTTAGATTCGCGGACAACGGATATGTTCCCAATGACTTTATCTACACTACCTCCCATCAGGATGCCCAGGGCAATACACTTGTTTCCTACTATGCGGATCATAAATCTGTTACTGAAGCAGAATTTCGTCAGGCGTGCGCGCAGCAGGATGCTAAGGAAGCTGCAATGTGGCATGCCTTTACAGAGGAGAATCTGAAGGTGCTTTTCGGCACCAACGACAAACCTGCAGAGCAGCCCGGTCATAGTACACCCATTACGAGTTATATCGAAGCTCTGTTCCCACCCAAAGGGAGTACCATTATTATGGAAGGTTATATCGTAGAGATACCCATTGTAGCAGGTGGTCGGGAACCGGTGATCGGGGAAGACGGTACTTGCAAACCCCCCGGGTTTGCGATTTACTATGATCCCGCCTTGTTTTATATGACCGAGGAAAATGGGAATGTCTATATCCGAGGCATCCCCGTATCGTATCCGGGTAAGGAAGACTTCTATGCCAATTTGCCGCCCACTGAAATAGAGATCAGGTACATTCCCAATGTAGCTCCCGCAGTTGATGCGGAAGCTGTCAGAAATGAAATGCTTGGAAGCTATCAGACGGTGTCTGAGCCTGCTGCGATGCAGAATGGGAAAGATGTATATTTGAACTTCTCCAACGGGACCAATTGGGATTCGCCCTGTGGTGATATTAAATTCTTCAGTGATGGACGGGGCGGTACATTCCGGATCACATCCCGCTATTTCCTCGAAGCGTCGGAGGGTGCGGGGATACGGTTTTCCAACATGGTAAGTACCTTCACTGTAATCGATCCGCAAGCGCAGAGCAAGTCCTGACGCGCAACAATAAAATTCCCAGCCATCTCCGTACCGGAGATGGCTGGGACTATTTGCTGTCCTTGTTGCGGATAGAGAACACTGTAGATATAGTCTCCTGAAACCCAATATGGATTTCAGCCCACATCCGTATGGATGCGTTCTGAAACCCATGGACTTTCCCACGGGCTGTTATGATTTTACGGTGTTGATAGAAGCGATGAGCATCCGGCGGATGGCACCGCAGTTGTTTTGCAGGGGTTTATACTGCTCGTCCGGAATATAACCGGTGCGGTTAAGTAATTCAAGCCAATACTCAGCTTCGTAGCATTCCTTTAAGGCAATCTGCATTTTTGCTATGAAGTCAGCCGTTCCGTGGGCGTACTTGGATTCGTGGATATTCGCGCCGATAGAAGTACCGGAACGAAGCAGTTGATTGGTCAAAACGGATTCCTTTTTGTTTTCTTTGATGTGCCTGCAAAGATTAACGATATTTACTGCAAAATCTTTTGCTTTCTGCCATAGTTACTATCTCCTTGGCAACAATCATATCAAAAAATGTGAGATTGTCATTAGCTAAATTACTTCGTAGCGAAATTGCTCGCTATGCTTGCAGCTAAATTGTTGCTTCGCAACAGCTAAATTATATTCGCTCCAGCTGCCCGCAGGCAATTTAGCTTGCGAAGCAAATTTAGCTGGCTTAAGCCAATTTAGCTCGCCGAAGGCGAATATAACTGAAAAAGCACCCCAAAGGGTGCTTTTTCATGGTGCGCGAGGCGGGACTTGAACCCGCACGTCCGCAGTGAACACTAGAACCTGAATCTAGCGAGTCTACCAATTCCACCACTCGCGCATATTTCGTTTGGAAGAGGATTGCCTCAACCGCCTGAACATAGTACCACGCCAGGCGAAATTTGTCAACCTCTTTTTTTGAAATACTTTAGAAAAATTTTCAATCCTTATAATAGAGCAGACAGTGGCAGTAGCCCTTAAAATCCGGGTCGGCGATCTGCTGGCGAAACTCCTGACAAATGCACTTATTTTCTTCGCTGCGCTCCAGTCGGCAGGGGCAGTAACCGCCGGTGCGCTTCAGCCCGTCACGGATGGCCTGTACCATTTCCTGATCCTCATTCAGCCGAACAGCCATACACTACACATCCTTTCTTCTTTCATTATAACGGGATCAGAGCTGTTGTCAAGTTGGGTCTTGCATTGACATAGCCTGCGTTTTTCGATATACTGATAATAGATACAGCACCTGCCTTTGGGTGGGCAGCTGGAGACAAGGAGGTGCCCATATGAGAATTACCTTTTTGGGGGCGACCCATGAGGTTACAGGGTC
>JAGBSG010000103.1 GCA_017632035.1 Oscillospiraceae bacterium | reverse complement strand
TTACGACGGCCAGTGCCGTAGTTATACTTCTTCTTGCTCTCGTACATAATCGTTTACCTCCAAATCAGTCCAGGGTCCAGGCTTCGGGCTTCTGGGCAGCATGGGGATGCTCAGCACCCTTGTACAGATGCAGACGGGTCATGCAGTTGCGGCCCAGGCTGTTCTTGGGCAGCATGCCCTTGACGGCCAGCTCGACAGCATAGTCAGAGCGCTTTTCCATCATGATGCGAGCCTTGGTCTCCTTCAGACCGCCGATCCAACCGGAAACGCGGTAGTAGACCTTCTGATCGGCCTTCTTGCCGGTGAGAATAGCCTTGTCAGTGTTGATGATGATGACGAAGTCACCGCAATCAACGTTGGGGGTGAAATCGACCTTGTGCTTGCCGCGCAGCAGGTTGGCAGCGATGACGGCGGTACGGCCCAGAGGCTTACCGGCGGCATCGAGGACATACCACTTACGCTGAACGGTCTCCTTCTTAGCGAGTGTAGTGGACATATTCGTTCCTCCGATAGGTAAAATATTTTGACAAATTCTTGTGTAGGGAGTACAATAACTCCCAAGACGCCAGATTCTTATACCATAAGTATTTTAAAATGTCAACGGCTTTTTTGAAGAAATTTGCGAAAATGGAAAAGAACTCTCAAAAGCTCCTAAATACTCTTAAAAGCTCTGAAATGCTTAACTTCTATTTTTACTGATTTTGGAGGATGTCGGCCTATGCAAAGGCTTGTTGGATTGGTTCGCCGGTGTGTGGAGGACTATCATATGATCGAGGCTGGGGACAGGATCGCAGTCGGTGTATCCGGCGGCAAGGATTCTCTTGCACTCTTGGTGTTTCTGGCCGAGCTGCGCAGGTATAATCACAATGCTTTCGAGCTTGAGGCCATTACCATCGATATGGGTCTGGGTATGGATTATTCTCAAATCGCTGCACTTTGCACACAGCTGCAGATCCCGTATACTGTAGTGCCCACACAGATCGGTCCGGTGATCTTTGAGCACCGTAAAGAAAAGAACCCCTGCTCAATGTGCGCCAAAATGCGTAGGGGCGCTCTGAATCAGGCGTTGCTGGAACGGGGCCTGAATAAGCTGGCCCTTGGACATCATTACGACGATGCGGTGGAGACTTTCTTGATGTCGCTACTGTTTGAAGGTCGTATCAGCTGCTTTCAGCCGGTGACCAATCTGGACAGGTCCGGGGTAATCCAGATCCGGCCCATGCTGTACATCCATGAGAAAACCATCGACAATTTTGTATCCCGCCAGGCTTTGCCGGTGATCGAAAACCGGTGCCCTGTGGATAAGCAGACCAAACGCGAAGAGATCAAAAAGCTGATTTTTGATATGAGCGGCCAGTATCCTGACCTGAAGGAGCGGATATTTGGGGCTATGCAGCGGCTTCCTTTGCCGGAGTGGGGACCAAAAGGTCGATACAAGCGTCCGGTAGATACTGGAGATATACCTGAATGAAAAGACCGGCTTGGGGACATACTGTTTCCAAGAGGTGGTAGAAATGGTAAAAGGCATATCCCGGCAGGTGATCGTGGTCCACGCACCGGAGCCGAAAATGTTTGAACAGGCGATCTTTATTCTGAAGGACAGTGCGGTAGGGCAGGAGGGTGTGACAGATGAAGCCTTGCTCAAGGAAGCTAAACAGCTGCTGCACAGCAGTGAAAGGAAGAGCGGCAGAAAGCTTTCTCTCTACGGACCTGTATGGGCCTGCGGCGGCGCTGCGCTTACCGGACTTCTGTGGCTGCTTAGCTGCTTGCTTTGACTTGCGAAAATCCTTTTGGTATGGTATAATCCCCTAAAAACCGGGAGGAGCTGGCTAATGCGTATAGGGAATATAGAAATAGAGAATCCTTTGGTATTGGGTCCTATGGCCGGCGTGACCGATAGGGCTTTCCGTACTGTGTGTGCGGAGCTTGGGGCCAATATTACCGTAACAGAGATGGTGTCCTCCCGGGCACTGGTGTATCAGGATAAAAAGAGCGCGGCACTGCTGAAAAAGACCCCTGTGGGTATTTGCGGTGCCCAGATCTTTGGAAACGATCCCCGGTTCATGGCCCAGGCAGCCCAGCTAGCACTGGAGATCTCGGGCTGTGACTTTCTGGATATCAATATGGGATGCCCTATGCCGAAGATCGCCAATTCCGGCGACGGCTGCGGCCTGATGCGTACGTCGGAGCTGGCGGAGGACATTCTGCGCGCTGTGGTAGCTGCTGTAGATGTGCCGGTAACTGTGAAGTGCCGCCTGGGATGGGACAAGGGCAGTATTAATGTGCTGGAATTTACTAAGCGGATGGAACAGGCCGGTGCGGCTATGGTGGCTGTCCATGGCAGGACCAGGAGTATGCTGTACTCCGGTACGGCGGATTGGGATACCATCCGCAAGGTCAAGGAGCAGCTATCCATTCCTGTGATCGCCAATGGCGACATTACGGGGCCGGAGGCCGCACTGCGCTGTAGAAAGTGGACCGGTGCCGACGGTATTATGATCGGCAGGGCATCCTTTGGCGATCCTTGGATCTTTGCACAGACAGCTGCGGCTCTGGCAGGCAAGGAGATTCCCCAGCGTCCTGCCCTTAAGGAGCGTGTGGATGTAGCTGTGCGTCAGTTTGAGCTTGCCAGAGAGGATAAGGGTGAACATATCGCCTGTCTGGAAGCCAGAAAGCATTTTGCCTGGTATCTCAGAGGGGTTTCTCACAGCAGTTATTATAAGGAACAGATATCCAGTATCAGTTCTATGGAGGATGTTTACCGAATTGCCGATGGTATACGCCGTGACCTCCAGTAATTACATGGAATCGATGGTCCGCCGCAGTGCATCCTACATGATGAGGTGAGGATGTGAAGCGGCGGATCAGTTTTGTTTTGGTGCTTGTGTTGGCGCTGGCTGTGCCTGTACAGGCGCAGACCATAAAATGGGTGGATTTTGGTGTTCCCTATGAATCGCTGAAATATGCGATGGAGCAGGACATTGCCACCTTTGAACAGGAAAAGCATATCGGATGGATCGATATCCTGGCATTGGCTGCATGTCGGTCGGGTGGCAAGTGCGGCCTGACATCGGTAAAAAAGGCCACTGACGACCTTAAGGGGGATAAGTCTGCGGAAGAACTGCTGGGCACCACATGGAAATACTACAGCTATTATCACCAGGCCTACAGTGCTGCCCTTGGGGGGCTGTTGGGGAGCTATGAGATCCAGGTGGCCGGTCAGTGGAAGCAGCAATACGGCCTGAAGGCCTTTTCACCTATCGGAGCGGGCTACGGCTACAGTCATTGCTCTGACTTTGGAGTGGGCCGTTCCTTCGGATTTCAAAGAAAACATCTGGGCAATGACCTGATGGGTGGTCTGGGGACCCCGATCGTGGCGGTAGAGGGCGGCGTCATCGAGGCAATGGGCTGGAACCGGTACGGCGGCTGGCGGATTGGCATTCGATCCTTTGATTCCAAACGCTACTATTACTATGCCCATTTGCAGAAGGACCATCCTTTTGCGCAGGGACTGGCAGTAGGGGATACCGTGCAGGCAGGCGATTTGATTGGGTTCATGGGCCGCACCGGTTATTCAGACAAAGAGAATGTGAATAATATTGAGACTGTTCATCTGCATTTTGGCATGGAACTGATCTTTGATGAAAGCCAGAAGGAATGCAATTCTGAGATCTGGATCGATGTGTATGATATCGTGCGCCTTTTGAGCAGCCACAGAAGCTCTGTACAGAAGACGGCTGAGGGCTGGAAGCGAGTATATCCCTACCGTGATCTGGATGTGGAAGAATTTCCCTAAATTTCGTGAAGAAAACCCTTTGACAAACTGTGGCGGATATTGTATAATGTCAAAAATACGGTTTGCAGAAAGGGGATCACTATGAGCGGCACACAGAAGCTGAAGAGCATCGGTTGTCCTATGGGGGAAGTTGTTTCCTTTGCAACCGACTCCGTGGCAGAAGTATTGCTTCCTTTTGATTCAAATAAATATTCTGTTTTTCCCGGTTTTTGCGATGTGCATGTGCATTTTCGTGAGCCGGGATTTTCTTATAAAGAAACCATCACCTCAGGAAGTCTGGCGGCTGCAGCCGGCGGCTACACTGATGTGTGCACCATGCCCAACCTGAAGCCCGTGCCAGACAGTGTGGAGCACTTGACTGAGCAGCTGGAGCTGATCCGGGAAAATGCCTGCATCCATGTGTATCCCTACGGTGCGATCACGGTAGGAGAGCAAGGTGAAACCTTGGCGGATTTGAAGGGTATGGCGGCCAATGTCATTGGTTTTTCTGACGACGGAAAAGGCGTTCAGAGTGACGAAATGATGCGCCGGGCTATGCTCCGTGCCAAAGCTTTGGGCAAGCTGATCGTTGCCCACTGCGAGGATAACAGCCTGCTTCGCGGCGGATATATCCATGACGGAGAATATGCCCGAGAGCACGGCCATAAGGGTATCTGCTCTGAAAGTGAATGGGGGCAGATCGCCAGAGATTTGGAGCTTGTCCGACAAACCGGTTGTGCTTACCATGTGTGTCATATTTCCACAAAGGAGAGTGTGGAGCTGATCCGAAAGGCAAAAGCCGAAGGCTTGGATGTGACCTGTGAAACCGGCCCGCATTATCTGGTGCTGGATGACAGCGATCTGCGTGAGGAAGGCCGGTTCAAAATGAATCCACCACTGCGCAGCAAGGAAGATCGGGAAGCCCTGGTGCGGGGCATTCTGGATGGCACGATCGACATGATCGCTACCGATCATGCACCCCACAGCGCGGAAGAAAAGGCCAAAGGGCTGGAAAGAAGTGCCTTTGGCATTGTAGGCCTGGAACCTGCTTTTCCTGTGCTGTATACCTATCTGGTAAGGCCGGGTATTCTGTCCATGGAGCGACTGAAGGAATTGCTGGTGACGAGCCCCAGAAAGCGGTTTGGTATCGAGTTGGGGGATAGCTACTCAGTATGGGATCTGGGATCCTGTGAGCCTGTGGATCCGGAGAAGTTTCTCTCTATGGGCAAGGCAACACCCTTTGCGGGCGTGCCCCTTTACGGAAAATGTGTCCTGACCGTCTGCGACGGCAAGATCGTTTATAAGAATTTGTAATTTCTATCTACTTTCAGGAGGTTTTATATATGGCTAAAAGAACAGATATTCGGAAAATTTTGATCATCGGTTCCGGCCCGATCGTCATCGGTCAGGCTGCCGAGTTTGACTATGCAGGCACCCAGGCCTGTCTGGCACTGAAGGAAGAGGGCTATGAGGTTGTCCTTTGCAATTCCAACCCTGCCACGATCATGACCGATACCACCATTGCGGACAAGGTCTACATGGAACCCTTGACTCTGGAGTATATCGCCAAGATCATCCGCTATGAGCGCCCGGATGCCATCGTTCCCGGCATCGGTGGTCAGACCGGCCTGAATCTGGCTATGCAGCTGGAGAAGAAGGGTGTTCTGAAGGAGTGTCAGGTAGAACTGCTGGGTACAAGCTCTGAGTCTATTGAAAGGGCTGAGGACAGAGAACTGTTCAAGGAGTTGTGCCAGTCTATCGGCGAGCCTGTTATCCCTTCTGAGATCACCTACAGTATTGAGGAAGCGAAGGAAGCTGCAAAGCGGATCGGTTACCCTGTGGTGCTGCGTCCTGCCTTTACCCTGGGAGGTACCGGTGGCGGCTTTGCCTACAGTGAAGAAGAGCTGATCGAAGTCGGCCTGAACGCATTCAAGCTTTCTCCTGTGCATCAGGTGCTCATTGAGAAGAGCGTCAAGGGCTATAAGGAGATCGAGTTTGAGGTCATGCGTGACTCTGCCGACCATGCCATTACCATCTGCGGCATGGAAAACATTGACCCTGTCGGTGTGCACACCGGTGACAGTCTGGTCGTTGCCCCTATTATGACTCTTTCTGATCATGACCAGAAGATGCTCAATGACTCTGCCATTAAGATCATCCGTGAGCTGAAAATTGAGGGCGGCTGCAATGTCCAGTTTGCCCTGAATCCCAACTCCAGTGAGTATTACCTGATCGAGGTCAACCCCAGAGTTTCCCGCTCCTCCGCACTGGCATCCAAGGCCAGTGGTTATCCCATTGCCCGGGTAACTGCCAAGATCGCTGTTGGTATGGAATTGAAAGATATTGCAATTGCCAATACCACCGCTGAGTTTGAGCCCAGCCTGGATTATGTGATCGCCAAGCTGCCCAGATTTCCCTTTGACAAGTTCACCTCTGCCTCCAATATGCTGGGTACCCAGATGAAGGCTACCGGTGAGGTCATGGGCATCGGTTCTACCCTGGAAGAATGTCTGCTGAAGGGCATCCGCTCACTGGAAGTCGGTGTCAACCATATCTATCATCACAAGTTTGACGATATGTCCACCGAGGAGATCCTGGAATATATCAGCCAGTTCCGGGATGATAATATCTTCGCCATTGCAGAGCTGGTCTACCGCGGTGTCACCGTAGAGAAGCTCCATGAGATCACCCAGATCACGCCCTTCTTCCTGGAAGCGATCAAGCGCATTGTGGACATGGAAGAGACGTTGAAGGTCCATCCTTTTGAATTGGAGACTCTGACTGCCGCCAAGAAAATGGGCTTCAGCGATAAGTATGTTGCCCGGATGTGGAAGTGCAATGAGCTGGATGTGTATCACTTCCGCAAGGAACATAACCTGTTCCCTGTGTTCCGCATGGTGGATACCTGCCATACCGGTGCCTATATCCCTTACTTCTATTCTTCCTACACCGGTGAGAACGCTTCTGTCCTGACCAACAAGAAGAAGATCGTGGTGCTGGGCGCAGGTCCTATCCGTATCGGCCAGGGCGTGGAATTTGACTACTCTACTGTCCATGCGGTCATGACCATTAAGAAGGCTGGCTACGAGGCTATCATCATTAACAATAACCCTGAGACAGTCTCCACGGACTACACCACTGCCGACAAGCTGTACTTTGAGCCTCTGACTCCTGAGGATGTTATGAACATCATTGAGTTTGAAAAGCCTGAGGGTGTTATTGCGTCTCTGGGTGGTCAGACAGCCATTAACCTGGCTCAGCCTCTGACGGATCGGGGTGTGAAGATCATCGGTACTGACTGTGCTGCCATTGACAAGGCCGAGGACCGCAACGCCTTTGAAAACCTGCTTAATGAACTGGATATTCCCCGTGCTAAGGGCCGTGCCGTTACCAAGATCCAGGACGGTCTGGATGCTGCGGCGGAGATCGGGTATCCCGTTCTGGTGCGCCCCAGCTTCGTTCTGGGAGGCCGGGCAATGCAGATCGTTGCCAACGAGCGCCAGCTGCGCACCTATCTGCGTACGGCTGTTGAGATCGACGAGGATAAGCCGGTTCTGGTTGATAAGTATATCGAAGGCCGTGAGGTCGAGGTGGATGCCATCTGCGACGGTCATAATGTCTTCGTTCCCGGTATTATGGAGCTGGTCGAGCGCACCGGTGTTCACAGCGGTGACTCCATGAGCGTCTATCCGCCTTTCTCCATTTCCGATAAGGTCAAGGGCATCATCCTGCAGTATGCCAAGAAGCTGGGCCTGGGCATCGGCATCGTGGGTCTTTACAATATTCAGTTCATCGTGGATGATAAGGACGATGTGTATATCATCGAGGTCAACCCCCGTTCCTCCCGTACCGTGCCCTTCCTGAGTAAGGCCACCGGTTACTCTTTGGCAGATATCGCCACAGAGGTCATTTTGGGCAAGAGCCTGAAGGAGCTGGGTATCTTCGACATCTATCCCGATGAGAAGGACCGCTTCTATGTCAAGGCACCCGTGTTCTCCTTCAATAAGCTGCGTGGTCTGGATGCCTACCTGTCTCCTGAAATGAAGTCCACCGGTGAGGCCATCGGCTATGATGACAAGCTGAACCGTGCCCTGTACAAGGCTTTGCAGGCCTCCGGTATGCGTTTGCAGAACTACGGCACTGTCTTTGTCACCATTGCGGATAAGGACAAGGATGAGGCCCTGCCCCTGATCCGCCGGTTCTACAACCTTGGCTTCAATATTGAGGCAACGATCGGTACGGCTATGTTCCTGAAGAGCAACGGAATCCGCACCCATGTGCTGGGCAAGATCAGCGACGGCAGCGAGGAGATTCCTGAGGCACTGCGCCAGGGCCACATCGCCTATGTGATCAACACCAAGGATATTGGCACTGACGGCCCTGAAAGCGACGGCCACCAGATCCGCCAGTTTGCTACGGAAAACAATGTGACCATCTTCACGGCGCTGGATACTGTCCGCGTCCTGCTGGATGTACTGGAGGAAACCACCCTGACCATCTCTACTATCGATGCGTAAGAGGAGAATGGAATGAAACAGAGTCTGTTCGAAATCATAGATAACACCCGGCTTGCGCCGGGTGTGTACAAAATGCGTTTGCAGGGCGATACCTCAGACATCACTGCCCCCGGCCAATTCGTGAACATACAGCTGGATGGCATGTTCCTGAGAAGACCCATCTCTGTCTGCGATGTGCAGGGCGATGTGCTGACCATCATCTATAAAGTGGTGGGCAAGGGTACAGAGGCTATGAGCAAAATGACCGGCGGCAAGCTGGATATCCTGACCGGTTTGGGCAATGGCTATGATCTGACTGTGGCAGGGGAGAAGCCTGTCCTTCTGGGCGGCGGTGTTGGTGTGCCGCCTATGTATCTGCTGGCCAAGCAGCTTTTGGCGCAGGGCAAGAAGGTCACAGTCATCCTGGGCTTCAATAAGGCTGAGGAAGTGTTCTATGAGGCGGAGTTTAAAGCCCTGGGCTGTCAGGTCCTGGTGACTACTGTTGACGGTTCCTACGGCATCAAGGGCTTTGTGACTGATGCGCTGAAGGAAGTGGAGTATACACACTTTTATACCTGCGGCCCTGAGCCTATGCTGAAGGCGGTGTACCGCGCAAGCACTACCTCCGGACAGATGAGCTTTGAAGAACGGATGGGCTGCGGTTTCGGTGCCTGTATGGGCTGCTCCTGCAAGACCCTGACCGGCTACAAGCGCATCTGCAAGGATGGCCCTGTTATGCGGAAGGAGGAAATTCTGTGGGAAAACTGAGTGTAAATCTGTGCGGTATTGAGCTGGATAATCCGGTGATCCCTGCCTCCGGTACATTTGGCTACGGCTATGAATTTGCGCAGCTGTATGATATCAACTGCTTGGGAACATTCTCTTTTAAGGGAACAACAAAAGATCCCCGCTTTGGCAACCCCACACCCAGAATCGCTGAGTGCACTGCCGGTATGATCAATGCGGTGGGCCTGCAGAATCCCGGTGTGGACAAGGTCATTGCCGAGGAGCTTCCGAAGCTTAAGAAATGCTTCCACAAGCCTGTGATGGCCAATGTCAGCGGCTTTGCTGTGGAGGATTATGCTTATACCTGCGAGCGCCTGGATGCCTGTGAGCAGGTTAGCTGGCTGGAGGTCAATGTCAGTTGTCCCAATGTCCATGGCGGCGGTATGAGCTTCGGCACTGACCCAAAGGCAGCTGCTGAGGTTACGGCAGCTGTCAAGAAGGTAACGAAGAAGCCTGTGATCCTGAAGCTGTCTCCCAATGTTACAGATATTGTGTCTATCGCTAAGGCCTGTGAGGATGCAGGCGCGGACGGCATCAGCCTGATCAATACACTGCTTGGTATGCGGATCGACCTGAAGAACAAAAAGCCTGTGATCGCTAATAAAATGGGCGGTTTTTCCGGCAGCGCCATTTTCCCGGTGGCTGTGCGCATGGTGTATCAGGTGGCAAATGCCGTCAAGGTCCCCGTGATCGGCATGGGCGGTGTCAGCTGTGCCGAGGATGTGGTGGAGATGATGCTGGCAGGCGCAACTGCTGTTGAGGTGGGTGCTGCCAATCTGGTAAATCCCTATGCCTGCCGGGATATCCTTGCGGACCTGCCTCGGGTCATGGATAAATACGGGATCAACACACTAAGTGAAATAATAGGAGGCGCGAAATAATGGGTAAGGATGTAATCGTAGCATGTGATTTTTCCTCTGCTGAGGCAACCTTCGCATTTCTGAACAAGTTTACAGGCAAGAAGCCCTTTGTGAAGATCGGCATGGAGCTTTATTATGCGGAAGGTCCTGCCATCGTAAGAGAGATCAAGGCCAGAGGACACAAGATCTTCCTGGACCTGAAGCTGCATGACATTCCCAACACTGTCAAGAAGGCAATGGCGGTCCTTTCCAATCTGGATGTGGACATTACCAATCTGCACGCAGCCGGTGCGACTGCTATGATGCAGGGCGCTCTGGAGGGATTGACCCGGCCTGACGGCAGTAGACCTCTGCTTATCGCCGTGACCCAGCTGACCTCTACCGATCAGCAGAGCATGGAGCGGGATATCCTCATCAAAGAGCCTATCGATCAGGTGGTCATGCACTATGCCAAGACTGCCAAGAACGCGGGCCTGGACGGTATCGTCTGCTCTCCGCTGGAAGCAGGCAAGGTCCACGATACCTGCGGCAAGGAATTTCTGACCATCACCCCCGGTGTCCGTTTCGCTGATGGTGATGTGGGCGATCAGAAGCGTGTCATGACACCGGCCCAGGCGAAGGCTATCGGCTCTGATTACATCGTGGTAGGCCGTCCCATCACAGCTGCTGCCGATCCTGTAGCAGCCTATGAGCGCTGCGTGGCAGAATTCTGCGATTAACTTCAACATTTTACATATAAGGAGAAACTGCTATGGAAAATTACAAGAGAGAATTTATTCAGTTCCTGCAGAGTGCCGGTGTGCTGAAGTTTGGCGATTTTACTGCCAAGAGCGGCAGAAAGATCCCTTACTTTATCAATGCGGGTATGATCAAGACCGGTGAGGAGATCGCCAAGCTGGGCGAGTTCTATGCCAAGGCCTATTTTGAGAAGGTCGGTAACAAGAAAACTGTGCTGTACGGACCTGCCTATAAGGGTATTTCCATTGCGGTTTCTGCGGCTATTGCATTGAGCAAGAACGGCCTGGATGTTCCTTTCTTCTTCAACCGTAAGGAGGCAAAGGATCACGGTGAAGGCGGCGTGTTCGTTGGTTATGTTCCTCAGGCGGGGGAGGAAGTGGTCATCGTTGAGGATGTGATCACTGCCGGTACCGCCATCCGGGAGAGCATGGCGATCCTCAGCAGCCTGGAAGGCGTAAAGGTTGCGGCTACCTTTGTGATGGTAGACCGTAAGGAAAAGGGTAAGGGCGAAAAGGGCGCTATGGCCGAGATCGAGGAGGAGTTCGGTTTCCCTGTGTACTCTGTAGTCGATGTGTATGATATTATCGAGTACTTGGAGGAAGACGAGGCAAATGCCGAGAATGTAACCCGTATTCGTAACTATCTGGCCGTGAATGGAGCAAAAGCATGAGAAGTCTGATCGATATTGTGGATTTTTCCGTAGAGGAACTGTACGATCTTCTGCACACTGCTTGCGACATCGTAGAAAACCCCGGAAGATATGCGGAAGCCTGTAAAGGAAAGAAATTGGCTACATTGTTTTTTGAGCCTTCTACCCGTACACGACTTAGTTTTGAAGCGGCCATGATGGAGCTGGGCGGCAATGTTCTTGGCTTTTCCGAGGCTAGCTCATCTTCTGCTGCCAAGGGCGAAAGCATGGCAGATACGGCAAAGATGATCAGCTGCTATGCGGATATTATGGCAATCCGTCACCCCAAGGAGGGCGCGCCCTATGTGGCAGCCAAGGCGGCATCTATCCCTGTGATCAACGCAGGCGACGGCGGGCACTGTCATCCTACCCAGACCCTGGCGGACCTGCTGACCATCTATCGGGAGATTGGCCGGCTGGACAATCTTGTGATCGGCTGCTGCGGTGACCTGAAATATGGCCGTACAGTTCATTCTTTGATTTCTGCGATGAGCCGCTATTCCAATATCAAGGTTGTTTTGATCTCTCCGGAGGAACTCAAGCTTCCCAACTATGTCAAGTACGAGATTCTGGATAAGAATGGCATGGAATATGTAGAGACTACCTCTCTGGAAGAAGCAATGCCGGAGCTGGATGTGCTCTATATGACCCGCATTCAGCGTGAGCGCTTTGACAGCTTTGATGAATATGAACGGCTGAAGGATAGCTATATTCTGACTGCAGAAAAGCTTCAGACTGCCAAGCCCACCATGCGAGTCCTTCATCCGCTGCCCAGAGTCAATGAGATTAGCGTAAAGGTAGATGACGATCCCAGAGCGGCCTATTTCCGGCAGGCACTGAACGGTAAGTATATGCGTATGGCGTTGATCCTGAAGCTCCTTAAGGAGGCCCAGGAAGGTGTCCAGATGCCTGTGGAAGAGAATACATCGGTAGATGAATTGTTCTGTGATAACCCAAGATGTATCTCCTCCTGCGAGCAGGAGCTGCCCCATGTGTTCAGGTGTGTCAATCCTGAAAACGGTATTTATCGCTGCATCTACTGCGAGGCAAAAAAGAAAAAGAACTAATTGTAGAACCCCCACAGTTCAGCGGCCAAATGTTACACAAAAACAGGTGCGGAACTGCGGGGTTTCGTGTTGAATTAGTAAAATTTGTCGAAAGCCTTTATCTGGTTCTTGACAGTCATTTTTCCCCATGATAAAATGACACAGTAAGTAAAAAACGCTTTCTGCGACTGACGGATTATGTGGAGCACCACAGGGAAACAGGAAGTGTAGGTGTGTGTACACCGGTCGACCGTCTGGGCGCATTTAGCTGCATAGGCTGAGTGCGCCCTTTTTTGTTTTTAAGGAGAACGAACATGAAAAAAGTTGGCATTGTTATGGGCAGCGACAGCGATCTGCCGATCATCCAAAAGTGTGTGGATACCCTGAAGGCCTTTGATGTTCCTTATGAGGTGCACATTTATTCTGCCCACAGAACTCCTGTGGAAGCCAGAGATTTTTCAGTAAATGCCAGAGCCAACGGCTTCGGCGTGATCATTGCCGCTGCCGGTATGGCGGCTCATTTGGCCGGTGCTGTGGCAGCCAATACGACTCTTCCGGTAATTGGTATTCCCTGCAAGGGCCCTGTGCTGGATGGCATGGACGCGCTGCTGGCAACCGTACAGATGCCCACGGGCATTCCTGTAGCTACCGTTGCCATAAACGGCGGTGCCAATGCGGCCCTGCTGGCCATTCAGATCCTGGCTGTAGCAGATCCTGAGCTGGCCGCAAAGCTGGATGCCAAGCGCGCTTCTGACGCGGCGGCAGTTCTTGCTAAGGATGCTGGCGTTATGGACCGTCTGTAAACCCTGGTTATATACCATCACAATATGAAGGAGATCATCAACATGGAAAAGAAGCTTGTTTATACCGGTAAAACTAAGGATGTTTTCGCTCTGGAAAACGGTAACTATCTGCTGAAGTTCAAGGACGACTGCACCGGCAAGGACGGTGTGTTTGATCCCGGTGAGAACTCCGTTGGTCTGACCATCGAGGGCGTCGGCGATGTAAATCTGCGCATGTCCATTTATTTCTTTGAAAAGATCAATGCTGCCGGCATTCTGACTCACTATGTCAGTGCTGATCTGGCAAATACCACTATGGAAGTTCTGCCCGGCAAGGTGTTCGGTAAGGGCCTGGAGGTCATTTGCCGTTATAAGGCTGTGGGTTCCTTCTACCGCCGCTACTCCGACTACTGCACCGAGGGTCAGGACCTGCCCGCCTATGTAGAGACTACCTTCAAGAACGATGCCAAGGGCGATCCTCTGGTCACCAAGGACGGCCTGGTGGATCTGGGCGTTATGACTGCTCAGCAGTATGATGACTTGAAGGCTATGACCCAGGCCATCACCAAGATCGTGGCTGATGATCTGAAGGAAAAGGGTCTGGATATGTATGACATTAAGTTCGAGTTCGGCTACGATGCCAACGGCAATGTCATGCTCATTGACGAGATCGCTTCCGGTAATATGCGTGTTTACAAGGACGGTCAGTATATCGATCCCATGACCCTGAACAAGCTGTTCTTTGCCTGATACGCACTACTAACACAAGCAAAAGGAGTATACCTCATGGGAGGATTTTTTGGAATAGCATCCAAGCAGGACTGTATGGTGGATGTGTTCTTTGGCGTTGACTACCATTCCCACCTGGGCACGCGCCGTGGTGGTATGGCAGCCTACGATAAGGAGATCGGACTGCAAAGAAGGATCCACAATATTGAAAATTCACCGTTCAGAACCAAATTTGAGCACATTTTCGACGAGATGAAGGGCACCTCTGTGATCGGTTGCATCAGCGATTCCGATCCGCAGCCTATGCTGATCCGCTCCAAGCTGGGCACTTATGCCATCACCACGGTGGGTATTATCAACAACTACAAAGCTTTAATTGAGGAATGTCTGGCGCATAACGGTGTCTATTTTGATGCTATGACCGGCGGCAAGGTCAACTCCACAGAGTTGGCAGCTGCCCTGATCAACCAGAAGGACAGTTTTGTTGAGGGTATCCAGTATGCCCAGAGCGTGATTGAGGGAACTGCCAATATTCTGCTGCTGACCGATGACGGCAAGCTTATCGCCGCCAGAGACCGGCTGGGTAGAATTCCCGTGCAGATCGGCAGGAACGAGGATGGCTACTGTGTTTCTTTTGAGGAATTCGCTTTCACCAAGCTCGGCTATGAGAAGGTAAAGGAACTGGGCCCCGGCGAGATCGTGGAGCTTACCTCTGAGAGTATGACCCAGCTGGCAGCACCCGGTGAGGAAATGCGCGTCTGTGCCTTTCTGTGGAGCTATTACGGCTATCCAACCTCTACCTATGAGGGTGTGAATGTGGAGGCTATGCGCTACCGCAATGGCGCGGCAATTGCTGAGCGTGACATGGCCCAGGGCAGATCCATGGAGATCGACTATGTGGGCGGTGTGCCCGATTCCGGAACGCCTCATGCTATCGGCTATGCCAATCGCACCGGAAAGCCTTTTGCAAGAGCTTTTATCAAGTATACGCCCACTTGGGCCAGAAGCTTTACACCCGCAAAGCAGGCAGATCGGAATAAGATCGCGAAAATGAAGCAGATCCCTGTCCACGAGCTGATCACCGGCAAAAACCTGCTGTTTGTGGACGATTCCATTGTCCGCGGCACGCAGCTCAGAGAGACCGTAGAGTTTCTGTATGAGAACGGTGCAAAATCCGTGCATATGCGTTCTGCCTGCCCGCCCATCATGTATGGCTGCAAATATCTGAATTTCTCCCGTTCCACCAGCGATATGGATCTGATCTCCCGTCGGGTCATTGTGGAGCTGGAAGGGGAGGAGGGCCTGAAGCATATTGATGAGTACGCTGACGGCAATACCGAGCGTGGAAAGGCCATGCGTAAGAATATCTGCGAGAAATTCAAGTTTGCTTCCCTTGGCTTCCAGACACTGGATGGTGTGATCAATTCCATTGGTATCGATAAGTGCAAGCTGTGTACCTATTGCTGGACAGGCAAAGAATGAGAGGAGTATGTAACATGGAAAAGAGTTATTCCGCAAGCTACGCCGCTGCAGGCGTGGACATCACTGCAGGCTATCGCGCGGTGGAACTGATGAAGAAGCATGTTGCCCGTACCAAGAATGAAGGCTGTCTGGATGATGTAGGCGGCTTCGGCGGTTGCTTCAGCCTGCCTGTTGCCGGTATGGAGGAACCTGTGCTGGTTTCCGGTACCGACGGCTGCGGCACCAAGGTGAAGCTGGCCATCCTGATGGACAAGCATGATACCATTGGTGTCGATGCGGTTGCAATGTGCGTTAACGATATTATCTGTGTTGGCGCAAAGCCACTGTTCTTCCTGGATTATATTGCATGCGGCAAGAATATCCCCGAGAAGATCGCAGCCATTGTCGGTGGCGTTGCAGAGGGCTGTGTGCAGTCCGGTGCTGCTCTGATCGGCGGCGAAACAGCTGAGCATCCCGGCATGATGCCTGTTGAGGATTATGATCTGGCAGGCTTCGCTGTTGGCATTGTGGATAAAAAGAAGATCATTGATAACACCAGAATGAAGGCTGGAGATGTTGTGATCGCACTGCCTTCCACCGGTATCCATTCCAATGGTTTCAGCCTGTGCCGCAGAGTCTTTGATATTGACAATAACAATCCGGAACTGTATGTTGCGAGGGAGGAATTGGGCGGCAAGACTATTGCTGAGACCCTGCTGACCCCCACCCGTATCTATGTGAAACCTGTACTGGCTCTGCTGGAGCAGGTGGATGTAAAGGGTATTTCCCATATCACCGGTGGCGGTTTCTACGAAAACATTCCCAGATCCATTCCTGATGGCTTGGGTGCGAAGATATCCAGAAGCGCAGTGAAGGTTCTGCCTATCTTTGATCTGATAGCCAAGGTTGGCAATATTCCTGAGCGTGACATGTTCAACACCTATAACATGGGTGTTGGTATGAGCATCGTAGTGCCCGCTGACCAGGTTGAAAAGGCAATGGACATCCTCAAAGCCAATGGTGAGGACTGTTATGTTATCGGTGAGATCATTGCTTCCGAGGATAAGATCATCATTGAATAACTGTCAGAACTGCCTGTGAGGCTTTCTTGCCCACAGGCGGTTCGTCGTACATAAATCACGGAGGATCATTATGAAAATAGCCAGAATTGCCGTGCTGGTATCCGGCGGTGGTACGAATCTGCAGGCGTTGATCGATGCCCAGAACAACGGTATTATCAACAGTGGCCGAATTGAACTGGTCATATCCAATAATCCTGATGCCTATGCGCTGACCAGAGCTGCCAATGCCGGGATCGCTTCTGTAGTGATCACCAGGAAGCATTGCGGGTCACAGCGGGCCTTTGAGGAAGCTGTTGTGCAGGCATTGGAAAATAGCAATATTGACCTGATCGTGTTGGCAGGCTTTATGTCGATCCTGAGCGAGGACTTTACCTCCAGATATCCGGAGCGAATTTTGAATGTACATCCGTCTCTGATACCTTCTTTTTGCGGGGCGGGCTATTATGGACTGCGCGTCCATGAGGAGGCTCTTGCTTACGGTGTGAAGGTAACTGGTGCAACGGTACATTTTGTGAATGAGATTCCCGATGGCGGAAAGATCATCTTCCAAAAAGCAGTTGAGATTCAGGACGGTGACACACCGGAGATCCTGCAGCGCCGTGTTATGGAGCAGGCGGAGTGGAAGATATTGCCTGAAGCGGTGGAAATTGTGAGTAAACAGCTGATGAGCTGACAGAAAGGAAAGAAGAAATATGAATGTTTATGAAATCGGTTCTCTGGATGAGAAGCTTTCTACCAATACCTATCCGGGCCGTGGCATCGTGCTCGGTGTCAGCCCTGACGGAAAGAAGGCTGTTGCTGCTTATTTTATCATGGGCCGCAGCGTCAACAGCCGTAACCGTGTGTTTGTGCAGGAGCCTGACGGCATTCGTACTGAGGCACATGATCCCAGCCTGATGAAGGATCCGCACCTCATTATCTACCATCCTGTCAGAGAAGCCGGCTGTGGCCTGATCGTGACCAACGGCGACCAGACTGACACCGTCTGGGAGTATCTGGCCAAGGGCGAAAGCTGGGAGGCTGCCCTGCGTACCAGAATGTTTGAGGATGATGGCCCCAACTGGACCCCCAGAATCAGCGGTCTGCTGAGCCGTGACGGCAGCTACAAAATGTCTATTCTGAAGTCTGCTGATTCTGAGGGCTCTGCCTGTGCAAGATTCTTCTACGAGTATCCCGGTATCGCAGGCCTGGGCCATTTTATCCACACCTATGTGTGTGACGGCAATCCTGTGATCCCCACCTTCCAGGGTGAGCCCGAGCGCGTTGCTATTGATGGCGACATTGATGCGTTCACTAATATGCTTTGGGAAAACCTGAACCCTGACAACAAGATATCTCTGTTCGTGCGCTATACCGATATTGAGACCGGCGCCTACGAGCAGCGCATCCTCAATAAGCATCAGTAAAGGAGAAAAATGATATGAAAGAATTTGAACTGAAGTATGGCTGTAACCCAAATCAGAAGCCTGCGAAGCTGTATATGCATGACGGCAGCGAGCTGCCCTTTACCATCCTAAACGGCCGTCCCGGCTATATCAATTTTATGGACGCCCTGAATTCCTGGCAGCTGGTCAAGGAGCTGAAGGAAGCGACCGGTATGGTGGCAGCCACCTCCTTTAAGCATGTATCTCCTACCTCCGCTGCTGTGGGAAAGCCCCTGAATGATGACCTGAAGAAGGCCTGCTTTGTGGATGATGTGGATGGTCTGGACGAGAATCCGCTGGCCTGCGCCTATGCCCGCGCCCGGGGTACTGACCGTATGTGCTCCTTCGGAGATTGGGTGGCACTGTCCGATGTGTGCGATGGGATGACCGCATCTCTGATTGCCCGTGAGGTTTCCGACGGTGTCATTGCTCCCGGTTATACCGATGAGGCTCTGGCGATTCTGAAGGCTAAGCGCAAAGGAAGTTACAATGTGGTTGCCATCGACCCTGACTTTGTACCTGCCGAGGCAGAGAACAAGCAGGTCTTCGGCATTACCTTCCAGCAGGGCCGCAACAACTTCAAGATCGGCGAGCATCTTCTGGAGAATATTGTTACCGAGAATAAGGATATTCCTCAGGATGCAAAGATCGACCTGATCGTTGCACTGATCACCCTGAAGTACACCCAGTCCAACTCCGTTTGCTACGCAGTTGACGGTCAGGCAATCGGTGTCGGTGCCGGCCAGCAGAGCCGTATCCACTGCACCAGACTGGCAGGCTCCAAGGCTGATACATGGTTCCTGCGTCAGCATCCCAAGACTTTGAATCTGCCCTTCCGTGAGGACCTGGGCCGTCCCAACCGTGACAATGTCATCGATGGCTATATCAATGGCAACGAAGAGGACGTTTGCGCTGACGGCATCTGGCAGAATTATTTCACCGAGCAGCCTGAGCGCCTGACCGAAGAAGACAAGAAGGCATGGCTTTCCAGCCGTCAGAATGTGGCGCTTGGCTCTGACGCATTTTTCCCCTTCAGCGACAATATTAAGCGCGCAGCTGCTTCCGGCGTTAAGTACATCGCAGAACCCGGCGGTTCTATTCGTGACGATCTGGTAATCGAAGAGTGCAATAACCGGGGCATTGCCATGGCCTTTACCGGCATGCGCCTGTTCCATCACTAAGGAGGCACTATGAAGATTTTAGTGGTTGGCGGCGGTGGCCGCGAGCATGCTATTATCAAGAAGCTGAAAGAGAATCCTGCGGTTGAGCAGATCTTTGCGCTGCCTGGAAACGGTGGTATGGCAAAGGATGCGACCTGTGTTAACATTGGTGCTAAGGACATTCCGGCTATTGTGGAATTTGCAATGAAGGAGCAGGTCGATTATGCGGTTGTCGCACCGGACGATCCTCTGGTGCTGGGCTGTGTGGATGCGTTGGAAGAGAAGGGGATTCCTTGCTTTGGCCCCCGGGCCAATGCGGCCATTATTGAGGGCAGTAAGGTGTTCTCCAAAAACCTGATGAAGAAGTATGGCATTCCCACTGCTGCATACGAGGTGTTCAGTGATATGGATGCGGCACTTGCGTATCTGGAGACAGCTCCCATTCCCACAGTTATTAAGGCAGACGGCCTTGCTTTGGGTAAGGGTGTAATCATTGCCCAGACCCGTGATGAGGCCAAGGATGCTGTGCGTTCCATGATGGCGGACAAGGTCTTTGGCGCCAGCGGCGATAATGTTGTGATCGAGGAGTTCCTCACCGGTCCTGAAGTCAGTGTTCTGGCGTTTACCGACGGTGAGAGCCTTGTGCCCATGGTTTCCTCCATGGATCACAAGCGGGCAGGGGACAACGATACCGGCCTGAATACAGGCGGTATGGGTACAGTTGCACCCAATCCCTACTACACCGATACCATCGCGTGGGTGTGTATGGAAAAGATCTTCATGCCTACCGTTCGCGCAATGAACGCCGAGGGCCGCACCTTTAAGGGCTGCCTGTACTTCGGTCTGATGCTGACACCTGACGGTCCTAAGGTCATTGAGTACAACTGCCGTTTTGGCGATCCGGAGACCCAGGTGGTGCTGCCGTTGCTGAAAACCGACCTTCTGACTGTAATGCAGGCAGTGACTGCCGGTAAGCTGAAGGATGTGGATGTAAAGTTTAAGGATCAGCACGCCTGCTGTGTGATCATGGCATCCAAGGGCTATCCCAGTTCCTACGAAAAGGGCTTCCCTATGGACATCCCTGAGTCGATCAGCAAGAATGTGTATGTTGCCGGCGCTGCTGTGAAGGACGGCGTTCTGGTAACCAACGGCGGCCGTGTTTTGGGCGCAACAGCTGTAGCGGATTCTCTGGAAGCAGCCATTGCGGATGCTTATGCCATGGTAAAGACCATTCATTTTGACAATGCATATTACCGTAACGACATTGGTAAGAAAGCCTTACAGGCCGGGAGGAATTAACATTGGTTTATCGTGTATATGTAGAAAAAAAGAAGGGGCAGACTGTTGAAGCTGACAGCCTGCTGAAGGAAGTAAAGGAATTTCTGCAAATCAAGGGTCTTGCTTCCGTGCGGATGCTGAACCGCTATGATGTGGAGAAGATCAGCGAGGAGCTGTTCCGTTATGCTGTAAATACCGTGTTTTCTGAGCCTCAGGTGGATGATGTCAGCTATGAAGTCCCTGCCGGTTCTGTGGTGTTTGCGGTTGAGCCCCTGCCTGGTCAGTTTGACCAGAGAGCGGATTCTGCCGCCCAGTGCATCCAGATCCTTTCTCAGGGAGACCGTCCTCTTGTGCGCACTGCCAAGGTGTATGTGCTGGAGGGTGAGCTGTCTGAAGGCGATATTGCTGCCATCCGCCGTCATGTGATCAACCCTGTAGAATGCCGTGAGGCCAGCCTGGATATGCCCAAAACGCTGGAGATGGAAGTTACTGTTCCGGAATCTGTTGCGACGGTCGAGGGCTTCCTGGAGCTGGACAGCGACGGTTTGGCAAAGATGGTCAAGGATATGGGCCTTGCTATGGACCTGGATGACATCACCTTCTGCCAGTCCTATTTTAAGACAGAAAGCCGCAATCCCACCATTACCGAGATCCGCATGATCGATACCTACTGGTCCGATCACTGCCGTCATACTACCTTCAATACCACCATTGATGATGTGAAGTTTGAGGATGCGCTGCTGCAGAGTGCCTATGAGGATTATCTTGCAACCCGCAAGGCACTGAACCGCACCAAGCCCATCAACCTGATGGACATTGGCACATTGGCGGGTAAGTATCTGCGCAAGAATGGCTATCTGGACAAGCTGTATGAATCGGAAGAGATCAACGCCTGTACGGTCCGTATGACTGTGACAGTAGACGGAGAGGAGCAGCCCTGGCTGCTGCTGTTCAAAAATGAGACCCATAACCATCCTACTGAGATCGAGCCTTTTGGCGGCGCTGCAACCTGTATCGGCGGCGCAATTCGTGACCCCTTGGCAAGCCGTGCTTATGTGTATGCTGCCATGCGTGTTACCGGTGCTGCGGATCCCCTAAAGCCTGTAGATCAGACGATCCATGGCAAGCTGCCCCAGCGTAAGATCGTTACTACAGCTGCTGCCGGTTACTCTTCTTACGGCAACCAGATCGGTCTTGCCACCGGAATGGTCGACGAATTGTACCATCCCGGCTATGCTGCCAAGCGCATGGAGATCGGCGCTGTGATCGGCGCTGTCCACGAGGATCATTCTAAGCCTGACTATCCGGCTGCCGGAGATAAAGTCATTCTGCTGGGCGGCAAGACCGGTCGTGACGGCTGCGGCGGTGCTACCGGCTCATCCAAGAGCCACACTGTGGAATCCCTGGGCAGCTGCGGCGCAGAGGTCCAGAAGGGTAACGCACCTGAGGAACGCAAGCTGCAGCGTCTGTTCCGCAACGGCGAGGCAGCTGTGATGATCAAACGTTGTAACGATTTTGGCGCAGGCGGTGTTTCTGTTGCCATCGGCGAGCTGGCTGACGGCCTGGAGATCGACCTGAACAAGGTGCCCAAGAAGTACGAAGGTCTGGACGGCACAGAGCTGGCCATCTCCGAGTCTCAGGAGCGTATGGCCATTGTGGTTGCTGCAGGAAATGTGGAGCGCTTCCTGGAAATTGCCGATTCTGAGAACCTGGAGGCTACTGTTGTAGCAACTGTTACAGAGGAAGCCCGTCTTAAGATGTTCTGGAACGGCCAGACGATCTGTGATATCAACCGTGAGTTCCTGAACTCTAATGGTGCTGAGAAGCATGTAAATGTGGAACTGGCTGCCCCCAATGCCTATGCGCCTGAGATCAAGGGCGGCTTTGCCGAGAACATGAACCGGATCGCCACGGATCTGAATACCTGCTCCAAGCGCGGCCTGTCTGAGCGGTTTGACGCCTCTATCGGTGCCGGCACTGTGCTGATGCCCTTTGGTGGCATCCACCAGCAGACACCCATTCAGGCTATGGTCCATAAGGTCAGCCTGGAGAAGGGCCATACCGATGATTGCTCCGTTATGAGCTGGGGCTACAACCCCTTCATTACCGAAAAGAGCCCCTATCACGGCGCTTATCTGGCGGTTGTAGAATCTGTTTCCAAGCTGATTGCTACCGGTGCAAGCTTTGAGGATGTGTATCTGACCTTCCAGGAGTACTTCCTGCGCGTTGGCAAGGACGCCAAGCGTTGGGGTCAGCCTACAGCCGCGTTGCTTGGTGCGTTTAAGGCCCAGATGGATCTGAAGATTGCCGCCATTGGCGGTAAGGACTCTATGTCCGGTACTTTTGAGGACCTGGATGTACCGCCTACCTTGGTTTCCTTTGCGGTTACCACAGACAAGATCCCCAATATCGTATCCAATGAGTTCAAGGCTGCCGGCCATAAGCTGTGCCTGCTGAAGCCTGATTATGATCAGAACGGTCTGCCTGTCACGGAGAGCCTGCTGAAAAACTTCAGTATTGTTACTGACGCGATGCGTCAGGGCAAGGTGTTTGCGGCCTATACCCCCGGTCTGGGTGGTGTTGCAGAATCTGTTATGAAAATGGCCTTCGGTAACGGTGTCGGTGCGGCGCTGGAAGACATTTCTGTTTCTGAGCTGTTTGGCTACAGCTACGGCAGCTTCGTACTGGAAGTGGCAGAAGATACTGAGATCGGCAATGTCATCGGTAAGACAGTTGCAGAGGCTGTTATCAGCCTGAACGGCGAGACAGTCAGCCTGTGTGCGCTCCAGAAGGCCTATGAGGACAAGCTGGAGTCTGTCTATAGCTGTAATATTCCTGATGTGGTCACACCCATTGAGACTGTCAGCACGCCTGAAAAGCCCCGTGTGGCGCCCGCTGTTAAGGTGGCTAAGCCCAAGGTGCTGATTCCTGTATTCCCTGGCACCAACTGTGAGTATGATTCTGCTCGTGCTGTTGCCGATGCAGGCGCAGAACCTGAGATCTTTGTTGTGAAGAACCGCTCTGCCGAGGCCATTGCCTGCAGTGTTGAGAGCTTTGCAGAGAAGATCAAGGAAAGCCAGATCATCTTCATTCCCGGCGGCTTCTCCGGCGGTGATGAGCCCGACGGTTCTGGTAAGTTCATTACGGCCTTCTTCCGCAACGGCGCGATCAAGGAGGAGGTCACCAGACTTCTGGAGAACCGTGACGGCCTGATGTGTGGCATCTGCAACGGCTTCCAGGCGTTGGTCAAGCTGGGCCTCGTACCCTTTGGAAAGATCATCGATACCGATGAGAATTGCCCCACTCTGACCTTCAATGTGATCGGCCGCCACCAAAGCCGCATCGTGCGTACCCGTGTGGCATCCAACAATTCTCCCTGGCTGGCTAACACCAATGTGGGCGATGTGTATAATGTGGCGATCTCCCACGGTGAGGGCCGCTTCTATGCCAGTGAAGAGGTTGCCCGCAAGCTGATCGAAAACGGTCAGGTGGCTACTCAGTATGTGGATCTGGATGGCAATGCCACTGCGGACGTTCACTTCAACCCCAATGGATCCATTTTCGCTATCGAGGGTATTACCTCTCCTGATGGCAGAGTCTTCGGTAAGATGGGCCACAGTGAGCGTATCGGTGCCGGCCTGTATAAGAATGTACCCGGCAACTACGATATCCGCATGTTTGAGGCTGCGGTTAAATACTTCAAGTGATACAAATGGAAAAGAGCGTGTTACCAAATCGGTAACACGCTCTTTGTGTGTTCATGAAAGCTTCATAGTAGCACCCGGAAGGATCTCAAAGGTTTCACCCTGCCTGTTAGCGAGCCAAACGCTACGGATGCTTGGGTTGTGGATCATAGAGCCGTCAGCAGAGGTCTCCAGCCGTTGATAATCTCTGCAGGCAAGGTAAATTTCCATGTTGGTGGCGTACCAAATGTCATCATGATTACCCATGAGGCTGGCGAATTCTTCGATCACATTCCAGTTGTTGTCTCTTTCGAATTCATAGGAATGGCCCCAAAGGTAAAAGAGCTTGGCGTCGCGGGTTGGAGCCATCTGGAGGAAGTTTTCGGCCAGCTCCATCAATCTGGGGTTTTTGTGATGGCAGGTTGCAGGCATCCGCAGCCAGTCTGTAGGAATCTCAAATTTTTCTGTAGATACGGTTGTGCGGCTGTACCAAATACCTGTCATGGGCAAAGCGCTTACCACAGTATCATTAAAGGGCCCAAAGGGATAGGCCATTCCGTGAATGGGTCTTTCGAACATAGCTTCCAAGGCCTTGCGGTCCTCAAGAACTTCGTTGCACACCACAGCACTGTTGCAGTGGTTCATAAATTCATGGGTGTAACCGTGGCAGGCAATCTCGCAAATGTCCTCAGGATAAGCGCTCAGCATCTGGGACTCAGTGAGTCGGCGGCTGATTCTGTCTTTGGGGTAGACAGTTCCATCGGGGGCAATACAACCTGCGTTGATGTTGAAGGTGCCTTTGAGACCGTGACGGCGCATGATCTCGATCAACTGGATATCCTGCTGAACACCGTCATCGTAACTCAGGGTAATAGCCTTGGCTTTGCCACCGGGGAAGCGCAGAAACATAGTTTTCATTTTTTGTACAATCCCTTCTTAAAGCGATGTGACTTCGCATACGGTCAGTGTTTTGTTTTCTACTGCAAAACGAATGTTAAAGCCTGCGAAAGTAAGTCCGTAGATTCGTTGGGAATCCTTTTGATAGGAGGGCCTGGGGTCGTGCGTCAAAACCCCGATAGCAGCAGCGCGCTTGTCTTCCGGGAGCATGCTCAGCAGATGGGCAGGAAAATTTACATGTAGAATATAATTCTCTGCGACGTCTGTGAACCCGCCCGTGGCTTCGGGGTGACAGTCGCTATAGGGAATGTAAGGCTTAATGTCGAAAATCGGTGTGCCGTCCATCAGATCAGCGCCGGCAACATGGAGTACGGGGCCGTACTCTTCTGTTTCTTCCAATCCGATCAGATTTACACTGGAGAGGCCAAGACTGTTGGGCCGGAATGGAGATCTTGTGGCAAACACGCCCATTCTGGTATTTCCGCCAAGTCTTGGGGGACGGACAGTTGGCGACCAATCCTGGCGGACCGCTTCAGAGAATTGCCAGATCAGCCACAGGTGCGAGTAGCCTTCAATGCCTCGCAGGGCATCCGGGTTGTGAAACGCCGGCTCAAAGATGATAGTGGAGCGAAGTTCCTTTACAAGGCTGCTCTGCCGTGGAATGCCAAACTTGGTAGGAAAATCGCTTTTCATTCGCGCGATCACTTGAATGGTCACATCCTGCACTTATCTGACCACCTTTCTTAAGCAGAAGCAAATGGCAAAAATCAAAGCCAGAACCAGGCAGATTGCGGCGCCTGCGGAAGCACCGAGATAGTAGGAAATTGTAAGCCCGGCAATGCCGGCGGTTAAGGCAAACAGCACAGAAAAGCAGTGGTATTGCTTTAGGTTACGGGATATATTTCGTGACGCTGCACCGGGGAGCACCAGCAGAGAATTTAGGATCAAAAGACCTACCCAGGAGATCGCCAGGGTGACGACGATTGCAATGGCAGCTGTAAATAGAGTTTGCGTCAGATGTACCGGCACACCACGAGAGGATGCGAGCTGGGGGTGAATGGCAGCCAAGGTCAGCCTGTTGGAGATGGACCACCATAAAGCGAAAACTCCTGCCAGCACCAATGCCAGCAAGCAGATCTGTGTCGGGGTAATAGAAAGAATATCTCCGATCAAATACCGGTTGTATTTGGCAAAGCTGCCGCCGCCGAGGGTAGCGATGAAGATACCCAGAGCCACAGCGGTGCTGGAAAATACGCCGATAATGGTGTCTGCCGCCTGATTGCTGCGGCTACGCACAAAAGAGAACAGCAATGCAAAGCCCAAGGCAAATAGAATCGCTGCCCATGTTGGACTTGTCATGCCGCAAATACAGCCAATGGCGATGCCTGTAAACGCTGAATGACCCAGTGCGTCAGAGAAGAAGCTCATGCGGCCTGTAACGACCATGGTAGAGCACAGGCCAAACAAAGGACCGATCAACAGAACTGCCAGCAGAGCGTTCCTCATAAAATCCCAGTGGAGCATTTCAATGGGCAGCAGATCCCAAAGTGCATACCAAAGTTGCATTATGCGTGACCTCCTTTGCTGTGAAAAACACGGCAGAACGCATCAGAGGCAAGAACAGTTTTCGGGTCGCCCTGGTTAAGAATAGTTCTGTCAATTAAAATGAGTTGGTCTGCATAACGGGGCAGAAGATCAAAGTTGTGCGTGGTCATCAAAATGGAGAGATCGTAAGTTTTGCGGATCTCATCCAGCATGTCCATTAGAGTCACCATTCCTTCTACATCAACACCGGAAAGGGGTTCGTCCAGGATTAGGATGTTGGGAAGTGGTTCCAGGGCCAAAGCAAGCAGCACACGTTGCAGCTCGCCCCCGGAAAGTGTGCCTACCCGCTTGTCAATCAACTCCCGGCCGTGCACTCTGTCAAGGCAGGTAAGAACAGTTTCCCGCATTTTTTTGCCGAGACCTAAAAAGACCGGACGCTTGCTCATACAGCAGGCAAACAGATCTGCAACAGTGATAGGGTCACTGGGATCAAAGGCAGGGCTTTGGGGTACATAGCCGATCCTCGGTGGCTTGCGATGGCGCAGGCCCGGAGAGGAAAAGGAGATTACGCCTTCGTATTCCTGTTGGCCTAAAATTGCCTTCAGAATAGTGCTCTTACCTGCACCGTTAGGACCGATAAGTGCGACAAGCTCGCCACAATGTACATGAAGGCTAACATCCTTCAAAATATGTTCGCTGCCAATGCTCACAGATACATTCTGGACACGCAGACAGCAGGAGTCTGAGCAGCCTTTGCTGTGAAGATTTGTGCTCATTGCATTGCCTCCCAAATAGTATCGATATTACGGTACATGGCGGAAAAATAGCTGTCACCGCTCATACACATGTCCAGCGTGTAAACACGCACATCGCATTCTGCGGAAATGATATTCGCAGCGGATGTAGAGCCGTTTGTTTCTGTAAAGATTGCGGGGATGTTGTTGTTGTCGACTAAGCGGATCAATTCGATCAACTCCGCAGCGGATGCTTCCGATCCGGATTCCTCTTCTACAGCCTTAAGGATCGACAGGTTAAAGCTTTCCGCAAAATAAGAAAAACCGTCGTGGAAGGTGATCAGATCCCGGCAAGATAGGGTAGAGAGCGTTTCCTGACCGTAGCGCTGCAGCGCATCAAGGTCGGTAAGAAGATCGGCAAGATTTTTCTGAAAGGTCGTTTTGTGTTCCGGAAAAAGGTCTGACAGCCCTTTGCAGATATTCTGCGCCATAATAGCCGCATTGGCAGGGGAAAGCCATATGTGCGGATCTGTTTCGTGGATGTGGCCGTGGTCATGCTCGTGCTCATGGGGACTTTCCGGCAGGGCGAGTCCCTCGGAAGCATCGATCGTATGCTGCGCACGATCCAAAGCGTCCTCAAGAAATTCTTCAAGACCTGCACCGGAGAGGATCACTGCATTTGCACCCCCCACAGCGCGCATTTGGGAGACCTGCAGGGTATAATCATGCAGGCAGGAGACATTCTCCGTTATCAACCGAGAGACGGTAATGTCCGTGCCTGTGCACAGACGGCTGGCAAACTCATACACAGGAAGTGTAGTAGCAGCTATCTGGTCCGTGCCCTGCGCAGAAGTGCAGCCACTTGCCAATAGTGACATAAGTACCGTGGTTAAAATTAAAAGCAGGCGTTTCATAATTTGTCCATCACCACAATGATTATATCACATTTGTCAAGAAAAAAGGTGGCTGCAAAAGCAACCGCCGATGATGTACCGAATGATTAGTGAGTATCAAGCCACTCGTTGACCTTAGTCTTAGCCAGGCGCAGAATATCCTCAACAGGATAGGGAGAAGTCTCACCACCGCAGACATACAGGAAGTAAAGTCCACCGGGGGTCTGATACAGGGTCTCTTCATAGCCGGCAGGGTCGCCGTAAAAACCGCAGACAAACTTCTTTACTAAGGTAGCGGTTTCGGTGTCGTATTCCTTTTTGCAGATAATCTTCTTCATGGAATGAACCTCCTTTCGAAAAATTATGAACCTGCTGTATTATACTATTATTTTATAAAAAATCAAGGGTTTTTCTTGTGAGTTTAAAATCTTTTCACTATTTTTACATTTTGGCGTGGAAAAATAAGGAGAACCGTGGTTCATGCAGCTGTTTATATTTACTGTTTTTCAATGAAATCTTGCGGTTAAACTGCGTGTGTGATATGATACCGGCAGGAGGTGACAGCTTTGAAGGATATCCCTGTGTTTGCAACGGAATATGGTGCTGCCAGCCTGGTGTTGAGGGAAATTCCATACCGGCAGGTCGCCTATATACGCATACAGGATTCCCTGGATCCGGGGCTTCTGCTGGAAGAGTGCGTAGGGTTTTGCAGGGCGGTTGGTGCAGAGCAGATCTATGCATCCGGACATGAAGCCTTGGAAGGGTATCCGTTTCATACGGCGATATGGCAAATGCGCGGTGATAAAAGTGTGCTCTCTGATACGGATGCGGCGTTGTGGCCCGTTCAGGAAAATACACTCGACCAATGGCTTGCGATCTACAACCGCAAAGCAGTGAATATACCCAATGCCGCATGGATGTCACATGCCGATGGAAGGGAAATGCTACGACTGGGTGATGGATACTTTGTGCATCGTGGAGATACCCTATTGGGAATAGGAAGAGCATCAGGCGGTACGATGCGCTGGGTAGCTTCCTGCTATCCTAAGGCCGGTGTCGATGTGGTGCGTGCGCTTGCCCATGCGATCAGCGAGGATACGGTTTATTTGGAAGTAGCTTCTGAAAATCGCAAAGCCATCGAATTTTATAAGGCCCTTGGCTTTGTAATCTGCGGAGAGCTGTCCAGGTGGTATAAAATTTTATAGCTGTCATGTAAAAATGCTTGACAAGAGTGGGCCCGCGTGCTATAATACCGCAGGTATCAAGCGAAAAGGCTTGACAGGAGGCGCTGTATGGACGGAGCTGAAATGATCCTGCTGTATGACTATTACGGCGATCTGCTGACGCAGCGGCAGAGAGAATGCATTGAGCTGCGTTACAATCAGGACCTCTCCCTTGGGGAGATCGGTGAAGAACTGGGCATCAGCCGTCAGGGGGTTTTTGACAACCTGAGCAGGGCAGAAGCCTTGTTAAAAAACATGGAAGCGAAGACCGGCTGTGTTAGCCGTGATGTGAAATGCCGCAAGGCTGCCAAAACGATCGCTCAACTTGCGCAGGAGATTTCCGCAAGCGCAGACAGCCAGGTATGCCAGGCTGCCCGGGAGATCCTGCTGTTGGCAAAGTCACTTGAGGAGTAAACGATGGCATTTGAAGGCTTAACTGAAAAAATCTCCGCGACCTTCAAGAAGCTTCGGGGAAAAGGCCGCCTGAAAGAGGCGGATGTAAAGGAGGCCATGCGTGAGATCCGCATGGCACTTCTCGAAGCGGATGTAAGCTACAAGGTCGTTAAGGATTTTGTAAAGAAGGTTACAGAGCGTTGTATCGGTGCAGATGTGTTGGAAAGTCTGACACCTGCACAGATGATTGTAAAGATCGTCAACGAGGAGCTTACTGCTTTGATGGGCTCCGATACCAAACACATTACGACCAATCCAAACGGCCCAACGGTAGTTATGCTTGTAGGTCTGCAGGGAGCCGGTAAAACTACTAACGGCTCTAAGCTCGCCGGGCTTATGAAGCGTCAAAGCAAGAACCCTCTGCTGGTTGCCTGCGATATCTACCGTCCCGCGGCGATTACTCAGCTAAAGGTCTGCGGTGAAAAGCTGGGCATACCGGTGTTTGAAATGGGCCAGGAGAACCCTGTGAACATTGCAAAGGCTGCGGTGCTCTATGCCCGGCAGCACGGTCATGATATGGTGTTTCTGGATACAGCAGGTCGCCTGCATGTGGATGAAGCACTGATGGACGAGCTGAAAAACATCAAAGCTGCCGTAAAGCCCGATGAGATCATGCTGGTTGTGGATGCGATGACCGGTCAGGATGCGGTCAATGCCGCCGAGAGCTTCAATGATTGGCTGGATATTGATTCCGTCATGCTTTCCAAGCTGGATGGCGACGCCAGAGGCGGCGCGGCTCTGTCTGTCAGGGCGATCACCGGTAAGCCTATCAAATTTGCCGGTATGGGTGAAAAGCTGGAGGACATTGAACCATTCCATCCCGACCGTATGGCTTCCCGTATTTTGGGCATGGGCGATGTGCTTAGCCTGATCGAGAAAGCCGAAAAGGCATACGATGCCAAGAAGGCTGCGGAGCTGGAGGAACGGCTGAAGTCCAACAGATTTACCTTGCAGGATTTCTATGACCAGATGGTACAGATCAAATCCATGGGCTCTATGCAGGATATCCTTGCACAGATGCCCGGCGGTGCAGGGCTGAAAAATGTGCAGCTGGATGAGAAGGCCATGGGTCGTACCGAGGCGATCATCCTTTCCATGACGCCCAAGGAGCGGGAGAATCCCGGTATTATCGGTGCAAGCCGTAAAAAGCGTATTGCTGCCGGTGCCGGTGTTCGTGTGGAGGATGTAAACAGATTGCTGAAATCCTTTGATCAAATGCGCAGCATGATCAAGCAGTTCTCCGGTCCCGGTGCCGGTAAAAAGCTAAAGCGCATGAAGGGCCTTGGTGGCTTTGGGGGATTTCCCGGCTTTTGAATATGTTCGCTGAAAGCAAACGCTTTTACGATATAGAACAAACCAATTTTGGAGGTGAATAGAATGGTTAAGATCAGACTGAGAAGAATGGGCGCCAAGAAGGCTCCTTACTACCGTATCGTTGTTGCTGATGCCCGCAGCCCCCGTGATGGCCGCTGCATCGAGGAGATCGGCACTTACAACCCCCTGCTGGAGTCCGGCAACATCACTGTTGATGCTGAGAAGGCACAGGCTTGGATCAAGAACGGCGCTCAGCCCACCGACACTGTCCGTGGTCTGCTGAAGAAGGCCGGCGTGCTGTAATTACCTCAAAGGAGTAAGCCAATGAAAGAACTTTTGCTGTATATGGCAAAGAATCTGGTTGACGATCCCGAGGCAGTTACAGTGAATGAGATCTCTGACGAGGACGGTACTGTACTGGAGCTTCATGTTGCCCCCGGTGACATGGGCAAGGTGATTGGCCGCCAGGGTCGGATCGCCAAAGAGATCCGTACCATCGTGAAAACTGTTGCCCAGCGCTCCGGCGAAAAGGTGACGGTTGATATCGTGGATTGAGAACGGATATGCGTGGCGTTCGCGTCACGCATTTCTTTGTATAAAGGGGAATATTCTATGAAACTTCAGTATTTAGAGGCGGGTGAGATCGTTACCACCCATGGTGTCCGCGGTGAATTTAAGGTGCTTCCCTGGGCTGACGGCCCTGAATTCCTATGTGATTTTGCCAGAGTCCGTATTGATGGGCGAGACTATGCGGTGGAGACCTGTCGGATTCAGAAAACCTGCAATCTGTTGAAGGTAATAGGTATTGATACTGTAGAGGATGCACAGATGCTGAGAGGCAAGACTGTGGAGGTCTATCGCAGCGATGCGCCGGAGAATATGATCTTTGTGGCAGAGCTGATCGGTGTGGATGTGCTTGCCGATGGGAAGCTGATCGGCAAGGTTGAAGATGTACTGGATTATCCCGGAAACAAGGTCTATGTTGTCAAGGGCGAGTATACCTATATGATCCCTGCGGTGAAAGAATTTGTTCTTTTTACAGATATGGATGCAGGCATAATGCAGGTACGCCTTATCGAAGGGATGGCCACCCATGAGAATTGATATCCTGACCTTATTTCCGGAAACGGTTGGCGATGTGCTTTCTGAGAGTATTCTGGGCCGGGCCCAGGAGCGGGGATATATCCGCATAGAAACCCACCAGATCCGGCAATATACTACCAGTAAGCAGTGCCAGGTAGATGACTATCCCTACGGTGGTGGCAGAGGCGCAGTTATGCAGGCTGACCCGTTGTACCGCTGCTGGGACTATGTGCGCCAGCAGGCCGGTGGACCCGTCCACACGGTTTACCTGTCTCCTTGTGGGCGTACTTTTAAACAGGCAGATGCTATCCGTTTGAGCAAGCTGGAGAATATCATTCTGGTTTGCGGACATTATGAAGGTATCGACCAGCGTTTTATAGATGAATGTGTGGATGAAGAGATATCCCTTGGTGATTTTGTGCTGACCGGCGGTGAGATCGCTGCCATGGCGGTGACCGATGCGGTGTGCCGCATGGTCCCCGGTGTGCTGGCAGATCCGGAATGCTTTGAAGATGAAAGCCACTATTCCGGTATGCTGGAATACCCTCAGTACAGCCGTCCTGCGGTCTGGCACGGGCGGGAAGTTCCGTCTATCTTACTCTCCGGAGACCATAAAAAAGTGGCCCTGTGGCGGCGTAAGCAGGCCCTGAGGCGCACTAAGGAACGCCGCCCGGATATGTATGAGAAACTGGACCTCTCTTCGAAGCAGGACTGGAAGCTGCTGCAGGAAATGGAAGAGGAAGATAGACTGAAAGAGGGCTCTGAACTATGAAACTGATCATTGTGCGGCACGGTGACCCGGACTATTCCATTGATTCGCTGACCCCCACGGGATGGAAAGAGGCGGAGCTTCTGGTTCCCCGCATGGAAAAGCTGAACCCAACGGCATTCTATGTGTCGCCACTGGGAAGAGCGAGAGATACAGCGTCTTTAACATTGAAAAAATTGGGTAGAGAAGCTGAGATATTGCCGTGGCTGCGAGAGTTTCCCGCCAGAGTAAAGAGACCTGGCCTTGACAGACCCTCTGTTGCATGGGATTGGCTTCCCCAGGACTGGACGGAAGAGAAGCGATTCTTCGATCTTTCCCATTGGGCAGAACACCGGCTTTTCGTTGAGGCCGGCGTGGAAGCGCACGCCCGGGAGGTTTGGGATGGCTTGGATGCGCTGCTTGCAAAGCACGGATATATCCGGCAAGGTAACTGGTATCGGGCAGAAAACGCCAATGAGGATACGGTTGTCCTGTTCTGCCATTTTGGCCTTGAGTGTGTACTGCTGAGCCACCTGCTGCATATTTCTCCCATGCTGCTTTGGCACGGCACCTGTGCGGCCCCCACATCGGTGACAACACTTGTCACCGAAGAACGCCGAGAGGGCATTGCGTATTTCCGTATGAGCGCTTTTGGGGATGTGTCCCATTTGTATGCTGCCGGTCAAGAGCCTGCCTTTGCAGGAAGGTTCTGTGAAACCTTTGAGAATCCTGACCAGCGGCATGATTGAAAAGAGAAAACAGCACTGTACCTTTTGGGATACAGTGCTGTTTGTGTATTATGTCAGTCCTTTTTAACCAAGTCACCAACACCGTTCAGAATGTATTTGGGTGTGTAGGGGAACTTGTCGATATCTTCCATAGAAGTGACGCCGCTGAGTACCAGTACGGTGTCCACATTGGATTCGATGCCGGCGATAATGTCGGTATCCATCCTGTCACCAATGAAGGCGATCTCATTGCTGTGGCAGTTCAGCTTTTGCAGGCCGTGGCGCAGCATAAGGGGATTGGGTTTACCTACGAAGTAGGCCTTTTTGTTTGTGGCGATCTCGATAGGTGCGATGAGTGCGCCGGTTGCAGGTATAATGCCGTGCTCGGTCGGCCCGGTGACATCGGGATTCGTGCCGATGAGCTTAGCACCCTTGTTCACCAATGCAATGGCCTTTTCGAGTTTCTCAAAGCTATATGTGCGTGTCTCACCGACGACTACATAGTCAGGGTTTACATCGTTCATGTAGATGCCTACATCGTACAGCGCTTTTGTCAGCGCGGCTTCTCCGATGACATAGGCTGTGCAATTAGGTCTCTGGCTGTTGAGAAATTCCGCAGTTGCCATGGCACTGGTATAGAAATGCTCTGCAGGAACATTCAGTCCCATGCGCTGCAGCTTCATGCTCAGCTCATGGGGGGTCTTTTCGGCGCTGTTTGTTAAAAACACAAACTTCTTATCGTTGTCGATAAGCCAGTTGATAAAATCCGCTACGCCGTCCAGGATTTTGTTGCCGTGGTAGATAACACCGTCCATATCGCAGATAAAGCCGGTCTTTTGAAAGATTGCCTCCATGTGCGTTACCTCCGTTTCGGCATTATTTTAATATGCGAGAAGGAAAAAGTCAATCATTTCATCCGTGGAGCAGCTTCTATTTTAACGTGATGTCCGGGCATTGACTATGTCGACACCTAAGGCTTTGTTGACAAAATCAGTTTGTTCATCTGTCAGTTTCATCCAAAGCCTGTTTTCAACATCGTAAAAAGTACCGCAGGAATGGTATTTGATCAATCGGCCATTTGCGTTAAAAGAAAAATCGTATAAACAGTTTGGTACAGTTTCTGTCCAATCACCATTGTTAAGCATAGAGAGGATCTGTGTTTGCGCATCCTCGCTGAGAGGGACGGGGGAGGCGTTGTTGTCTATGAAGACGCGGACAGCAGATAACGGAGCTTTGTATGTAACGCTGCTGCATCCCGATATCAGAAACAGGAAGAGGGTGATTGCCAATATAGCGGGAATAGTCCTTTTCATATGATGCCTCCTCAAATACTGATTGAGCTTAGTTTATATTACACTATGAGTGTAATATAAACTGGAAATTGTGTCAATGCAGGGCATCCTGCCTTCTGTTGATTTCTGTTATTATTTGTGATATAATTCTGTTCAATAAATAAGAAATTGTCTAACCGGTCACAAACCTCGAATTCTAAGAAAGGAAGCTGCGTATGAATACTGAAACTGAAATCAGAGAATTCCTTTTAGGAAATATTGATATACTTGCATTTCGTCAAGAGTATGATACCAATGACGATATCAATGACTATTTGCAAAATATTGTAGATACGCGTATTTCATCTGGCATGGGATTCATTCATACTCCTCGATATTTTGACAATAAAATCACATTTTCACATCGCTATCTCCATTGTTTTGCGCAGCCAGACCTTTATCCTGGATATGTATACGGGGATGACTCTTTTACTTCTGTACGGACCTTTCTTACAAAAGAATGGCGTATGCTGACACACAATGTGAAAACTGTCAGCGGTGCATGGAAATTCTATGATGGTGTATTTGATATTTTCTACCAGCATGACTCCACAGTGGAGTATTGCGGAGAAAAATATAGGCAGGCGTATTGCTATATGTTAGATGTGATTCCAGAGTATCTAAGTGGTGGACAAGCGGAAATGTATATTCAAGAACACATTATTCCTCTTTTCCCCGATACGATGCCCAAAACTCGTCGAATAAAAGAAACCAAGGCTCGTATACGCCAAGAGTTTAAAAGCGAAAAGGGATATCCGTGCTGGGTGCAATCTTCTGATTGGCCTATTGGTGCAGACGGAAAACCTATGACCTATGTAAAGAAAGGTAAGCGCATCGGTTCTAAACATAGTTGGATATTCCGGGATGAAAGCACAGGAGAACTCACCACTGTAGAACAGTATGACTAACTATATAGGCAACATTACTATTTGTGTTGCATAACAAATTCCAAATAGGTCGAACTGTTCGACCTGTTGGAATTTTCGCTTTACAGCTCGTATTCCTCGTTGTTCAGTTCGTATAAGTCGTCCACAACTGCCTGCGCCTCCGGGCGTACATAGTCAAGAACTGTGCCCCGACCCATGGCAATGTTTTGCAGTTTGCCAAAGAGCCGGCCGAGGGGAATCGATTTGCATTTTTGCCGCAGGCAAAAATTATGGTAGTCTCCTGTTGCGGTGCCCGATAAAATCTTCGGGCTTGCGCTTTTTCTCGATTTTATCGACCGCTGCCACTCGCTCGCCTCGCTTTATCCGCCACCGGCGGCGCTCGGTTCGCTCCCCAGTGTTTGCACTGGTTGCAGCAACAGCCCACTGGGCTGTTGCATTTATATGGGTTCGATTCCCCGAACTTAATTCCACCAATAGTAATGGGTCACCCTGTAGGGTGACCCTTTACTATTGGTGGAGCCGAGGGGAATCGAACCCCTGTCCGAAAGCAACTTGTTAGGAACTTCTCCGGGTGCAGTTTGTTTTTTACATTCCCTCATCCCGGCGGGAACAAACACCCTTCGGGAATCAGTA
>JAGBSG010000102.1 GCA_017632035.1 Oscillospiraceae bacterium | reverse complement strand
TGCTGCTCGATGGTTGCCACGAAGGAAAACACACCCCCAGGCTTTCGGAGGTCAAATGCCCCCCAATGCGGTGAGTGGGTGGATGTGTTCGTGCAGATGGGCGGCCGCCCCGGCCAGACCGGGACCCTGGCCTCGGATGAGAAATGTGAGTGCGGATATGTACTGAAGGCGGGCAGTTATGAGGGGGATTATGAGAGATGAGGGTTCCGGGGAATCGAGGAACTGTGTAGTACCTCCATTAATGAGTATAGCATAACAAAACAGGCGCAGAATGGGATACCATCATCCTCCTCTGCGCCTGTTATTTTTTGTTTCGTATGTTCCCAGAAGTTATTTCTTTCTCACATTTTCCAGTTCCAATGTAGCCGGAATACAGAACAAACCACATTGACAGGCTGCAAGATACCAAATATACCCCCCTTTGATCAGATACTTATCGCCATACACTCCAAGGTAAATCGGTGTGGTAACACCTCGATTGCGCCGAATTTCTTCTGTCGCACTATCAAGTTTACTCTGTTTTGGCTTTGGCATGTTAATAGCCATCATACTGCTCAGTGGTATGTATTTTACTCCTGTAAACTTAAGCACTTCCAGTTTCTTTATATCGGGATACTTCTTCTTCAGTCTTTCACAGTATTCAGGATCACATCGTTGCCGGAATAATGCTGAATTGTTGTCCAGGCATTTTCCGTTGTTATTACAAAAACGGCACCGCTCTTTCTTACGAGAGTTCGTTGCTGTTGCCGGTTTTTCCCGGCCCATTACATACACAAAACGCCCTTCCATCGGTCTGGTATCAGCTAACCAAGCGACCTGATCCATATATTCCATATGACAAAATGTACACTGTTTTCTGCTTCCCGAAAATTCCAGTAACTTTTCACCACAGATATAGCATTTTGTCAAATTGCGTACCGGAAGGTACCTACGATCATCCAAAGAAGATACCAGTTCCTGCATTTTGGGCTTCAACGACTGGATATGTTTGCGGCGATTCTCCGCATCGATTTCCATCTGAGTTCGGGTATCTCGCTTAATTTTCTCAGATGCTTTCTTATTTTCAGCATAAAATCTACAATGGCTGGATCCGCCGCATTTCAACATATAGCTTCCTGTTTTGGGTTCTTTGCAAATGTATTATTTATAATGAACACACCATTTATTCAAGCGACGGTGATCACTTTCCTTCATTTTTGGCATGCCGATGTGCCACGGTGTATCCGGTAATTGTTTCGACATAATCAAATCACATCCTTTACATATCCCACTCCTGCGCAAACAGTCCCCCTGCGCCGCCCGTATGGACGAACAGCACATTGTCCTCCGGCTTATAGTAGCCCTCTCTGGCCCGGCGGAGCAGGCCGGCGAAGGCTTTGCCGGTGTAGCAGGTGTCCAGGACGATGCCCTCCAGGCGCATCATCAGCTCGATGGCCTCGTTGCCCTCTTCGGAGGGGATGGAGTAGCCGGGGCCCCACATTTCCACCAGGTCGGGGGTGGGGATCTCCGTCTGCACGCCCAGCAGGTCGGCGGCTTCGCCCATGAGCCGGGGGACGATGATCTCGAAGGGGTCGTTGTCCACCATCGAGCACATGACCTTCGTTTCCGGCAGGTGGAGCTTTGCGCCCAGGACACAGCCGGCCGCCGTGCCGCCGGAGCCGCAGGCGCAGACCACATGGTCGAAATGCACGCCGGAATCCGCCACCTCCTTCATGCAGTCGATATAGCCCAGGGTTCCCAGGGCGTTGGAGCCGCCGCAGGGGATCTTGTAGACCTTCCGCCCCAGTTCCTCGCCGATGCGGTCCATCTCGGCGTAGATGTCGTCGTAGCTGTCGGTGTCCATATACCGCACCTCCACACCCATCAGATGGTTGAGGATCTGGTTGCCCTTCCGGGCGGTGACGCCACGCTTTTTCAGCACCAGGATGCAGTCCATCCCCAGCCGCAGAGCGCAGGCGGCGGTGAGCATGGCGTGGTTGCTCTGGGCCTGTCCGGTGGTCATCACCAGGTCATAGCCCTTGTTTTTTGCATCCCGGAGCAGGTATTCGAGCTTGCGGACCTTGTTGCCGCCCAGAGCCACGCCGCACAGGTCGTCCCGCTTGATCCAAACATTGGTCCCCAGCTCCCGGCTCATGTTGGGCAGACGGTACATGGGGGTCGGGAACAGTCCCAGGGATTCTTTTTCAAAATGGTTCATGGTAGTCCTCCTCATTCGGCTTTGTGCAGTGCAAGATACCATGCGTATCCGCCTGCGATCACCGCAAGCAGCACGCCGGAAATCACCTGCCGCTGCATGGTCTCGGCGGCGACCTTGGCAAATGCACTCAGTCCATTAAAAACGCTGTGGGTGATGATGCACGGCACCAGGCTCTTCGTCCTGCAAAAAATCATCACAAAGGCAAAACCGACGGCCACCGCATACATCACCTGCAACAGGTTCGGCAACAGCTCCGCCCCGGAGCCGTTGAACAGATTCACGATATGCCCGATGCCAAAGGTCACACTGGAAACCACGATGGCAGACCGCACACCGTCCTTCGCCATCGCCTGAAACAGTAGCCCCCGGAAGATCAGCTCCTCCAGAAAACCGACACAGAACATGGACAGGACATACAGCACCGTTTCCAGCGGCGGCTGATTCAGGCCCACGCCATACCACAGATTCGCCGTCAGCAGCAGGATCAGCGGCGCATAATACAGCATCCCTGCCGAATCGGTCTGGGGCCTGCACAGACCGTATTTTCGGAGCAGGCCATGCTTTCTGACGAAGAAGAACAGCCCTGCGGACAGCACCGCCAGAATCGGCAATGTCACGAGCTTGGGGGTGCCCAAAGCCTGCGAAAGATTGTCGCCAGCGGATGCAAGGACAACATAGGCGATAATCCACGCAATCGCAAACCAAAGCTCGCTCCGGTCATATAACTTT
>JAGBSG010000101.1 GCA_017632035.1 Oscillospiraceae bacterium | reverse complement strand
ATCTGTATCGTTCCAACAATATCCCGATGTCCGTGCTTGGTTGGAAAACACCCAATCAGAAACAATACGAGTTAGAAAATATCATCTACATTTAGAACTTAATCAAATTTTCCCAGTCTCACATCATTGACAAACGTACAGGAGGGCTGTGCAGTGAAAAAAGACAGCGCGACAATACTGATCACAGCAACACTGGTGTTCGCCGCCTTGGTCATCGGTGTCCTGATCGGCAGATACACAGGCAGGTCTCCAGTCCCTGTACAAAAGCCATCCGTCGAAACGACCCAATCCTATAATCTGGATCCTGTACAGGATTCAGCGCAGAATAACACTCAGAAGCTCAACATCAACACTGCAACACAGGAACAGTTTGACGCATTGCCAGGTATCGGTTCTGTTCTGGCGGCCAGGATCGTGGCATATCGGGATGCAAACGGCCCTTTTACAAGCATCTCTGAACTAACAAATGTATCAGGCATCGGACAGGAGCGCCTAAAGGCAATTATGGAACTGATCACATTGGACTGATATGGGAGGATATTATGAAATTCATTTCCTGGAATGTTAACGGCTTGAGAGCCTGCATAAATAAGGGGTTTACCGATTTCTTCAACACTGTAGATGCAGACTTCTTCTGCCTGCAGGAAACCAAGCTGCAGGCTGGGCAAATATCTCTGGAGCTTCCCGAATACCATCAGTACTGGGACTATGCACAAAAGAAAGGATACTCCGGTACCGCCATCTTTTCCAAGGAGGAGGCCTCCACGGTCATTTACGGCGTAGGCGTACCGGAATTGGACACTGAGGGCCGTCTCATTACCTTGGAATATCCCGCTTTCTACCTGGTCACCTGCTATACGCCAAATGCACAACGGGAATTGGCGCGTATTGATCATAGACTAAAATGGGACGAGGCCTTCCGTAATCATCTATGTGCATTGGATGAAAAGAAGCCTGTGATCGTATGCGGCGATCTGAATGTAGCTTTTCAGCCCATAGACCTGAAAAATTCCGCCTCCAACCGAGGCAGTGCAGGCTTCTCGGACGAAGAACGGGAGAGTTTTGGCAAGCTTTTGAACAGCGGTTTTACTGACTCTTTTCGACACCTGTATCCTGATAAGACCGGTGCCTATACCTGGTGGAGCTATATGTTCAACGCCAGGCAGAACAACGCCGGTTGGCGTATCGACTATTTCCTGGTTTCTGACCGGATTCGGGACAATATCGTCACAACGCCCATTTACGCCGATATCCTGGGATCTGACCACTGCCCTGTTGGGCTGGATATTCTGATCTGATCCTTACTCTTCAGGAAGAACCAACCCGACCACGCCTTCTCTTTTTTGCAAATAAGCTTTATTGAGCCTTGAAAGATATGCAAAAGGCTCTTCTGCGCTGACTGGCACAAATATTTCATTCAGCTCACAATGGCGTGGGACCGCGCAGAAAGTCAACCTTCCCTTCGGCATTCGTTTATAAGGGATGTGCTTGGTAAGCCCAAACCCGTCATCTATGGGAACACAAAGTCCCAGATCCTCCTGCCGGTCATCCCCTGCAAGAAGAATCTTATAACGCACCTGACCGGTCAGCTTACAGCGGCATTGGATCCGAAAATACAGTCCGGATGCCTCAACCGATGCCGTACCTGCAGGCTCGTCTGCCAAATAAACAGTATACTGCCTTTCCAAAACGATCCCCCCTCGCCACACTCTATGCGGCAAGGGGGGTAAGCATTCATACCGTTCTTCCGTCGTGCAGTCCAAAGCTCACTGCAATTGCATCATCCACCATGGACATGTGCGCATCGTCCAGTCTTCCCATATGCTCTCTAAGCCTGCGCTTATCGATCGTCCTGATCTGTTCGAGAAGGATCACCGAATCCTTGCTCAATCCAACGCTTCCTCCGGCAATGTTAATATGGGTCGGCAGCCGGGCTTTCCCGGTCTGACTGGTGATGGCCGCTGCAATGACTGTGGGAGAATGTCGGTTGCCGGTATCATTCTGGACGATGAGGACTGGCCTTGTGCCGCCCTGCTCACTGCCCACCACCGGCGACAGATCTGCATAAAATATATCGCCCCGTTTGACCGTGGTATCCATTTGCTTCACACTCCGTAGTATCATTGCCTGCGCTACCGGAATATATCCTTATGTAACGCGGCTATCCCTATTCTCCCACGCACAAAGGAAAAATATACGGTATCACATGCAAATTATCCTATGTGTGAAACCTTGAAATGTTACACAAAAGAAAAGTCTTCGACAACGACCGTCAGGGTACGCCTGCCCTGCCATAGGATCTCTGCCCTCTTGGGAAGATCACTGCTGTCCAGCCAAATATCCAGCTGCAGGGCATCCTCTTCATAGCTATCGTCAATAGTCAGCCGCAGATCGTTACCGTCCATCCCACAGGAAGATAAATATCCGCCCTGAAGCGTGCGGATCAACAGCCACGGAGCACTGATGGGTGAGACCTCTCCGTCCGCAAGAAGCTCAAAGGCAATCGCTTTATCGTCAAAGGTCAACCGCCCGCCCGCTCCGGAGATCTCACCGGTGATACCGGATATCGATTCGGGCTGTGAGACCGAAAAATGCATACTGCCATCCTTGGATGTCTTACATTCCATGACGAAGGTGTAGGTCTTGTCTCCATAGTCTGCTGTGACATGGGCTGTGAAGCTGCAGCCACTGCCCTGCAGCAGCCTTTCCCTTAAGGCCATACCTCTCTGAAGATGATCGTTTTGATTGCTGCATCCTAAAAGCAGCACTGCCACCGCAAGACAAATCGCCAGTCCCCTTTTCAAAATCTCCCCACCTATTTCATAAGTCGTGGAAGCATCTGCAGCATATCACTGGGCAGCATACCGTATTGGCCGATGCTTTCGGCACAAAGATCACCGGCAGCACCGTGTAGCCATGCGCCACAGGCTGCCGCCTCCAAGGGAGCGATACCCTGACCTAGAAGGCTCGTAACGATACCGGCTAACACATCCCCGCAGCCACCTACTGCCATACCGGGATTGCCGGTAGGATTTATATAGCACCTATCGCCATCAGTTATTATGGTCTGATGTCCTTTCAGAAGCAGGATCACACCGAGGTCCTTTGCCAGTTTCACAGCGGCATCCAGCCTGTCCATACCGTCGTCTCCGCCTATCCTTCGAAATTCACCCCCATGGGGTGTGAGTATAGTCGGAGCCATTCTTCCACGCAGAATATCTCTATGCGCGGACAAGACATTTATGCCATCAGCATCTACTACCACCGGACCGGTGAATTGTTCCAGAACATATTTCACGATCGCAAATGTGTCCTCAGACTGGCCGATTCCCGGGCCAATAAGCACCGCATCCATTTGCGCAAGCCTGCTTGAAATCTCACCGATCCCTGCTTTTGACAGCATGCCGGATGCATCGGGAAGTGGAAATACCACCGGCTCTGTCAGCTTTATGGCCTCAATTGCATAGATTGATTCCGGTACGCCCAGATACACCAGCCCTGCACCGCTGCGAAGAGCTCCCATTGCCGCCAGTGCAGCAGCGCCTGTGTAGCCACGGCTTCCACAGAGCAGCAATATCTTCCCGAAATCGCCCTTGTGGGCTCTCAGGTCCCTGTCCGGCAAAATACCAAGTACCTTTTGGTGGTCAAACCGAATCGTCTGCATCGCTATCTCTTCCTTTCAACCAAAGGGTTAAAATAACCATATCATAAGGATATTTCTCCGTCAAGATACGGAAATAAAGACTTGCATTTTATCTCGTCATATGCTATTATTCAAACAATATGCAAAAGCGATGATTGGGTCGCCTTGTTCTGATAATGCGTTTGAAGAGAGAGCGGGTTGGTGGAAGCCGCTTACGCACAGTTCCGGGCCTTCCCCCAGGAGCTGCCGCCTGAACAGTTGAGTAGGGTGCGCCGGGTCATTCCGATAACGATGCTAGGTGTGTTTGCACTGAAAAGCTGCGCCTTCTGGCGAATTGCGGGTGGTACCGCGGAGGAATGTCCTTCGTCCCGATTGGGATGGAGGTCTTTTTTTATATATTCTACCGAAAGGAAGAAACATACATGAAACAACAACTTGAGCAAATCAAATCGCAGGCTATGGCTGCTCTGGATGCTGCGCAGACACCTGCCGCACTGGACGAGCTGCGCGTAAAGTTCCTTGGCAAAAAGGGCGAGCTGACTGCTGTTTTGAAGCAGATGGGCAAGCTCAGCGCCGAAGAGCGTCCTGTGATGGGTCAACTGGCCAACGCTGTCCGTGCTGAGATCGAAGAAAAACTGGAGACCCGCAAGGCAGCCATCCATGCTGCCGTTCTGGAAGCAAAGCTTGTCCAGGAGGCAATCGATGTAACCATTCCCGGCACGCCTGTGACCATGGGCCACGAGCACCCCATGAACAAGGTCTTGCAGGAGATCAAGGACATCTTTGTGGGCATGGGCTATCAGATCGTGGACGGACCTGAAGTCGAATTGGCATCTTATAACTTCACCCGCCTGAATATTGAGGAAGGCCATCCCTCCAGGGATCGCAGCGACACTTTCTATTTCACCGACGACGATGCGGTGCTTCTGCGTACACAGACCAGCCCCATGCAGATTCGCGTTATGGAGAATGCCAAGCCCCCTATTTGTATTCTGGCTCCCGGCCGTGTTTATCGTAAGGACGAAGCAGATGCCACCCACTCCCCCATGTTCCATCAGATCGAGGGTCTGGTGGTCGATGAGCATATCACCATGGGCAATCTGAAGGGTGCTCTGGAAACCCTGATGAAGCGGCTGTACGGCGAGGATGCGGTCATGCGTTTCCGTCCTCACCACTTCCCCTTTACGGAACCCAGCTGCGAAATGGATATGCAGTGCCATAAGTGCCACGGCACCGGCGAGGTAGACGGTAACGTCTGCTCCACCTGTCACGGAGAGGGCTGGATCGAGTTGCTGGGTGCCGGCATGGTGCATCCCGCAGTTTTGGAATGCTGCGGCATCGATCCGGAGAAGTACTCCGGCTTTGCCTTTGGCATGGGTCTGGAACGAATGGCAATGCGCCGCACCAGGATCAACGATCTGCGCTTGATCTTCGATAACGATGTGCGGTTCCTGAATCAGTTCTAAGGAGGCGGAAAGTATGAAGCTGAACAGAAAATGGATCAACGAAGAGTTTGTGGACCTTTCCGCAATCTCTGATAAAGAATTTGTAGACACCATGACCATCTTCGGCCAGAAGGTCGAGACCTACGAGCGCATGGATGCCGAGATCAAAAATGTGCTCGTCGGCAAGGTGGTCTCCATCGTGCGTCACGAGAATTCCGATCACATGTGGGTATGTCAGGTGGATGTGGGCCAGGCTGAGCCTGTGCAGATCGTCACCGGCGCTCAGAATGTGAAAGCAGGCGACCTGGTCCCTGCTGCGCTGCATAATTCCTATCTGCCCGGCGGTATTCACATCACCAAGGGCAAGCTTCGCGGTGAGGTGTCCAACGGTATGCTGTGCTCCTTGAAGGAGCTGAATCTGACCCTGGGTGACTTCCCCTACGCCATTGAGGACGGTATCTGGATCATTGAAGAGGACTGCAAGCCCGGTGATGATATCAACACTGTGATCGGCAACGACGATACTGTGGTGGACTTCGAGATCACCAACAACCGCCCGGACTGCTATTCCATCATCGGACTGGCCAGAGAGGCTGCAGCTGCCTTTGGCAAGCCCATGAAGCACCATGAGCCTGTGGTACAGGGCAGCGATGCCGGCTCCATGTACGATAAGCTGGATGTGGAAGTACCTGCCGACCAGCTTTGCAACCGTTACACCGCAAGGATGGTAGCGAATGTAAAGATCGGCCCCTCCCCCAAGTGGCTGCGGCAGAGATTGCGTGCTAATGGCATCCGTGCCATCAACAACATCGTGGATATCACCAACTATGTCATGCTGGAGTACGGTCAGCCCATGCACGCCTTTGACTACCGCTATGTATCCTCCGGCAAGATCGTTGTCCGGGAGGCGGAGGAAGGTGAGACACTGACTACCCTCGACGGCAATGTACGTAGCCTGAAGCCCGGTATGCTGGTCATCGCTGATGAGAACAAGCCCATCGGTCTGGCCGGCATTATGGGCGGTGAAAATTCTGAGATCCTGGATGATACCACCACTGTGGTTTTTGAATCCGCAAACTTCAACGGCACTTCTATCCGTCAAACTGCCCTGGCCCTTGGTATGCGCACGGAATCCTCCGGTAAGTTCGAAAAGAATCTGGATCCCATGATGACCGTTCCCGCCGTACAGCGCGCCTGCGAGCTTGTGGAGCTGCTGGGCTGCGGCGATGTGCTGGACGGAACCATCGATATCGTCAATTATGTGCCCCAGTCCAGAACTATGGAGCTGGAGCCCGAGAAGATCAACGCTCTGCTTGGCACATGCATCTCCGAGGAAAAGATGGTGGAATACCTCAAGCTTCTGGAGATCGGCGTGGAGGACCGTACTATCCATGTTCCTTCCTGGCGCCCTGACCTGAACCTGATGGCTGATATTGCAGAAGAGGTTGGCCGTTCCTACGGATATAACGAGATCCCAACAACGGACCTGAAGATGTCCACACAGGGCGGCTATACCCCCTTTATGAAGCTGGAGAACAAGACCGGTGTTCTGTGCCGCGCACTGGGTTACAGCGAGATTATTACCTACTCCTTTGTCTCCCCTGCTATCTTCGACCAGATCCGCCTGGGTGCAGACTCCCCCCTGCGCAACACCCTGAAGATCCAAAACCCCCTCGGTGAGGACACCTCGGTCATGCGCACCATCGCTCTGCCCTCTATGCTGGATATCCTCTCCAGAAACAACGCCTATCAGAACAAGTCCGCTAAGCTTTACGAGCTGGCTAAGATCTATCTACCCGTAGAAGGCCAGGTGCTCCCCGAAGAGCCCAAGATGTTGGTTTTGGGCACTTACGGTGCCGGTGAATCCTTCTTCACTATAAAGGGCGAACTGGAAGCCATCTTTGCGGGCCTGCGTCTGCAAAAGGCATCCTACACCGCTGTTTCCGACAATCCCAGCTATCATCCCGGCCGCTGCGCGAAGGTTACTGTCGGTGGTGAGGATGTGGGTTATATCGGTCAGGTCCATCCGCTGGTTGCTGCCAACTACGGTATGGATGCTGAGGTCTACTGCGCCGAGATCAGCCTGACGAAGCTTGCCGAGCATCAGCTTCCTGATCCGACCTATGTTCCTCTGCCCAAGTACCCCACAGTTTCCCGCGATCTTTCCCTGATCTGCGAGGAAAGCATTACTGTTGCCCAGGTGGAGGATGTAATTACCGCCTCCGCAGGCAATCTGCTGCGCAGCATTCGTCTGTTCGACATCTACCGGGGTACAGGTCTGCCGGAGGGCAAAAAAAGCCTTGCTTTCTCTCTGGAGCTGCGCGCCGATGACCGCACTCTGACGGATGCAGACTCCGAAAACGTTGTCAGCAAGGTCCTTGCCGCCTTAAAGGATCGCCTTGACATCAGCCTGCGATAAGAAAATTTTTCAATACAGGGCTTTACACCGGAATATTTTTAGGCTATAATAGCTCTATTAAACGGAAGGAGGTCGTTCCCATGACGGAAAATTCCCAAAATACCATTAAGTTCACTGTACCCTGCGATGACAAGGATAATATGCGCCGGATACTCCGCAATGTGTTCGACGCCTTAAACGAAAAGGGCTATAACCCCATCAATCAGATCGTCGGTTACCTGCTCACAGAAGATCCCACCTACATCACCAACTACAACAATGCACGCAGTATGATCTGTAAGGTGGATCGGGATGAGCTGATGCAGGCGCTGGTTCGGTGTTACCTGTTCGAAAATTCCTGACATTAGCCGGGGGCTTTTGTTCCAGCAAAAGCCCCCGCATCAAATTTTAAGGAGGCTACCCATGGCTGAGGAAAAAGCAGTTTTGATGTATAAGGGTCATCCGCTGATGCGTAAGGACAACCTGATCTATTACGGCTCCATGGCTGATACCCATATTGTGATGCTCCAGATCCTGGAGACAAAAAAGGTCGGCGACGCCGAAATCGCATCCCGTGTCTCGGTACAGCTTCAACTGACCGATCCTGCTGCCAAGAGCAGAGACCGGGTAATTAAAAAAAGTGAGAAGGCCGGGCTGTATACCGCATTGGATTTTGGCTGTGTATGGCTTGAGCGCGCCCTGGCCGGTAAATAAGTGCATATAAATGCAGGAGGATCAACATGTCCTCCTGCTTTTATTTGTCCCCACGGTAAAGCATAATCAAAAAACCAACACTTTTGGAATAGCAGTGCAGGTTGGATGCAAAATATATGATAATAAAATTTATACATGAATGTTAAAAACTCTATTGCAAATTCTGGCACGCAAGGGTATAATTCTACTGTAGACTACAGTTTTAAGACCGAAAGGACTGATAATATGGAAGATAATATGGAACGGCATGAACGCAGCTATCCTGTGCGGCGCAGAAGGAAGCGTAAGCCGAAGTGGCAGCGCATGCTGCATAAATACTGGCCGACCATCCGATTCGGTCTTTTGTGCCTGATCCTTATCGCAGTAATCATCCTTGCTATCAGCGCCATTTCGGGTGGCAAAAGACTCAGCGGTACTGAAGAGACCCGGGACAACTCTATAGTCGATTCCGGGACAGAATCAAGCATCTCCAATGATGAGATCATGGCACTGGCCAACAGTCTGATCAAGAAAGCGGATTTTATTGCTGCCGGTTACGATTACCAAAAAGCGATTGATATGCTGCGCAGCTTCGAGCACTTTGACAGTGTACCCGCTCTGGCCGACAAAGTCGCGGAGTATGAAAGGCTGGACAGCCAGTTGATCCCCTATGCACAGATGAACAATATCACCCACATTTTCTTCCACTCTCTGATCGTCGATCCGGCCCGAGCCTTTGATGGTGAGCATACTGAAGACGGCTACAACCAGTATATGACCACCTGCGATGAATTTTGGGCCATGATGGAAGAAATGCACAAGCGTGGCTTTGTATTGGTCACGCCTTATGATGTGGCATACGAGCAGACGGATGAATTCGGCACACGGTTTGTCTACGGCGAAATCCGACTGCCGGAAGGCAAGCAGCCCTTTATCATGAGCCAGGACGACCTGAATTACTACGGCTACATGGTCGGCGGTGAAAGCGGTGTTGATGAGACCCCGATCTTCGCCAACACCAAAGGTGACGGTTTTGCCCATCGCATCGTCATCGGTGAGGACGGCTACCCCACCTGTTTGTATATGGATGCCCAGGGCAATGTGACCACCGGTGATTACGACCTGGTTCCCTTGCTGGAAAAGTTTATTCAGGAGCATCCTGATTTTGCCTACCACGGCGCCCGGGCAGTTCTTGGTATGACCGGCTATGAGGGCGTTTTCGGCTACCGCACCAAACCCTCCTACGAAAAAGCACTTGGAAGTGAGAAATATAAGGAAGAGGTGGAGGCAGCCAAGGAGGTCGCTCAGTGCCTGCGAGATCACGGCTGGATCCTGGCAAGCCATTCCTACGGCCACCCCGCTTATGGCAATATCAGCGCCTCAAGAGTCGAAGCTGACTCTGACAAGTGGGAAAGCACCGTACAGCCCATAATCGGAGATACCGATATCATTCTATATCCCCACGGCTCTGATATTAACGGCCCCGGTAAGTACACCTTTAGCAACGCCAAGTTTAAGGCCCTTTATGAAGACGGCTACCGTTACTTCTTTAATGTGGACGCCAACGTCTACTGGAGTCAGTTGGGTGAGAATTATTACCGCGGCGGCCGCAGAAATCTGGACGGTTACCGCATGTGGTATCATCCCCAGAAGCTGGCAGACCTGTTTGTGGTCGAAGCAATTTTCGATAAGTCCCGCCCCACGCCTGTAGCACCTATTTAACAAAGCATCCCGGTCCAGAACAAACTGGACCGGGATCTCTTATTTTATAACACCGCAGGATCTCAAAAAGCTCGTAAACACTTCCTCGTATTTTTGGGGGTCAACCAGGCAGCAGAGGCCATGGCCTGCATCCGGGAAGGTATCCAACCGCTTTGGTCCTGCGCAGGCATTGTAGATCTCCCTGCTCATATCGCAGGGAACAAAGCGGTCATCGTCACCGTGGATCAGCTGAATAGGAATCCTGGTGTTACGAACAGCCTTCACAGCGCTGCTCTCCCAGAGCTTAAAGCGGCCAAATACCAGCGCCCCAAGAACCACGAAGGGGTAAGCCACCATAGACGGCAGCCTGATATCCCGGCAGACCTTTCGTATGATCGCGCCGGGTGATGAATAGGGACAATCTGCGGTGATGGCCACGACATTTGCCGGAAGTTCCAATTCAGATGCCATCAGCACAGTAGCCGCACCCATGGAGACTCCGGAAAGTATAATCGGTGTGCGTTCGCCAAAACGGTTGCGCGCATAATTCGCCCAATCCACACAATCATACCGTTCCTTAATGCCAAAGGTTATCGTATGGCCCCCACTCTTTCCGTGGGCTCGCTCATCAACCACAATTGCGTTAAATCCCAGCTTTTCTGCGATCTTACAGCCGCCGGAATATTCCCGGACACCGTTTCCGCGGTAACCGTGAAACTGGATCTGCACCGGCGCACCATCCCGAAAATGATAGTATCTGGCCGCCAGCTTTATGCCGTCCCTCGCCGTAATACAGAGCTGCTCAAAGGGCAGTTGGTCCAGCTCGTAGATCTGCCTGAGCATGAGATCTGCAATTTTTTCATACTGGTCTCCCGGCGGTACAACATAAATATCCTGCTCTTTATGATTCAGATTATAGAAGACCAGCCGGTATGTCATCCGCGACGCCCACAAAATGACACCGCTCAGACCCAAAAGAATCAGAAATACCCAAACCATAATGACACCTCCTTCAAAAAATATGCAGAAAAATGCTATGGAAGGAAATCCTCAAACATGATTCCCAGATTACAGGCAACACTATACCTACACGAAGACGAACCCATTAACCGGAGGACAAAGTATGTGCACAGCCATCACCTATCAAACAGGGGACTTTTATTTTGGAAGAAACCTGGATCTGGAATACGCCTATGACGAAATCGTAACCATTACGCCCAGAAATTATCCTTTCCGTTTCAGAAACGGATATAAACTACCAAATCATTATGCGCTGATCGGTATGGCAACAGTGGCACAGCATTATCCACTTTATTACGAAGCGACAAACGAAAAGGGTCTGTGCCTTGCCGGACTGCATTTTCCAAAGAACGCCCGGTATTATGCTAAGTTACAGGACAAGGATAATATCGCTCCATTCGAATTGATTCCATGGGTTCTTGGACAATGCGAATCAGTCAAAGAAGCCAAGGAACTGCTTTCCAAACTAAATCTGTGGAACGAACCGTTCAGCGCAGAATATCCCCTGTCTCCCCTGCACTGGCTGCTTGCTGACAGGCAGGAAGCAGTGACCATCGAGACAACATCTGACGGGATGAAGCTGTATGCAAATCCCGTTGGCGTCCTGACAAACAATCCGCCCTTTGATTATCATATGTATAATTTGGCCAATTATATGAATCTGACACCGCTGCCACCTGAAAACCGCTTCAGCAGTCAACTGGAGCTGACACCCTTCAGCTTAGGTATGGGTGCCATCGGACTGCCTGGGGATCTGTCTTCCCCCTCCAGATTCATTAAGGCTGCATTTACAAAGTTAAATTCTGTCTGTAACAATACAGAATCCGCAAGCATCAGTCAGTTCTTTCATATTTTGGGCTCTGTGGCACAGCAAAGAGGATTGACAAACGTTCGGGACAAGGAATATGAGTTCACGCTCTACAGCAGCTGCTGTAACACCGATAAGGGGATCTATTACTACACCACCTATGAGAACAGTCAGATTTCTGCCGTAGATATGCACAGAGTTGACCTGGATGGCACTAAACTGCTGACTTATCCGCTGATCACCGGGCAGCAAATCCGAATACAGAATTAATTCTAAAAAACGCTGAGAAGAAATAACTCCTCAGCGTTTTTAGGTTACAGCAGTTCCATCAGGGAATCTGCATAGCTCTGACAGGTAGCGCCGTTGGCATCACCGGTCACAACAGTCTTGCATGCAGCCAGCGCAGCCTCCAGCTTTTGCGCCTCTTCCGCGCAGCAAATATGCCGCAGGAGCATAGCCTCAGCCTTCAGAATGCTTGCAGGGTTGGCATAGTCGCCCAGGCCTTCTTCCAGCATTCTGGGTGCAGAGCCGTGGATGGCTTCAAACATAGCATACCTATCACCAATATTGGCACTGCCCGCAGTACCTACGCCGCCCTGGATCTGGGCCGCCTCATCGGTAATGATGTCACCGTACAGATTGGGAAGCACAAACACCTGGAACTGATTACGAATAGCGGGATTGACCAGGTTGGCAGTCATAATATCGATATACCAATCATCGGCAGTAATACCGGGGTAGTTTTCAGCCACTTCATGGCAGATGGCGGTAAACTTGCCGTCAGTCTTTTTCATGATATTGGCCTTCGTCACGATAGACACACGGTTCTTGCCGTTCTGCCGGGCATACTCGAAGGCTGCACGGGCGATCCGTCTGGTGCCGGCATCGGTGGTGACCTTAAAATCTACAGCCATACCGGGCAGTTCAACACCTCTGCTGCCAAGAACATACTCTCCCTCGGTATTCTCACGATAGAAAACCCAGTCGATTCCCTCTTCCGGGATGCACACGGGCCTGACATTGGCGTAGAGGTCCAATTCTCTGCGCAGGGTCACATTGGCGCTTTCCATTTTGCCGCCCATAGGCGTGGTTGTAGGGCCTTTCAGGAGGACATCGCAGGACTTGATCTGCGCCAGAACATCCTCAGGCACAGGCTTACCCAGCCGTAAGCGGTTTTCAATCGTCAGGCCCTCAATTGTCTTAATGCAGATCTTTCCTGCAGCGATCTTATCATCCAAAAGCTTATGCAGGACACGGACCGCCTGGTCCATAATGATCGGGCCAATGCCGTCGCCGGCGACGATGCCAATGGTAATGACATCCTTGGCGGAATAGTCCACCTTCTCATCATTCATTTTTGCCACGCGCTCCAGCTGCTCCGAAAGCAGCGTGCGAAATTGTTCACATGCAAGTTCCAATTCCTTCATCAGCCATTCTCCTTTGTATAGTTCAACAGACCGCCTGCCAGCAAAATAGCTCTCTGGCGCTCTGTAAGGCTGCACAGCAAGACGATTTTTTTGCCGCTGTTCATGTCAACAGCCGTAAGTTCTCCCCGCTCCATGCCCTCACGGATGTTATCGAGCACCAGGCTGCTGCCCTGTTCAATCAACTCGTAATCCTCAGGATTTTGGAATGTAAGCGGCAAGATGCCTGCGTTGATCAGGTTTGCAACATGGATACGGGCAAAGCTCTTGGCTATAACACAACGAATTCCAAGGTACATCGGAACCAATGCGGCATGCTCTCTGGAAGAGCCCTGACCGTAGTTACTGCCGCCGATAATGATGCCGTCACCGGCTGCTTTCGCCCGCTCAGGGAAGGCAGGATCGCATACCTGGAAGCAGAATTGGGACAGGAACGGAATATTGGAGCGGTAAGGCAGGATCTTTGCACCGGCAGGCATGATATGATCGGTGGTAATGTTATCACCGACCTTCAACACGGTAGTGGCCGTCAGAGTATCTGCAAAGGGCTTGCTCTTGGGGAATTCCTTGATGTTGGGGCCCCGAAGAACCTCAACGGAAGCACCATCCTGTGCAGGCGCAAGAACTGCAGAATCGTCAATGCGGAAGGTATCGGGCATAACGACTGCGGGCATCGTTCCCAGTGTGGTAGGATCGGTGATCACGCCTGTCAGCGCTGCAGCCACTGCGGTTTCGGGAGAAACCAGATAGACCTGGGCATCCTTGGTACCGCTTCTGCCCAGGAAGTTACGGTTAAAGGTACGCAGACTTACACCGCCGGAATTGGGTGAAAAGCCCATACCGATGCAAGGTCCGCAAGCACATTCCAACACCCGGGCGCCGCTGGCCAGGATATCCGTCAGCGCGCCGCAGTCGGCCAGCATGGTCAGCACCTGCTTGGAGCCGGGAGAAATAGACAGGCTTACGCCAGGTGCAATGGTCCTCCCCTTCAGGATGGCTGCAACCTTCAGCATATCCTGAAGGGATGAGTTGGTACAGGAGCCGATACAGACCTGATCGACCTTTGTTCCGGCCAGGCTATCCACACTGACAACATTGTCAGGACTGTGGGGGCATGCGATCATGGGCTTTAATGCGGAAAGATCGATATGTATAACCCGATCGTATTCCGCATCCGGGTCACTGGCAAGGGGTATGTAGTCTGCTTCCCTGCCCTGGGCCTTCAGGAAGGCTCTGGTGGTTTCATCAGAGGGGAAGATGGATGTGGTAGCACCCAGCTCTGTGCCCATATTGGTAATGGTGGCACGCTCCGGAACGGACAGGGTCTTGACACCCTCGCCTCCCCATTCGATGATCGCGCCTACACCGCCTTTTACAGAAAGAATACGCAGCAGCTCCAGACTCACATCCTTTGCGGTAACAAAGGGACGCAGTTTTCCGGTAAGCTCGACCTTGAACATTTTGGGCATGGTGATATAGTAAGCACCGCCGCCCATGGCAACAGCCACATCCAGTCCGCCTGCGCCAAAGGCCAGCATACCAATGCCGCCGCCGGTGGGTGTATGGCTATCAGAACCGATCAGAGTCTTTCCTGGCTTTCCAAAGCGCTCCAGATGGACCTGGTGGCAAATACCATTACCGGGTCTGGAGAAGTATACGCCGTGCTTTGCCGCAACGGTCTGTAAATATCTGTGGTCATCGGCATTTTCAAAGCCGGACTGCAGCGTGTTGTGATCCACATACGCCACACTCAGCTCTGTGCGGACTCTGGGGATCCCCATCGTTTCAAATTCCAGATATGCCATAGTTCCGGTGGCATCCTGGGTCAATGTCTGATCGATTCTCAAGGCAATCTCACTGCCGGTCTTCATTTCACCCGAAACCAGATGTGCGGCAATGATCTTTTGTGCAATTGTCTTACCCATTGTTTTTCAGCCTTTCCAGCATGTTAAGCTTTGCATTTCTGATATGCTGCGCTGTCAGGGACTCAGCCAGTGCGGCGTCCCCGGCAGCAATCGCGTTAAAAATATTTCTGTGCTCAGCGATCATATTCACCAGTCTCTGATCGTTCTCCATAGACTTTTTGCGGTATCGCTGGGTCTTTCTGTGCAGCGGAACAAGCGTGTCATTAATGACCGTGCGCTTGCTGAGCTGGCAGATCAGATCATGGAACTTATCATCTATCTGACGCATATGCTCCAGGTCATGCTTACTGAAATAAAACTCCTGCAGATCCATGATGTGCTCCAGTTCCTTCAATCCATCAGGCGTCATATTCACTGCGGCATAGTAGGAAGCCAGTCCTTCGATATGCTCCCGGATATTCATAATATCCTCCAGGTCCTCCTCTGTAATGCCCAACACAACAGAGCCCTTGCCGGATTCTGCGATCAATCGTTCCTGCTCCAGCCTGCGCAGCGCCTCACGGATCGGCGTTCTGCTGACGCCCAGCTGTTCCACAAGCTTCAGTTCTGTCAGGATCTCTCCCTTTGGGTACACACCGGTGATAATATCATTTTCCAGCTTGTCAAATACCTGATCCGCCAGAGATGTTGTATGAAATTCTCTCATTGGAAAGCTCCCTTCAACGAATGTTAAATCTGCCGGGGGCAAGCTCTTCGATCTTCTCGTCCAGTTCCTTGTTGGAAAGCACAGTCTGGCGGCCATCTTCATACAGCGCATCGATCCACTGCTTCATTGCCACGACCAACGGGTCCTTTTTGTCAACACAGGCATCGCCCTCCAGGTTGTACGCCTGGTTGATCCAGTAAGCAATGCCCGCAAGGCCGGAGGCCTTTCCGATCTGGACTGTTGCGGGGCGGTTCAGCAGCTTCTTCGTGTCAAAGATCGTGTAGATCTCCTCGTCCTTCATCAGTCCGTCGGCATGGATGCCTGCACGGGTCACATTGAAGTTTCGACCGACAAAGGGGGTCATATCCGGCACGGTATAGCCGACCTCATGCTGGAAGAATTCTCCGATCTCTGTAATCACTGTAGGATCCATGCCATCCAATGAGCCACGCAGAGACGCATACTCGAATACCATAGCCTCCAGAGGGATATTTCCGGTGCGCTCGCCAATGCCAAGCAGCGAGCAATTGACGGCGCAGGCACCGTAGAGCCAGGCGGTAGACGCATTGGCAACGGCTTTATAGAAATCGTTATGGCCATGCCACTCCAGACATTCGCTGGGCACATCCGCGTAGTGCTGCAGGCCGTAAATAATACCGGCAACGCTTCTGGGCAAAGCAGCTTCCGTATAGGGAACGCCATAGCCCATAGTGTCACAAGCGCGGATTTTTACCGGGATACCTGCTTCCTTGGAAAGCTTTTGCAGCTCATTGACAAAAGGAACCACAAAGCCATAGAAGTCGGCACGGGTAATATCCTCCAGGTGGCAGCGAGGCACGATACCGGCATCAAAGGCATCCTTCACTGTGGCAAGGTAGTAGTCCAGAACCTGCTGCCTGCTCATTTTCATTTTCTTGAAAATGTGATAGTCACTGCAGCTGACCAGAATGCCCGTCTCCTTAATGCCCATGTCCTTTACCAGACGGAAATCATCCTTGCTTGCCCGGATCCAGGTCGTGATCTCTGGGAATTTTAGGTCCAGCGACATGCACTTTTCAATGGCATCCCGGTCCTTTTTGCTATAGATAAAGAACTCAGTCTGGCGAATAATACCGTAAGGACCCCCAAGCTTACTCAGCAGCTTATAGATATTGACGATCTGATCAACAGTATATGGCTCTACCGACTGCTGCCCGTCACGCAAGGATGTATCCGTGATCCAGATCTCCTCCGGCATATTCAGCGGCACACGGCGGTGGTTGAAGGAGACCTTGGGCACCATTCCCTGAGTAAAAACATCACGCTGCAGGTTTGGTTCACTGACATCCTGCAGGGAATATTTATATGACTTCTGCTCAAGAAGATTTGTTTTATTGGATATCTCAAGCATAACTGCACCCTCCTTGGCTTTTTGGATTAATGTATACAATTATACGCATCGATTGCGATTTGTCAATAGGAAATCCCCCTCTGAAAAAAACTTTCTTTTCAGAGGGGGCGCATTCAGATTTCATTACCCTGCAGCACACTGCACACATACTCGGCAACCTGCTCCTGGGGAATCTTCAGTACCAGCGAAAATTCTGAGTCAAGCAGTTTTTCAGCGTCACGCAGAAAGTTTTCATCACACTGGTGAAATTTCTTCCCTGCCGCGGCCTGGGCTTCTTTATGCCGGTGAAGTGAGTGGACCATGCTGATGAGAGCAGCCCGATTGCCGCTGCAGATCAGATCGCGGTAATAGAGCCTCCGCTTCCCCTCATCCTCGATCCATGCGTTCTGCTGTACCGCTTCCGACTGAAGCAGCTGGGTCAGCTCCTGGAGGGACAGGACCCTGCGCAGCTTTGCTACAGCTGCCTGGTTGTGGGTTGGAACATAGAACCGGGCACCTGCCTGGTCTACCGGTTCCAGCACATAGTATTCCACCTGCTTGCGATCCACTAAACGCTTTTCAAGCGCAACGATACGGCAAACGCCGTGGATACCATACAACACCTGCTCGCCACACTGATACATACTCTCCTGCTCCCTTCCTGTTGTTTTCCTGAAACTGGCTACATTATAACACAAGACTGACTTTTTTTCATGTGGAAAAAATGCATAATTTTCATTCTCTTTTTTCGGTGAATAAAGAAATAATGCCGCCTGACGCAATGACAGACGGCATTATTTCGCATTTGGTCAGCCGGCATTCAGGACACCGGCAAGCAATGGAATCGTGATCACAGAGAGTAATGTTGTGATGAAAACCGACGCGGCAGCTAGGCTCTGATCCTTATCATACTGGGCAGTGAGCATGGTAAAGCTGGAGGCGATGGGCATTGCCATGATGACAACGATCACGCCGAGCATCACAGGATTGCTCACAATTCCCCGCAGGCACAGGTAAATAATACACGGGATCACCAGCAGCTTCAAAAACGATACGACATACAGTCTCCAATTGGAAAACACGCTCTTAAACGGGATAGCCGACAGCGCGCAGCCAATGATCAGCATAGCGCAGGGCGTGGTCACATTTCTAAGCATATTCAATGTATCCTGCAAAACACCAGACACCTGGAATCTGCACAGGTAGCTGACGATGGAAACCGCCGAGCTGACCGTCATGGGCGTGATCAGCGACTTCCAGTCAAAGCCGCCCTTGCCGCCGCAGATCAGGTAGATGCCGTGGGTAAACAGGAACATATAGAACACCATGATGATCACCGAAACGCAGAACACGGCATCCGGTCCGAAAACAGCTGTAACCACCGGTATGCCCATAAATCCCACATTAGAGTAGATCATCATAAACTTATACTGGCCTGCCTGCTCCTGAGGAACCTTCAGCAGCTTGGGGATCAGCTGAGCCGCAGCGATCAAGAACACATACATGGCAACAGAGAGTCCAAGCAATGTGAGCACCTCACCGTTGCGGAGCAGATGCTCACCGCACAATGAGGAATAAAGGATATTGCAGGGATTGGTGATACAGTTGACCAGCTTGGAAAGGGATTTATTTCCCTCAACAGTCATGACCCTGGTCTTGCCGCCCAGGTAACCTATGCCTATCAGCAAAAACAGGACCAGCATCTGCAGAAATACCGGAATCATCGTTTCCATCATCAGGATCGCTTTCTTTCTCTTTATAATGAAATCGCGGCTATTTTACCATATAGTCTTACGGTTGACAATGGGTATTTTCAAAATCACACCACCGAAATATTGTACGCCGCTAACCAGTAGTTGATCTGCAGCATATAGGCGATGGTCTGGGGCACCTTCATCAGCTGACCGTACCAGGGCCAGGCATATTCCGCACCAAGGAGTGCCCGCAGGGCTTCTTTTTTTACGATCTGCAGAATCGGCGCATCGCCGGAAGCTAAAACCTCTTCCAGCCTTGCACTGACTATCTGTAGGTATCGGGGGTCGTAGGTCTTGGGATAAGGGCTCTTCTTCCTCCACTGAACTTCCATTGGCAAAAGCCCTTCCATAGCCGTACGAAGCAGACCTTTTTCGAAACCGTTATGGTCTTTATACTCCCACGGCACACCGTAGAGGTACTCTGCGATCCGGTAATCACAAAACGGAACGCGCACCTCCAATCCATGGTACATACTCATGCGGTCCTTGCGGTCCAACAGCGTCTGCATAAACCATCGCTGATTCAGGCACACCATCTCCTTCATGCGGCGTTCCTGTGGGGATGTACCCGATAGGATATCCGCCTCGCTGATGGTCTGCTGATATCGCTGCTGAACAAATTCCTCCGGATCCAGTTTCAGAAGATGTTCCCTGTGGAGGAAGGATGCCCGATATTTTGTGTTCTGGGCCCAGGGAAAGCCTGCAACAGCTCTGACCTCAGGATCACGATACCATGGATAACCACCAAATATTTCGTCGGCACACTCGCCGGACAGGGCGACCTTTACATGGGATCGGATCTGTCCGCAAAAGGCCAGCAAGGAGAAATCCACATCCGCCATACCGGGCAGGTCGCGGGCCAGCGTTGCGGCTTCAAGGGCATCCATCAGATCCTCAGGCGTCAAAACCGACCAGTGGTGCCGGGTATTCAGCACCGACTCCATGATACGAATGTACTGCCCATCCGCATTGGGCTGAAATTTCCCGGGTGTGAAGTATTTATCATTGTCCATATAGTCGACGGAGAATGTGTCCAGCAATTCACCTCTTTCAGCCATCTGCCGGGCACAGACAGACGAAATCAAGCTGGAGTCAAGGCCACCTGAAAGAAATGTGCCGATGGGTACATCAGACACCATCTGCCGCTGAATCGCATCACATACCAATTCCCTGACCTTCTCAACTGTTTCCGGGAAGGAATCGGTATGCTTCCGGTCCTTCAGGGACCAATACTGCCAGAGGTGTAGCTTTCCCTCTTCATAATAGCAACACCAGCCCGGCTCCAATTCACAAATTCCCCGAAACACGCCGCTGCCCGGCGTTCTTCCGGGGCCCAGCAGCAGGATCTCAGCAATGCCGATAGAATCCAGCTCTGCCCTGACTGTTGGATATGTCAGAATGGTTTTGATCTCTGAGCCAAATAGCAATCCGCTATCGTGGAGTTTATAAAACAGGGGTTTTACACCCATTCTATCCCGGGCCAGGAACAGTCTTCTGTGCTGCTTCTCCCAGACCCCAAAGGCAAAGATACCGTTAAACAGCTCAAGAGCCTTTGCGCCCCACTGGGCATAGGCATGCAGAACCACCTCTGTATCGGAGTGTCCAAGAAAGCTGTGTCCCAATTTCCTGAGCGACTCACGCACCTCAGCAGTATTATAGAGCTCGCCATTGTAGGTGATCACATAGGTCTCCCCCGCCCAATCCAGCTCCATTGGCTGCCTGCCGCCCTCAGGATCAATGATCGCAAGCCTTGTATGCAGCAGCGCACACATAGAGTTTACATATGTACCGGAGCCGTCCGGTCCTCTGCGTCGCATAGTTTGAAGCATTTTTTTGAAAATATCCTCATTGTACTCAAGACCGATCATACCGGCTATTGCGCACATGCAGCATCCCTTTCCTTTCACCCAATATTCTATGCTTCTGCAGTTAAGTTGTGCATGATTCTTTTTGATCGTGGCAAACTACCGTGGGTGATAAAAGTGAAAGACAATAAAAAAATGCTGGATTCCATTATTTCTACCGTGCAGATGGGTCAGGTTGGCATCCGCAGTGTGTTGGATACCTCTGTGCGCACTGACCTGCGCAAGGCGCTGCAGTCACAGCTGCGCGAATATGATACCATTGAAACTCAGGCCCATAGCATTGCGTCCTCCAGAGGGTGGGAACTGCGTGAGGTCAATCCCGCAGTGCGCAAAATGGCTGACATGATGACCAAAGCCCGGTTGTCTTACGGTAAGATCAATTCCAAAGTAGCTGCCATGATGATTCAGGGCAACACCAGAGGCATGATCATCGGCCTCAAAGATATGCACCAATGTGAGCATGTAGATGATGAGGTCAGTGGTTTGTTTCAAAAGCTTCTGGATACCGAGACCGCAAATATACGCCAGATGCAGGGGTTTTTATAACCCCTGCACATTCTCTTTTCCCTGCGCATATCATAATCCGAACCCCTGAAAGGAGGGATATTTCTGTCAGCAACAGGCTACATACAGGTGCACGCCTATACCAGCAACGCACAAATACCACTTGAAGATGTGGCTGTGATGGTAACGAACCCGGATGGCAGCGCCATCGCCATGCGTCTCACAGACCGAAGCGGGCGCATTGAGCCAATACCCATCAGCGTTCCTGATCTGGCGGCAAGTCAGACACCTGACACAGGCATCATTCCCTTTACCAACGTGAATATTTACGCCAGGCTGGAAAACTACGAGCAGATCGAGGCAGAAAATGTGCAGATATTTGCCGATACGGTCACAGATCAGAACCTTGAGATGATTCCGCTTTCCGAGCTGCCCGATAAGTGGACAAAAGCCGAGATATTCCGCACACCGGCCCAGAATCTATAGGAGGTACAGCTATGCCAACGGTCATTCCCTATGTACCTCAGCAGATCACAGTTCACCTTGGTCCACCATCAGCAGATGCCGCAAATGTAACCGTCCCCTTTGTGGACTATGTGAAAAATGTCGCCTCCAGCGAGATCTATCCCACCTGGGATGAAAGCGCTCTGCGGGCCAACATACTTGCCATCGTATCCTATGCCCTGAACCGGGTGTACACAGAATTCTACCGCAGCCGCGGCTACGACTTTGACATAACCAATTCTACTGCCTATGACCAGTTCTTTGTGAATGGGAGAAGCTATTTTGAGAATATATCCCGTCTTGTAGACGAGATCTTCAATGACTATCTTCGGAGGCCTGGATTCGTTGAACCCTTGGCTGCCAAGTTCTGCAACGGAACAACAGTTACCTGCGAGGGACTGAGCCAGTGGGGCAGCCAAAATCTCGCCCAGCAGGGCTATAACTCAGACCAGATCCTTCGCAGTTATTACGGAAATATAGAAACTGTTTTGAATGCACCGATCCGAGGCATCATGTCCTCGTATCCGGGAACACCCCTACAACGCGGCAGCAGCGGCCCCAATGTGGTGGTACTGCAGGTCGCTCTGAACCGCATCTCCCAGAACTACCCGGCGATCCCAAAAATCGCAAATGTTGACGGCATTTTTGGCAGCCGGACAGAGGCCACTGTACGGGCATTTCAGCGTATCTTCGGGCTAACGGACGATGGCATTGTAGGCCCGGCGACATGGTACGCCATCGTGCGTCTTTACACCGCAGTGCTTTCCCTTTCGGAGCTGCGCAGCCAAGGCCAGCAGTTTTATGCGATCAGTTTGTCCGCGCCCAACGGCCTGCAAGAAGGCAGTACCGGAGACAAGGTACGCCATCTGCAATACATGCTTTCCGTACTCTCCACCTACATACCAAGCATCCCACCTGTCAGCGTTGACGGAATTTTTGGATTGGCCACCAGAGCAGCCGTCATTGCGGCCCAGCGCCGCTTCGGCCTTCCTGAGACCGGTATTGTAGATGCCGCGACATGGGATGAGATTTATGACCAGTTCTCTGGTATCGAAAATACCACTCTGCGCAGCCGGGAGACTTTCCCCGTCAGCAATACGACTCCTGCCACAACTGCAGCAGCCGTGTCTACAGGCAGTGCCGTGCAGACCGGCAGCTTTACGAACGTCAGCCGCCGAGCAATCCGCACAGCCAGCGTAACGCCGCGTGGCAACACATCCGCACCCAACACAGACCCCAGCATAAATCTGTATAAACGCTCCAGTACCCTCACCCAATTCCCCGGATTTGATCTGCGCTTGGGCATGCAGGATCCCATCAGTCAGGAGGTGGTCAGATGAGACCGGCAGAATCATTTGTGAGCCAACCCATCCGCAGTCTGCAGACCATGCTCCGAGTGATCGCTGAGGACGACCAGACCCTGCCTACCGTAATTCCGGACGGTGTCTACGATCAGGAGACAATGACCGCTGTATCCGCATTTCAGCGAAGAAACGGTCTTCCTGTAACCGGAGTGGTGGATCAATCCACTTGGGAGGCTATCGTACCGGCATATAAAGATGCCCTCGTCCGTGTGGATAAGGCCGTTCCCATCGAAATCATATTTGATCCTGGCCAGGTATTCCGCCTTGGTGACAGCAGCCCATATCTGTACCTATTGCAAAGTATGCTGCTCTATCTTTCCCTGCTGCACCCGGATATCAGCCAACCACCCCACAACGGTGTGCTGGATGATCCGACCGCTGAAGCACTGGCCGGATTCCAGGCTCTGGCAGGTCTGTCCCCCACCGGCGAGCTGGATAAGCAGACGTGGAAGTACCTCGTTAATCATTTCACACTCAATGTCAACCGGCAGGTGTAGGTCCATGTGTTTCCTGAAAGAATTTCCATAATTTTTTCAACATGTTCACAGATAGGGCTTGATTAAACCTGCAGAAGGGCGTATAATACTCTTAATGGTATACGCTTTCGTGATACCACGGAGGAAATGTCATGTTCATAAAGAATTGGAAAAAAGAAATATTGACAATACCGAATCTACTGAGCCTGTTTCGACTGGGTCTCATTCCGGTGTATATGGTGATCTATTTCAATGCCACAGAGCCCAGCCATTACTACCTGTCTGCCGGGATCCTGGCGGTCTCCTGCCTGACTGACCTGATCGACGGCAAGATCGCCAGGCACTTTAACATGATCACTACTATAGGTAAGATCCTGGATCCGCTGGCCGACAAGGCGACACAGTTTACTTTGATCGTCTGCCTGGCTGTGCGATACCCGATTTTGTGGTATCTGGTTTTTTTATTCGTAGTGAAGGAAGGCTTTCAGCTGATCGCAGGTGGTATCACTCTGCGAAAAGGCAAAATGCTTGAAGGTGCACTTTTGGCCGGAAAGATCTGCACGACAGTGCTGTTTATCAGTCTGATCGTCATGGTAATGATCCCGACGCTCAGCCTGGAGGTCGTGACCGTCGTGTCACATATTGATGCCGTATTTATGCTTGTGTCCTTTATCCAATATATCCGGGCTTATTTTGGCAAGAACAAAAAAATACATGACATTACCGAGCAGGCATAAACTGTTTCAAGCCGCAAATCAAGTGATTTGCGGCTTGTTGATTTTATGCACTGTCGTAGGTTCCATTGAATACGCTCGTCACAACCTCGTCACAACGCTCACGAAATCCTGAAAAAGCCCAGAACTTTTTGAAATAAAAAAAGACCAGAAACAGCCTGTTTCTAGTCTTTTTTGGTCCGAGTGTCGAGATTCGAACTCGAAGCAGCTTGGCGCAAAGCGCCAACTGCTTAGGCCAATGATTGAAATACAAGAGGCCTCGAGTTCGATTCCTGATTCAAAAAATAATAAAACCGAAAGAGTAAAAACTCTTTCGGTTTTATTGGTCCGAGTGTCGAGATTCGAACTCGAGGCCTCTTGAACCCCATTCAAGCGCGATACCAAACTTCGCCACACCCGGATTTTGCTTGCGTTTTCTTAACGCCAGAGTATATTAGCACACCTTGGCGAAAAATGCAAGCATTATTTTGAAAATTTTTGAATTTTATTCGCCGCGTTCGGATCTAACTACCTTACCCATATTCCAAAGGCTTGCAACAGCCCGCTCAGCCTCAGCTTTCTGCGTATCATTTTCATACTCAACATACACAGTATGGGCACTGCAATCCACACACTCTACCTGTACGCTCCAGCCACCCTCATGCAGCAGCATACCAGGACCGCGGCAAATGGGGCATTCCTCAAGGGCAAGCATATTCTGATTATCCATTCTTCTGTCTCCTTATCGAAAAATCGTTTCTTGGTTATCGTACAGCTCCACACGCCGGCATACGGCATTGTCAGGCCTATACTCCGGCAGATACCGCTCTACCGCCCCGGAAAGCTGCATAGGATTCATGGAGGGGTTCTGGCAGCAGATCAGGGCATGTATTTCTACTGTGCTGTCATCTGCCTGCCGAATCTCCAGGTTCCTGATCATGGGGATGATATCCTGCTCCACAGGGCCGTTCTTACTCTTCTTGGACACAGGAAGAGATTCTCTGGAAAACAATTTTTCAATAGCATCGGCGGTATCAGCTCCCACACCATTATCATACTCCAGCGTTACAACGCAAGAGAGCAGCGCAAGGTCTCTGAGTTTTCGCCCACTCTCATACACCTGCAGGACCCGGACACCGTCCACAAGGGCTGTATTCAGTCTGGTTAGAATCTCTTCGGGCTGTATATCCTGTCCGTCCAGATCAAAGTCCAGCAGCTCACAACGGCTCTCCACGCCTACAGACAGGGGCAGTGCAATCGAAACCGAGGGTCTTGGGTTAAAACCCTGGGTATGCTTCAGCTGCAGTCCTGCACGCTTAAAAGCACGCTGGAACAGGCGCATCAGATCCAAATGGGAGATCCAGACGGCTTTTCCCGTCTTTTCGAACAGCAATCTAGGCATCGCAGTCCACCTCCTTCAGCAAGCAGTTTGCGCCGCATCCACTGCAGCCTTCCCTACAGTCCGGTGTCACGACTGCACCGTAAGCTTTTTTCCGCTCTCGCAGCAGAAAAGCTTTGCTGACACCCACATCGATCATATCCCAAGGCAGCAGCTCGTCCTGGCCATAGCCGCGGACCGTATAGAAATCGGGGTCTACGCCGCAGGCTTCAAACGCCTCCAGCCATGTCTTGTAGGAGAAGTATTCGTCCCACCCGTCCAGCCGGGCTCCGCGTTTCATGGCCTCCTCGATCACCGGGCCCACCCGGCGATCTCCACGGGCAAACACAGCTTCCAGTCGGCTTAGATCCGGCTCGTGGTAATTATACTCGATGGACTTGGAATAGAAATGGTTCTTCAGGAGCTTTGCGCGGCGCAGGTATTCCTCAGGCGTGATCTGGGCCTCCCACTGAAATGGTGTATGGGGCTTTGGAACAAAATAGGCTGTCGCCACATGGACACGCAGACCCCGCTTTTTGTTCACGGCGTGCTCTTTCCATGCCTGGATGATCTTGTAGACCAGGTCAGCTATGCCCAGAACATCCTCATCAGTTTCCGTGGGGAGTCCCAACATGAAGTAGAGCTTCACATTATTCCAGCCGCCGGCAAATGCGTTGGTACAGCTGTTCAGGATCTCTTCTTCCGTCAGGTTCTTATTGATCACATCACGCAGACGCTGTGTGCCTGCCTCCGGGGCGAAGGTCAGACCGCTTTTGCGTAGAGTCTGCAGCCGCTGCATCAGCTCCCTGGAAAAATTATCTGCCCGCAGGGACGGCACGGAAAGATTTACTTTGTGATCGGCACAGTACGGGATCATGGCATCTGTCAGTTCCTTTAGATGCCGATAATCGGAGGTCGAAAGGCTGGACAGTGTGATCTCATTATGCCCGGAATCCTCCAGAGTCTCCACAGCCTGGCGGTAGAGTACATGGGCGCTCTTCTTTCGCACCGGCCGGCAGGAAAAGCCTGCCTGACAAAACCGGCATCCACGGATACAACCCCGGAACACCTCCAGATTTGCCCGGTCATGGACGATCTCCGTAGAGGGAACGATCATCTTTGTCGGAAAATAGGCACTGTCCAGATCCTCGATAATGCGCTTTGTCACAGTCTCCGGAGCGCCCTGTGACGGTACTACACGGGCAAGCGTACCGTCCGGCGCATATTCATGGGCATAAAAGGACGGCACATAGATTCCGGGAATCTGGGAGACTGCTGCAAGGAACTGGTCCTTAGACCAGTCCTCCGCCTTTGCGCGGTCATACAAGCTGAGGATCTCAGGGGTGATCTCTTCCCCTTCTCCAAGAGAAAAGAAGTCAACAAAGTCTGCCAAGGGCTCAGGATTAAAGGCGCACACGCCACCGGCAAACACGATATTCTTCAGGCCCTGCCTATCCTTGGCATGGAGGGGCACCTGAGCCAGACGCAGCATATTCAGGATGTTGGTATAGCACATTTCATAGCCGATGGTAAAGGCGATCATGTCAAAATCCTTTACTGGAGACTGACTTTCCAGAGCCCAAAGAGGCAGGCTGTGCTTTTCCATAGCCTCCTCCATATCTCCCCAGGGCGCAAACACACGCTCACACCACACACCGTCCATGCGGTTCATTACACCATACAGGATGCGCATACCAACATTGGACATACCGATCTCATAAGTATCCGGAAAACAAAATGCCACACGGACGCGGACATCTGCAAGGTCCTTCTTGATCTCATTAAATTCGCCGCCGGTATACCGCGCAGGCTTCTGCACAGTCGGCAGCACTCTTTGAAGCAAATTGGTCATAGCTGTACCTCATTTCTTGAGTAGCTCTATTGTACAGCCTGACCGCCCGCTTTGCAAGGGCTTTTGTTATTTTTCAAAAGAATCACCAGTGAAATGCCTACGGGAACCAGCCCTAACTTCAGCACAACACTTCCGTAGATGCCCACTAAAAGAATACACACAAGAAAGGCCCTTTCAATGATCCCGCAAAGCCTCTCGGCCACAGGCATGGGTAAGAGCAGTTTTGCACCGCAGCGGAGGATCCTGCTGCCATCAGACTGCTCCAGAGGCAGCAGATTATAGAAGGACTGGAAGGCTGCGCAGGTCGCTGTTACCGGAAACCTCCTCGCAAGGAGCAACAGCGACAGTCCACCCAGGGGCCCTGCAATAGCGCAGATCAGCTCCTGACGCGCCGTCATCGGCTCTGTATGGAGCTTTACAGAACCAACCTCCACACTCATGCCGTAGAGTCTGATGCCCAGCAGACGGATCGCTCCAATGTGAAACAGTTCATGGACGACAGTGCTGACAGCCAGCGCAAGTAACCAACGCAGAGGTAACAGCAACAGCAGAAGTGCCAGAAACACATACATCCCCGGCAGCAGTGTGACATGAAGCTCATCCGGGATCTGTAGTTTCATTCAATAACTCCTGACAGAAGGCAGTAACCGCATCCGCAAAAGATCCCCCGGCGCTCAGGTCCTCCACAAGCTCTGAGAATGCTGCCTGGGCAGATTCCTGCGTCCAGGGCAGCAATGTGTGCCGAAGCAATTCCATCTCCCCGGGCCAAATGCTCCGAATCGCTGTGACTGACACAAAAAGCAGCAGTACAGCTGCCGGTATCCGTATGCGAAGCCTGGTTTTTTTGAACCGCTTTGGTGTTGCTGTTCCATAATGTACTGTATATCCCATGATCATCCCTCCTGTGCAATTTTATCAGGATGCATTCAGGAAAATTCCAATTAAAAACCGCCTGTACCGGCATGTGGTACAGGCGGGAAAACTAGGTTTTATTCAAATAGCTTGGCTTAATTACTTCTTAGCCAGAGCCCAGCCGCCGTTGTCCTCGACCAGCTTGCAAGCGTCGCTGTCAGCATAGAAAGCAGCAGAGTTCTTGTCAGCAACCTTACCGGCAGTGTTCTCAAAGACAGAAATGCCAACCTTGGAATCAGCGGACATGCCCAGATCCTGAATGACCATGCCGGGGGAGTAGATCAGAACATTGGACTTACCGGAACCATTGGTATTGTTATCAATCTCGATCTTTCCGGAGAGCTTCAGAACGCCATCGTCCTTTGCCCAGTGCATACCACCGCCGAAGGTCGCATGAGTGGACTTGTTGTTGATGATCTTGGAATCGGTCATCTCAACAACGCAGTTAGCCTTGTTGCACATAACTGCAGCCTTACCTGCAACCTCAGCGCCGGAGATCTCACTGTTCTTCATGATGAAGGTGGACTCTTCAATGAAAACAGAACCGTTGCCGCCGCTGGTGCTGGGTTCGCCGTTCTGGTTAGGGTAGGTATAGAACTTGCACAGGCCACCGGTGATCTTGCTGTTCTCCATGGTGAAGGTGGAACCGCCAACCACAAAGACATTGGCACCGACAGCAGAGCTACCGCCGGTGATCAGGCCGTCCTTCAGAATAAGCTCACCGCCGCTGTTGACGCAGATGCCGCCGCCCTGGCCGGTGGTGGTGTCAGCCTGGCCGTTTTCCTTGGGGATTCTCTTGACATCGACGCCGGTGACAGTAGCGCCGTAGATACCCATCTTGCCCATAACTTCGGCAACACCGCCGTATGCAACACGCTCTGCAGTGTTGTCACAGGTGACATTGATCTTGCCGTAGACGTTCAGCTCGCCTTCGAGGTTAACATAGAAGGTGCCGGCGCGCTTAATATAGGGATCACCCTTGCCAACGACGGTAGTCTCGGTCTCGGAGCAGTTGCAGATGTTCAGGGTAACGCCGTCATAGATATCAGCAATACGGCCCTCGGACTCCCATTTGTAACCATTCAGACACAGGTTGATGGTAATGTCGGACGTGCTCATCATGTCGCCAAGGACCAGCTTCTTATCCATCTTCATATCCTTATCGAGATACAGGTTATAGGTACCTTCGCCGGTGATGGCGGAGCCGTCCCATACAGTAAACTCGACATCCTTGGTCTCGCCGATATCGTGCTTATGTACCTTGGGTTCGGTGTTTGTCTCACCGCAGCCGGTAATGACCATAGCGACAGCCAGGAGCATCACGACAGCGAGAAGAACAGAGATACGCTTCTTCATGTTTGTTGCCTCCTAAAAATTTTGTTTATACTTATACAGCCATTGCTGTTTAAGCCATAATCAGCAATCGGATCGAGCATATGGTATCACAGTTTTGAGCAATTTGCAAGTACATTTATGCAAAATTCAAATTTATTCCCAAATAATTACTAATTAATCTAACTTGATAAAATGCAATCAATAGTTATGAACGCACAGAATGGCACTTCGCACTTGACAACAGGGTAGAATTTCATTATAATGTTGTGGCTATCGGGGTGTGGCGAAGTTTGGTATCGCGCTTGGTTCGGGTCCAAGAGGCCTCGGGTTCGAATCCCGACACTCCGACCAAAAATGAAGACTGCCCATTTGGGCGGTCTTCATTTTTCATTTGGACCGTGTCGGGATTCGAAAGGCCGTTAAGAAAACATGCCGGTGGCATGTTTTTAGGCCGTGGGAGAATCCCTTGGTTTCAGGACGCACCCCTTGTGGGTGTGGACTGAAATCAAGTTTGTTCCGTTCTAAAACCACAATCTAACCAACATTCCGGAGCCCGCTTTTGCGGATTCCGGAATTTTCCTTGTGTCGGGATTCGAAAGGCCGTTAAGAAAACACGCCCTTTGATACGAGGATCCTTCGCTGCCGCTCAGGATGACACCAATCTCCGAGAACTATTAAGCAGCCCCTTTTCTTTTACCCATGGGTGGATACCTATTATAGATCGGTGCCTACATCGAATGTGATCACCGTGTAATAAGTGCCGCTCCCCTGCCCGTTCAATGCCCCGTCCAGCTGCTTTTTAATGTATAGCTCCTGCTTTATGAGATCAGGGGGCATGGAAATGTCAAAGATCAGGTTGGTATGTCCAGCACCTGCTACCATACGAAAGTCGTGGGTCGTCAGTCTGGAATCAACCTGTCCAAGAACTGCATCTACAAGCTGGTGCAGCCTGGCAAGCTCCGGGTCATCGGTGACAATGGGGTCATAGTGGATGACCAGGTGGATATTGTGGTTTTTTAGGCACTCGCGCTCCATATCGTCAATGAGTTCGTGGCAAAAAAGCGGATCCTCGGTGGCGTCCATCTCCACATGGATCGACGCGAAGCGCTGACCGGGACCGTAGTCATGAACCATGAGGTCGTGATAACCCAGGACCTTGGGGTTTTGCGCAATATAGTCCACGATCAGGGCACGAAGCTCCGGAGATGCTGCCTCACCCAGAAGCGGGCTGATGGTCTCTTTCGCCAGTGACGCTCCACTGTAGAGAATGAACAGCGCTACTCCGAGACCAACAAAGCCATCTACAGGCAGGCGCGCCAGCTTCTCAAGCAAGGAAGAAAAGAGCACGGCGGCGGTGGCGATCACATCATTGCGGCTGTCCACCGATGCAGCCTGCAAAGCACCGGAGCCAATGCGCTTCCCCAACTTTCGATTAAACACGCACAGCCAGAGCTTGACGGCAACAGAGCAAGCAAGTACAAGGATCGTCAACGCGGAGATCTCTGTAGGCGTGGGCACAATAATTTTTTCTACCGCAGATCTCGCCATTTCAAAACCGATCACGATAATGATGGCCGCTACCGCCAAGCCGGACAGATATTCAAACCGGGCATGGCCGTAAGGGTGTTCCTCGTCGGCAGGCTGCTCCGCCAACCGAAAGCCCAGAAGGGTCACGATGGAGCTGGTGGCATCGGACAGGTTGTTCATAGCATCCGTCATAACAGACACAGATGATGCAAGCAGGCCAGCCACCAGCTTGAACGCAAACAGCAGCAGATTGCACAGGATACCAACCACACCTGACAGCTTGCCGATGGCAGAGCGGACCTTACTGTTCTGGGTACGCGTGTGATCCTTTACAAACAGCCGAAGCAGTAAATCAGTCATAATCTCCCTCCAAGCAAAAAAGGTCTACATGATTATAATGAGAAAGCTTCGCTTTGTCAATTGAAGCAACGAGGGCGTGTTGCAAAATTGTGTCATTGCCTCAGGAAGCGACGGATCTCGTAACAAAAACCGGGCAAACTGAACCGCCCCTTGTCAAGTAGACCAGGAAAATAACTAAAAAATATTTGTAATCAGCTGCTGCCGATATGGTGGCAGCTGTTTTGTTTAGGCCGCGTAGCGAGCCTTATATTTCTGGATTCTCTTATTTGCAGGAATTGGGTACTGTACCGGTGTATCAGTTACCAGAGCCTCAGCACGGACTTCGGCAGGTGT
>JAGBSG010000100.1 GCA_017632035.1 Oscillospiraceae bacterium | reverse complement strand
TCCAGGAAGAACTGGTTCCATGCATTGTCTTTGCAATTAATTGCATAGGTGCTGCCTTGTGCGTTGACGCTCATATCGTAGTTCTCAGAAATATTGGTTCCCATGCTGACGCAGAAGCAATTCTCGAAGGATTGCTTACAGCCAATCAGTACGATCTTGATGTTATCCCGAATACGCTTGTAATAGTAATCCTCTGGACCGTTTCTCAGGTACATATCGTCCAGCCGCTTCAGCGCGTGTAAATCGCAGCTACGCAGGAAGATGATGGCGCCCTTCTTCGGGGGATCAGCTTCCTTCTTCTCATTCTCTGTGAAGAAAAACAGTGTTTGAGAGATGGGGGATAAAACTTCCTTGAAAGAATACTCGCTCTTTTTGTCAAATACGATTTCGGAGATACTGCTGACTTTTCCGTAGCGGATACAGTCTACATCGGAAAAGGTGTTGCCCCCTGCGTACCGCATCGGCGCGTAAATATCATAGGTCTTGCGTTGTTCGGTGAGCCATGCATCGAATTGCGATTCATTGACATGGAATCCCATAATGATCTTCCTCCTGTTTGTTTTGGGTTTATGTGTTTCAGTTCGTCTGTATCGATTATAAAAAAGTGAAATCCCGATTGATGTTGCAACTATCACATCGACCGGGATTTTTCCATACTATGATGAATTTACCATAAAGAAATGAGGACACGCTATGAAAACAAGATGGATCGCATTGTTGCTTATCTGCACACTTCTTTCAGGATGCGCAGCAGGAGTGGAAACGCCGGAAACAAGTACCGGGATCACTTTTACAGATTCTATGGACAGAACGATTACAGTTTCAAATCCTCAGCGGGTAGGCATCTGCTCCGGAAGCCTTGCAGAATGTTGGTTGCTCGCAGGTGGAGAGATTTCTGCTACGACCCGTGATGCTGTGACAGAAAGAAACCTGGAACTGCCGGAAGACTACATTGACCTCGGCTCTTTGAAGGAGCCATCACTGGAAGCGATCCTTGCAGCAAACCTGGATTTTGTGATCCTGATGGCCAGCCTGCCCAATCATCGGGCCATGGCGGAAACCTTGGATAAAACAGGTATCGCCTATGCATATTTTGATGTAGAAAACTTTGCCGATTATCTGGAATTGATGAAGGTATTCACCGACATTACCGGACGGGCTGATCTGTACGAAGCCAATGCTGCCTCTCTCCAACCTCAAATAGAAGCTGCCATTGCAAGCGGCAAACGGGAGGATGCGCCCACGGTGCTGATCCTGCGTACATCCTCATCCAAAGTGAAGGCGCTGGATAGCAGCTTCATGGTTGGCGGTATGTTGGAGGAGTTTGGCTGCATCAACATTGCAGACGGTGAAAATGGCCTGCTGTCCGATTTGAGTATCGAAGCCATCGTTGCGGAAGATCCCGACTATATTTTCGTTACCTGCATGGGTGATCTGGAGGAAGGCCAGGCGCAACTGGAAGCTAGTCTGACATCCAATCCCATCTGGAATACCTTGCAGGCAGTACAAAACGGTCGCGTATTCTTCCTGGATAAAGAACTGTTCCACAACAAGCCGAATGCACGGTGGGGTGAAAGCTATGAAATTCTTGCGGAACTTCTTTCACAGTAAAGGCGCAATCTTTGCCGTCAGCACTCTTGCGCTGATTCTGGTAATCATCGTTTCCCTTTGTGTCGGTGTGGTGATATACACTCCGGTGCAGCTTCTGGAATTGCCAGACATTCTGCGCTACATTCGCTTTCCCCGTGTTATGGCGGCGGTATTTGCGGGAGCCGGTCTTGCCGGAGCCGGTGTCATCATTCAGACGCTTCTCGGCAACTCCCTGGCAGGCCCTAATATCATCGGTGTCAATTCCGGTGCCGGGTTTATGACTTTGGTAGCTGCATTGATATTTCCGCTGATCCCGCAAATGCAGCCCTTGGCAGCATTCCTGGGTGCGCTGTTTTCTGTCATGCTGATTTATCTGCTGTCCAGAAAAGCCGGAACATCCAAGATGACCATTCTTCTCTCCGGTGTGGTACTGAATAGTCTGCTGAATGCTGCTTCAGAAGCCCTCTGCACCTTCTTCCCGGATGTTCACATGAGCTATGCCGCTTTCCGGGTGGGTGGCTTGGCAACGGTACAAACCTTGGTACTATACCCGGCAGCAATCTTAATCACTGTTTTATTTATCATCGTACAATGCAGAGCCAACACCCTGGAACTGCTCTCTCTGGGAGATGACACCGCGTTTACATTGGGCGTGTCTGTAAAGAAATACCGTCTGCTGTTCCTTGTCTGCGCTGCTGGTATGGCAGGCGCTGCGGTTAGCTTCGCAGGCTTGATTGGATTCTTGGGACTCATTGTTCCTCACGGCGCAAGGTTGGTCGTTGGGGATGAGATCAAAAAATTGTTCCCTTTATCTGTTCTCTGGGGAAGCCTTTTGCTGCTGGTGTGTGACACCGTAGCAAGAACAGTCTTTGCGCCTTTTGAACTGAGTGTAGGTATTGTAATTTCCATCATCGGCGCACCGATCTTCATTCGGATGCTCCTAAAAAGAAAGGTTGGATAAATATGCTGGAACTGAATAACTTGTCAGTTGGTTACGATGGCCGCTATGTCATTCGTAATGTTGACCTTAGCTTTGAGCCGGGAAATATCTACACCATCATCGGCAAAAACGGCAGCGGTAAAAGTACTCTTCTCAAAAGCTGTTCTGGTCTTTTGACTCCTAAAGTCGGTTCTGTCCTGCTGGATGGTAAAGAGCTTTCCAAGTATCCTGCCAACCAAAGAGCGCAGAAGATTTCCTACCTTTCTCAGAGTACCAATACCCCCAATATCACCGTGGAACGGCTGTTGGCCCATGCCAGATTCCCTCACTTGAGCTATCCCAAGAAGCTGCGGCAGGAGGACATCAACATCATTTACAGAGCGTTGGGTGATATGAAAGCAGCCTGCTTTATTCACGATTCCCTTCGGGAACTATCCGGTGGTGAGCGGCAACGGGTGTATCTTGCTATGCAACTTGCTCAGGATACGGAAGTCCTGCTGTTGGACGAACCGACTACCTATCTGGACATTGAATACCAGCTTTCTTTGATGGAACTGCTTCAGAAGCTGAAGGCACAAGGCAAGACGATCATCATGGTGCTGCATGATCTGGAGCAGGCATTGAAATATAGCGATCAGATCATTGCCATCGATGCAGGAAAGGAAATTTACACCGGCACTCCGGATGAAATTCTGGCGGGTGGCATTCTGAGGAAGGTATTCCATGTGGATGTGCAGCGCAGTGATTACCGCTTTGAATTGAAAAACCCCGCTGCGGTTAGCAGCGAGGCCGTTATCACAGTATTCGGAAACAGTTCTTGTCGTAGTCGATGAGTCCGTCATCCTTCATTTTTGCCAGTTCTCTTGTTAGAGCGCTGCGGTCAACGCAGAGGTATTCTGCCAGCTCCACTCTGCCAAGGGGGATTTCAAAGTAGCGGCTTTCCTGGATCTGTGCCTGTATGGACAGATAGGCCAGCAACCTCTCCCGGATGGTGCGCTTGGATACCACTTCTACCTTCCTCATGAGATCCCGGTTCTTGTTGGCGATGATATGCACCATGTTCTCGATCAGCCGGTGGTGGAACACACAGGCCATGGTGCAGCTGTGCATCACCCGGTCAAAGGGCAAAAAGAGGATCTTCGCATCTTCGGAAACTATAAAAGTCACCACGGACATATTATCTTCACCGCAGGCAAAGGTCTCACCGAACAGTTCATCCTTGCGCATACGGACCAACATGGTTTTATTGCCCCAGAGATCTTCCTTGACCATATCCACAGCACCGGACAGAATAATGCCGATATGTTTGATGTTTTCTTCCTCAAAGGCAACAATGTCGCCCTTTTTGAAGGTGCCGACATGATAGCCGATGCAGCCGAGCATGGTCTTTCGGTCTTCCAGGCTAATACCGTCAAACAGCGGAGATTTTACTTCATTCATAAAGTCACGCATAAAACATCCCTCCATGGGAGTATTGTACAACAAAACACTCCACGTTGCAACTATCACATTTTGGAGGTGCCTCTATGAGTAAACCGAAGATAAAAATTACCCTGGTAGACAGAATCGGATCGTGCGGCTGTCATCGTGGTCATAAGATCGGAGATACTTTCGACTATGATACAGAACGTGGCAAGCTCTGCCCCATGGCTATGCATGTTGCCTTTCCCTATATTGACATTCTCCGCTACGGCGGCACTCCACCCACTTCTGGCAGCGGAGAGATCCGCTTCTGCTGTCCGGATGTGGATGTGATCAATGTTTTTCGGATTAGTGTCCAAGGCAACTGATTTGATAGCTATCAATTTGATCTAACAACATAGCGCAACACCGCCGATCCTGCATTTTCGTGGGACCGGCGGCTTTTTATCTGTGTAATTTATAGGATATATCCTTGCTATATTTGATACCATCAGAAGAGAAATG
>JAGBSG010000099.1 GCA_017632035.1 Oscillospiraceae bacterium | reverse complement strand
GCTTGCTGCGCAAGGCATTTTGACTTACTGCGCAAACGGTCAGACTACCGTACCTATGTACGCCGACGCTGACCGTTTGCTTGTCTTTGCGCCTTCCTTGACCTCTGCCAGTCTGTCAAAAACAGGTTTTTTGACAGACTAAGGATGCGGCAAAGAGTATGCTTTGCCGCATCCTTAGTCTGAAAACCGGTGGAAAAGTTCACAAATGCGTGATATACTTATTAATATTTGTATGGGAGCGTGTATAATATGGCAGCGGCAAAAAAGCAAAAGACGCAACGGCTCAAAAAGGTAGTGAATGAACTGAAGACCCTGCGCTGGCAGAATTTTATCCTTCTGTTTTTCGCCGGCTGCATCAACGCCTTTGGTGTTACTGTATTCTTGGCACCTGTAAAGCTATACGACAGCGGCATTTCCGGCACATCTATCCTTCTTTCCCAGATCACACCGGAGTACCTGACGCTGTCGGTGTTTTTGTTGGTGCTGAACATTCCTTTGTTTCTCTTCGGGCTGAAAAAACAGGGTGTCGTGTTCACCATCTACTCCATTTTTACCATCACTGTGTACTCCCTGGGCTCCTGGCTCATTACCGATGTATTGCCGGTGGATGTGCGTATGGCATCTCCCCTGGCCGGTGAGGACCTGCTTCTGTGCGCCCTGTTTGGCGGCATGGTCTCCGGTTTGGGCAGCGGCCTGACCATCCGCTACGGCGGTGCCATCGACGGCATCGAGGTCATGGCGGTGATCTTTGCCAAGAAGCTGAATTTGACTGTTGGCTCCTTTGTGATGATGTATAATGTGCTGCTGTATGTGGTTTGCGGCTTTGTGATGAACAGCTGGATCCTGCCCCTGTATTCTGTCGTCACCTACGCCGCGGGCCTGAAGACCGTGGATTTTGTGGTGGAGGGCTTTGACCGCTCCAAATCCGTGATGATCGTTACCGACAAACCGCAGCAAATCAGCGATGCTCTTATCGATGCCTTTGCCTGCGGCACCACCAAGATCGCCGCCACCGGCGGTTACTCCAACGCCGAAAAGACCATCATTTATTTTGTTGTGAACCGCTTTCAGATCGCCCGGATGCGCACCATCATCCAGCACATCGATCCCAGAGCATTTGTGACCATCAGCGAGGTCGCAGACGTATTCAAAAGCAACGACTGATCCTCTGACAGCTAAATTCTCTCTGCGCTTTCGTCTTTCCCTCGCCCATATACCCTCCCATATCTTAAGCCCGCGAAGGCAACAGCCTTCGCATAAGGAGCACCCATGTCTAAACAAACACTACGCCGTACTGGCTTGCAGTTCCCTGACCTGCTGCGCCATGTGATCGCCGCATGGTTGATTGCCGTGACTCTGGAATTCCTCTTGTTGCCGAAAGACCTGCACAGCCTTGCAGGCCTGAAGGGTCTGGCCCAGATGTCTCTGCCCAGAGTGCTTTGTATCACCGCCATCGGAGCGCTGCTGCTGTGCCTTGCCCAACACTTTGTGCATATCCGCACATTGGAGCGCTGGGTCATGGTCGGCACATTCGCGGGGCTCACTGCCGCCGTCCTTGGGGCAGCCTACTCCCCGGCCTTCTCGGTGGTCTGCTTTGCCATGCTGTTCGGCTTCATCCTCTACGCCCTTTACGGCTGGAACGGCAGCCCCCTTCCATCCGTTAAGGAGAAGAGCGGCTCCAGGATCTATATGTGGATCACCATGGGCATGGCTCTGGTCTTTTTCCTCTTCGTCAGCATCTGGACCGTAAGCCGGGTAAATAGCTTCTGCACCCCCACCTATGACTTCGGCATCTTCTCCCAAATGTTTTACAACATGAAAGAATCGGGCCTGCCCATCACCACAGTGGAGCGGGATGGTCCTCTTTCCCATTTTCATGTGCATATGTCCCCCATTTACTATCTGCTGCTGCCATTCTATATGCTGATACCTACCCCCGGGACGCTGCAAGTGCTCCAGGCCGCAGTGGTCGCCTCGTCGGTGATCCCCTTGTGGCTGATCGGCAAAGAGCACGGGCTGAATGGGCTGCAGCGGACACTGCTCTGCGCTGTCCTGCTTTTGTACCCGGCCTTTTCCGGCGGCACCAGCTATGACATCCATGAAAACTGCTTCCTGGCCCCACTGCTGCTGTGGCTGCTTTACGGTATCGACCGACGCAGCAGCCTCATTACGGCCATTGCCGCGGTACTGACCCTGACTGTCAAGGAAGACGCCGCCGTGCATGTGGGCATTGCCGCAGTCTATTTGATCGTGAGGACGCTGCTGCATCACCGGCGGCTGGATATTAAGAGCCTGATCACCGGGATCGTTCTGTTAGCAGTTTCTTTGGGTTGGTTCTTTGCCGTCACAGGGTTTTTGGCACAATCCGGCGACGGAGTCATGACCTACCGGTATGATAATTTTATCTACGACGGCTCATCCTCCCTGGTCACTGTGATCAAGGCGGTGATCATGAGCCCCATGAAGGCATTCTATAAATGCGTAGATGCAGAAAAGCTAAAATTCATTAGCCTTACCATGCTGCCTTTGATGGGTCTGCCCTTTCTGACCCGGCGGTTCGAGCGGTATATCCTGCTGATCCCTTACATTCTGGTAAATTTGATGTCGGATTACCAATACCAGCACGATATTTTCTTCCAATACACCTTCGGCTCTACTGCCTGCCTGGTGTACCTGGCTGCGGTAAATCTGGCAGACCTGAAAGTAAACTGGAAGCGTCTTGCAGCCCTTGCTGCCGCCGTTACCGTCAGCGCCATATGCTTCTGTAATACCGTTGTTCCCAAGGCCATGTATTACCCCGAGCTTTGCGTGCAGTATGGGGCGTTTTATGATACTGTCCGCGACACCCTGGACAAGATCCCCGGAGATGCCTCCGTATCCGCCACCACCTTCTATACCACCTATTTGTCCCAGCGGGAGGACCTGTACGACATTCGCTACTCCTCCACAAAGCACATATTGGAAACGGAATATGTGGCTGTCAGTGTAACTGCGGAAAGCTGCCTGAAAAAGTATGCCACCATGGGCGAGAATAACGGCTTTGAAAACTTCGTTAAGCTGTTGAAGCGAAACGGCTATACCCTCTTCGCCGAACTCCCCGGCACGCTGGTAATTTATCAAAAAACCGCAGATTAAAAGCTCAAAACATATAAAATATTCGATATGATCTGCAGGGGAAGGCCTTATTCTGTCGCAGAGCGGCTGCCCCGGCAGCCGGACATTTTGATTCGCTGCGCGACGCACCGCCTTCCCGCCAAAGACATATCATACTTTCTCTCCGGTGAGAAAGTATGCAAAGAACCGCCGAGGACCTTCCGTATGGTCCTCGGACTCCCCAGACGCCGCGAGCCTGAGCGCCGCCGGTGGCGGATACAGCGAAGGCGCAGCGTGTGCCGCGGTCGGTGTGCAACGCAGGCGTTCGCGCCAAGGCGTACACCGGGCACCGCAAACGACCTAAAAGGGAAAGCGGCCTGGATTGATAACATCCAACATTTTCTCCGCTTCCCCCTTTGGAATCCCCTTGGCTGATCGACAATCATTGTATCCATAGCATATCATTTAATATTGCGTCATATTCACAGCATGCAGACAATTGCATAATTTTAGGGGTGTTGCAATCTATTTTGCAACACCCCCGGTTTATTATTTGCCAAGTTCTTTTGTGCGCTTGTAGGCCGCCTGAACCGCGTCCATTGCGGCGGCGCGGAAAGCACCCTGCTCCAATGCCCGGACACCGGCGATGGTCGCCCCACCGGGGGAGCATACTGCATCCTTCAATTCCCCGGGATGCTTGCCGGATTCCAGCACCAGCGCCGCCGTGCCCAGCAGCATCTGGGCGCCGTAAGCCAGGGCCTTATCTCTCGGCAGGCCGCAGGCTACACCACCGTCTGCTAAAGCCTCCAGGAACATACAGGTAAAGGCCGGACCGCAGCCGGCAACCGCGCTGCCCGCATCGATGAGGTTCTCGCTGAGCCGGTCCAGCCGGCCGGCAAAGCGCATATTTTCACAGAACTGCTCCAGCACCTCCGGCTTCACCGAAGCCGAAGCATCATCGAGGATCAAACCGCTTCCCACAGCCACCGGCGTATTGGGCATAATGCGGATCACTGGATAGTCCCCACCGGTCATAGCGGCGATATCCGCCATGGTAAGCCCCGCCGCCATGGACACCAGCACAAATTCATCGGTGCGCTTTGCCAAAACAGGAGCAATGGTATCCATAAGCCCTTGCATCATTTGAGGCTTAACACCCAAGAAGATATAGCCGCTCTTTTCTGCCACAGCTTCCACAGTTGCCGCACCGCAGCCCAACTGCTCAGCCAGCTCCTCCGCCTTCTTTGCCGTGCGGTTGGCAAGCAAAATATTTTCCGGGTTCATGCCCTTGGCAGCAGCCTTTACCAAAGCGCCGCCCATATTGCCTGTGCCGATAAAACCGAAGGTGTTATTCATACATCTTACCTCTTTTCAGCGAATCTGTCCGTTTCCCCGGACAACATACTTATAGCTGCACAGCTCTTCCAGACCCATGGGTCCTCTGGCATGGAGCTTTTGTGTGGAAATGCCCATCTCACAGCCCAGACCGAACTCGCCACCGTCTGTAAACCGGGTAGAGCAGTTGACATACACCGCCGCACTGTCCACCACCCGGGTAAAGTAATCGGCTGCCGCCTGATCCTCCGTAATAATGGCTTCGCTGTGGCCTGTGGAGTGCTTTGCGATGTGGGCTGCGGCCTGTTTCACATCTGCCACCAGAGCCACAGCCAGGATATAATCCAGAAATTCCGTGTCGAAGTCCGTATCCGAGGCCGCCTTGCCAGGGATCATGGCTGCCGCCCTGGCATCCAGCCGCAGCTCCACCGGATTGACCTGCCGGTCCTGCACCAGAAGCTTGTGCAGCTTGGGCAGAAATTCCGCTGCAATATCCTCATGGACCAAACACACCTCTTCAGCGTTACACACCGAGGGTCGGCTGGTCTTGGCATTCTCAATGATCTTCAGAGCCTTTTCCTGATCCGCGTCCTTATCCACATATACATGGCAGATGCCTGTGCCGGTCTGGATACAGGGCACTTTCGCGTTTTCCGTGCAGGCACGGATCAGCCCTGCGCCGCCCCGAGGGATCAGCAGATCCACATAACCCACGGCGGTCATCAGCTCCTGGGCGCTGGCCCGGGAGGTATCCTGCACCAGCTGGATCAGCTCCGGGGCAAGGGAAACAGCTGCAAGCCCTTTTTGCATGGCCGCAACAATGGCATTGGCAGACCGGAAGGCCTCCTTACCGCCCCGGAGCACACAGGCGTTGCCGGATTTCAGTGCCAGGGCCGCCGCATCGGAGGTCACATTAGGCCGGCTTTCATAGATGATCGCCACCACGCCCATGGGCACGCCCACCCGGTCGATCACCATGCCGTTGGGATGCTCTGCACTTTGCCTCACCCGGCCCACCGGGTCGGGAAGCTTTGCCACCTGCCGGATGCCCTCTGCCATACCCTTGATCCGGCCCGAATCCAGCTTCAGCCGGTCCAGCATTACAGAAGAAATATGCTCTGCCGCAGCCTCCATATCCAGAGCATTGGCTGCTAAAATACTTTCTGTGTGCGCTTCCAGAGCATCTGCCATAGCCAGCAGCGCCTGATTTTTCACTTCTGTCGAGGCAGCTGCCAGACAGGGCGCACAGGCCTTGGCGGTGCGCAGCAGCTCCATGGTGGTCATACGGCCACCCCGCTTCCAACAAACTTGGTGCCCACATTCTTACCCTCAAACAGATCATACAGCACCTCGGGATGCTCGCCGTTGGTAATGACCATATCGATACCGGCGTCCATGGCGATCTTTGCCGCCCGAAGCTTGGTGGCCATGCCGCCGGAGCCCAGATCAGAGCCTGCGCCACCGGCAAGGGCCAAGACCTCTTCGGTGATCTGCTCCACCACAGGGATCAGGGTGGCATCTTCCACCTTTTTGGGGTCGGCGGTGTACAGGCCGTCGATATCTGACAAAAGCACCAGCATATCTGCCTGGATCAGCCGGGCCACAATGGCGGACAGACTGTCATTTTCCCCAATGGTGGTCTGAATACCGATCTCATCGGTAGCCACCGCGTCGTTCTCGTTGATAATGGGCAGCGCATGCCAATGGAGCAGCCGCTCCAAGGTATCGTGGACATGGCTGCTGCGCCGGGGATCGTGGATATCGTCAGCCGTCAGCAATATCTGGGCCACCACATGGCTGTACTCAGAGAACAGCTTATCGTATGTATACATCAGCTCGCACTGGCCTACGGCTGCCGCCGCCTGCTTGCCGGGCATATCCCCGGGACGGCCTCCCAGTCCCAGCTTGCCCACGCCCATGCCGATAGCGCCGGAAGATACCAGCACCACCTCATGGCCCGCGTTTTTAATATCGCTGAGCACCTTACACAGCAGCTCCACCCGGCGGATATTCAGCCGTCCGCCGCTGTGGGCCAGGGTGGATGTACCCACTTTTATTACAACACGCATATCAAAACCTCCCCGGAAACACAGTTATCTCTATGGGGAAAATTGTACAACACTTTCCCCAAAGAATCAATACAAAAAACCTGCACCCCGGCAGAGTGCAGGTTATGTGCCTTAAATATGGTCAGGTCCAAAGCTATGGGGAAGCAGCTGAGCCAGTGTGTAGATTTTATAGCCCTGACCGTCTGTCAAATACACTGCAAAATCATCGCCGCAAAACTCCCGCATAACCTGCCGGCATACGCCGCAGGGCGGGAAATACCCCTCAATCACGCCGTCCTTGCCACCGCAAATGGCAATGGCCGTAAAATCCCGGTGGCCGTCATACACCGCCTTGAAAAAGGCTGTGCGCTCTGCGCAGTTGGTAGGTCCATAGGCAGCATTTTCAATATTGCAGCCCTGATACACCGTGCCGTCCGCGCACAGCAGGGCCGCGCCTACCTTGCACCCGGAATAGGGCGCATAGGCATGGCCCATGGCCTCCTTCGCCAGTTCGATCAATGCTTCCGGTGTCACGGCAACCCCTCCTCAGTTAACATAACATAGTTTACATAATTTCTCTTACAAAGCTCTCTCCCGGGGTTTCCAACGCTATGCCCAGAAGCTCTGCCACAGTGGCGGCGATATCCGCAAAGCTCTTTCGAGTGCCCAGATCCACAGTCCGCACCTGCTGGCCCAAAACCAGCAGCGGCACATATTCCCGGGTGTGGTCGGTGGTGGCATTATAGGCAGGATCACAGCCGTGATCGGCAGTGATGATCAGCACATCCTCCTGCCCCAGCTCGGGCAGAAATTCGCCTAACCACCGATCAAATTCCGACAGCGCCCGGGCATAGCCTGCCGCATCCCGCCGGTGACCGTAGAGCATATCGAAATCCACCAGATTCACAAAGCACAGGCCGTGAAAATCCTGCTGTGCGTAAGCCATGGTCTTTGTCATACCGTCGGCATTGCCCTTGGTGTACACATGCTCCGTGATACCCGCACCGGCAAAAATATCATAGATCTTGCCAACGGCAATACTGGCAAGCCCCGCCTCCTGCACCGCCTGCAAAAGGGTCCTGCCCGGCGGTTCCAGAGAGAAATCATGGCGGTTGGCCGTTCTTTTGTAATTGCCCGGCTCTCCAACAAAGGGTCTGGCTATGACCCGGCCCACGCCGTGCCTGCCCTGCAGCTGCCGCCGTGCGATCTTGCAGTATTCGTACAGCTGCTCCAGGGGGATCACTTCCTCGTGGGCCGCGATCTGGAATACAGAATCGGCAGAGGTGTATACGATCAGATCCCCGGTGCGCTGATGCTCCGGGCCGTATACTTCAATGACCTCCGTGCCCGACCAGGGCGCGTTGGCAAGGACCCCCCTGCCAGTGGCCTGCCGGAAGGGTTCCATGACCTCTTCGGGAAAGCCCTCCGGGTAAGTGGGCAGCGGTTCTTTCGAGATCAGTCCGGCGATCTCCCAGTGGCCAATGGTGGTATCCTTGCCCATGGAGGCCTCAGCTGCCCGGCCATAAGCCCCAACAGGCGACGGCTCCTTGCCCAGAAAATCCAACCCTTCAATATTCCCCAGCCCTGCTTTGCACAGATTGGGAATATGCAGCGCTCCGGTGGCAGCACAGGAGCGCAGGGTGTTCACCCCCACATCCCCAAACTGCGGCGAATCCGGCTGCGCACCTGCACCGCAGGAATCCAGAACGATCAAAAATACCCGTTTCATACCTGCTCCATGGCAACAGCCACATCCAGCGCCACCTTCATCATGGTAGTGAAGTATTTCTGCCGCTCTTCGGCGGTGGTCAGCTCCCCGGTAAGCACATGGTCAGAGACCGTGCAGATGCAAAGTCCCCGCTTGCCGTACCGGGCGGCATTCATATACAAAGCAGCCGCTTCCATCTCCAGAGCCAGAACGCCCATTTTCTTCAGCCCGTACAGGCTGGTCATCCCCTCGGGCACGCCCGCATGGTCGCCGTAAAACACATCGGAGGAATTTACATTGCCCACATGGTACACAGCGCCGTTTTCCTCACAGGCCTTGACGGCCTCCCGCAGCAGCTCATAGGAGGCGATGGGCGCAAATGTGCCGGGCAGATGGAATTGGTTTGCCCAGGCAGAATCGGTGCAGGCCCCCTGGGCCAGCACGATGTCATACAGGTGGATATGCTCCTGGATAGCACCGGCAGAGCCTACCCGGATGATATTCTCCACACCGTAGCCGGTGAACAGCTCATGGGAGTAAATGCCCATGGAGGGCATACCCATGCCGGAGGCCATCACAGAAACCTTTACACCCTTATAGTAGCCCGTATGACCCTGAACGCCCCGGACATTGTTCACCAGAATCGGGTTTTCCAGAAAGTTCTCCGCAATGAATTTGGCACGCAGAGGATCACCGGGCATCAGCACAGTCTTGCCGAAATCTCCGGGCTTCGCTGCGATATGGGGGGTCGGCGTAGTTAACATAACTTTTCCTCCTTGCTCAGTAGGTGTTGTCTGTCCCGGCGCTTTTACCTGCCTCCATAGCCTTTGCCAGCTTCACGACCCGGGAAGTACCCAGCCGGGAAGCCCCCAGAGCTATGAACCGCTCCGCATCCTCCAGGGAAGAAATCCCTCCGGCTGCTTTGATCTTCACATGGGGCGCAATATACTTGCCAAACAGTACCACATCAGCAAAGGTGGCACCGGCCTTACTGAAGCCTGTGGAGGTTTTGATATAGTCAGCCCCGGAATCCGATACACACCGGCACAGAGCGATCTTTTCTTCCTCAGTCAGCAGGCAGGTCTCAATGATGACCTTCAGCAGCCGTCCTTTGCAGGCAGTTTTCACCGCTGCGATCTCCCGGGTGATCTGATCCCATTTGCCTTCCTTGGCCCAGCCGATGTTGATGACCATATCTACCTCATCCGCGCCGTTTTCAACCGCGTCGGATGCCATAAAACACTTGGCTTTTGTGGTGGCATAGCCATTTGGAAAGCCAATGACTGTGCAGATGGCAAGCCCATCGCCCACATATTCCTTAGCCTGCTTTACATAGGCAGCCGGAATACACACCGAAGCCGTGCCGTAGTGCATACCGTCGTCGCAAACAGCCTTGATCTGCTCCCAGGTAGCCGCCGGGTCCAGCAGCGTGTGGTCGCATACAGCCAGTATTTCTTTCAGTTCCATAATACTCAGCTCCTTTTCTTTATTATACCGAATCGACGGTCAATATGCAAGCATAACCGCCGTCCTCAGTGCGCAGCTGGCGGTCGACCGCAAAGGTCGCCCCTGCGATATCTAAGGATGTGTGATCGTATGCTACAGCACACCTCTCCCCGCTGTCATTCTGAGGCCGCAGGCCGAAGAATCTATTCCTCTTTCCACCGAGACCCTTCGTCGCTTCGCTCCTCAGGGTGACACCTTAATAATTCTAAAAGGACCTGCACAGTTGAAGTGCAGGTCCGTCTTGGGTATTTACCGCTGCAGCTGCTGCTTGTTGTATTGCAGGGTGTACAGCCGGTGGTAGCGACCCTTTAGCCGCAGCAGCTCCTGATGGCTGCCCTGTTCCAGGATCTGCCCCTTGGACAAAAGGATGATATTGTCCGCGTGCTGGATGGTGGAAAGCCGGTGGGCCACGATGAGCATGGTAGTCTTGCCGGCCCGGGTGGTCCGCAGGTTTTCCAGAATGGTCTGCTCCGTTTTGGTATCCACCGCGGAGACAGAATCGTCCAGTATCAGGATCGGGGCATCCTTCATCAGCGCCCGGGCAATGGAGATCCGCTGCTTTTGACCGCCGGAAACAGTGACACCCCGCTCTCCCAGTACCGTTTCATAGCCCAGCTGGAAATCCCGGATGTTGCTGTCCACATCTGCCAGACGGGCAGCCTCGGCAACGGCGCTTTTGCTGCGCTGCTGCATACCGAAAGCGATATTGTTCTCAATGGTATCAGAGAACAGGAAGTTATCCTGTGGCACATAGGCGCAGCCCTCCCGGACCGAGCGGATGGAAACACTGTTGACATCGCTCCCATCGATAAACACAGTACCGTCGGGCACATTATAGGTCCGCAGCAGCAGATCCACCAGAGTCGTCTTGCCCGAACCGGTCTTCCCCACCAGGCCTACGCTTTCTCCCGCTGCAATGTGGAAGGAAACATGCTTCAAAGCATCCAGTTCTCCATCGGGATACCGGAAGGTCAGGTCCCGAAACTTGATATCACCCCGGACATTTTCCAGCTCTTTTACACCGGGCCTGTCCACCACATCCCGGTTGGCATCCAGCAGCTGACCGATCCGCAGCAAAGATGCCTTGCCCCGGCTGGTCATATCGATCAGCTCGGACACCGCCATAATGGGCCAGATGATAGCATTGAAATACCCGATGAACTCCAGCAGCTGACCTGGGGTAAACACATCCTTGTATACCAGATAGCCGCCATAGCCCAGAATGATGCAGATCACGCTCTCTACGAACAGGGTGACCATGACCCGAAACAGCACCGAGGTCTTGGTATGATCGATGTTTGCCTGCTCGTTTTCCACATTCAGCTTTTTGAAGGACCACAGCTCCTTGCCCTCCTTGACAAAGGCCTTGATCACAGCGATGCCGGAAAAGCTCTCCTGCGAGAAATCGGACAGCTTGGAAAATGCCGCCTGACGGGTATCCCATTTTTTGGTCAGTCTCTTTCCTACAATAGTGGCTGACGCCAGCAAAAATCCCATGGGGATCATGGACAGCACTGTCAGCATAGGATTCATCTTCCACATATCCGCAATTGCCAAAACACCCAGCACCGCGGCGTCAAACAGCATCAGCACACCCCAGCCGAAGCATTCCTGCACCGTATCCAGATCGTTGGTGAACAAACTCATCAGGTCGCCCACCTTGTTGACCTGGTAATACTGCCGGCTCAGATCCTTGGCGTGGTCAAACATCCGGTTGCGCAGATCGGCCTCCAGCCGCACAGCCGCCCCCAAAAAGCAAAGTCTCCACAAAAAGCGGCAGAACACCATGGCCAGCAAAATGCCCACCATAGGCATGCAGATCCTGTCCAGCAGGAAAGTCATATCGAAGAGGACCTGATCCTGCCCATCCGCTACATGCCCGTAGGACATGCCGTCGATCACCATGCGGTACAGCTTGGGGATCTCCAGCTGCAGCACATCCACAAGGACCAACGCGGCAATACCAAGCAGCATCCACCCGGCATACTTCAGATAATACCGGTTGATATGCTTGCCGAATATCATATCTGCCCCTCCCCTCTTTTTACGCATTCTGAGAGGATTGTATCACAAGTATGGATAAAATGGAAGTATCCCCGCCGTTATTTGGGGATAGTAATGGTCAGCACGATCTGGCTCTCTGTCTCCCGGCGCTCCGATACTGCCGGGATCCCCGAAAGCTGGATCCGGGCCAGGGACTGATTCACATTGTTCAAAAACGCGCCTACGCTGGCCTTTGCAGGCTTCTTCTGCCTGCCTGCCAGCAGCTCCTCTATGTACCGTTCGGTCCTGGCTACGCCCATGCTCAGCTGGGCGATGACGGAGATGGCCGCCAGCTTTTCCGGCTCGCTGCCCAGCTTCAGCAGCGCCCGGGCATGGCGCTCCGTAAGTCCCGCCGCCCGCAGAGCTTCCAGTACCTGGGGACTGTGGCGCAGAATGCGCAGCTTATTGGCCACGGCACTCTGACTCTTACCGATGATCCTGGCTGTCTGCTCCTGACTCATGGACCACTGCTCCATAAGATAGGATATCCCTCTGGCCTCCTCAATAAAGTCCAGATCCTGCCGCTGTAAATTTTCTACCAGGGCCGTCATGCCGGATTCCTTATCGTCCATATTCATAATGATGCAGGGGATCTCCGTCAGGCCCGCCATCTGTCCTGCCCGCAGCCGCCGCTCCCCGGCAATCAGTTCATAAGTCAGCCCTACTCTGCGCACAGACAGGGGCTGCAGGATCCCGTGCTGGCGGATACTTTCCGCAAGCTCCTCCAGCGCCTCCTGCCGGAACACCTTCCGGGGCTGGGCCGGATTGGGCCGGATGGCCTTTGCCGGGAGGAATACCACACGCCCGGTCTCCATATAGGTTTTCAGTTTCTGGCATTGCACAGCGCTTCCCCCTCCATCAATGGTAAGCCCCATTTTACCCCCTGTGCAGTGGGAAAACCCACGAAACCGGCGGGCGGTACAAAGAATTTCCCGGCTCTTTTTGCCATTTTTGGGCCTGCAAAAAAACCACTTCCTTATAAATCGATACAAAAAACCGAAAAATGTAAAAAGGGGATTTACTTTTTGCCCAGTATCGTGTATCATATTCCCGAACAGAGTAGAAGACCCTGCGTGAAGTGCTGCCAGAATGGGGAGTTGTGTGGCAGACGAAGGACTTATGTCCGCGATGGGGTTTTCGCACCCGCTGCCCATATTGGAACACCTCCATTATGATGGGTGTACTCAGTCGGGTAAACGATCGGCTGTACGCTGCAACTCCCTTACGCTATGCGTAAGGGTTTTTTTGTACCGTGCGCCAATCCCTATTGTAAGGAGGATCCCTATGACCAATCAACCCTCTCCCAACCGCCGCGGTATGACCACCAAAACCCTGGCCTACTGCGCCCTGCTGGCCGCGCTCAGTGTTGTTCTGGCCCGGCTGTTCAACCTCATGCCAAACGAAAGTACCCGTTTCTCCATTGAAGCCGTTCCCATTTTCCTGGCGGGTATGCTGTTTGGCCCCCTGTCCGGCGGTCTTGTTGGCTTTGCCGCGGACTTTGTAGGCTGTCTGTTTTCCCCCTATGGCTACAACCCTATTTTCTGCGTCCCACCCATTCTGTACGGTGTGTTCGGCGGATTGTTCCGCTACTATCTCAACAACGGTGTGAATCCCTTAAGGCTGACACTGTCTTTCCTGCCGCCGGTCATTTTGGGCTCTATTCTGTACCAAAGCTGCACCCTGGCCTATATGTACTATGACGGTGTCTTTTTCCAAGGCCTGATCTACTATTTGAGCACCCGCTCTGTCCAGTTCGCCATCACGCTTGTGCTGGATGTGCTGATTATTTATCTGCTGTTCCAAGCAGGCATTTTTCGCAGGATCGGTATCTGGCCTCTCCGGCGGAAGGAAAAGAAACCGGAATGAAAGGAAGATGAATTCTCATGAACGCTACAGAAGCCATTGAATATATCCACAGTGTCTGCTGGAAAGGAAGCATCCCCGGCCTGGGCCGCACCAGAGAGTTGCTGCGTCGTATCGGCAATCCCGAAAAAAAGCTGAAATTCGTTCACATTGCCGGTACCAACGGCAAAGGCAGCACCGCTGCCATGACTGCGTCCATTCTGCGCAAGGCGGGCTACCGCACAGGGCTTTATACCTCGCCCTATATCTACCGCTTCCACGAGAGAATGCAAATCGACGGCGAGCAGATCTCCGATGCGGATCTGGCCGAAATTACCGAATTTGTAAAGCCCCACGCCCAAGCCATGGCCGAATCCCCTACAGAATTTGAGTTGGTCAGCTGTATTGCCTTTGAATACTTCGCCCGCAAGCACTGTGACATTGTGGTGTTGGAGGTCGGCATGGGCGGTGCCATGGATTCTACCAATGTCATTGATGTGCCGGAGGTTGCTGTGATCACCAATATCGGTCTGGATCATACCGAGTATTTGGGCGACACGGTGGAAAAGATCGCGGAAACCAAGGCAGGCATTTTCAAGGAGGGTGGCAGCGCGGTCGTCTATCGCGGGACTGCCTCCGTGGAAGCTGTATACGAAACAATCTGCCGGGAACGAAATGTTTCTCTGCGGAAAGCCGACTTCGCGGGACTGCGCTTAAAGTCCCGGAGCCTGGAAGGACAGGTGTTTGACTGCGGACAGCGGAAGGATCTGTTCCTGCCCCTGCTGGGCGACCACCAGCTGCACAATGCCGCTGTCGTCCTGTCCGTCGCCGACGCTCTGATAGAAAAGGGCTGGAATATTACCGAGGAAAACATCCGCCAGGGCTTGCGTGATGTTTCCTGGCCCGGTCGGTTTGACATCATGCGGCACGACCCTCTGTTTATCATCGACGGCGGTCACAATCCTCAGTGTATCGATGCCCTGACAAAAAATATTCAAGACTATTTGTCTGGCAGACGGGTCATTGTTCTGACCGGTGTCCTTGCCGATAAGGATTACGGCCAAATGTTCCAGCCTGTGATGAAGCTGGTCGATCGGTTTGTTTGTATTACCCCTCCCAACCCCCGCAAGCTGGACGCCGCGGAATTGGCACGGCATTTGCAGGCAGCAGGCGCTCAGGCTGAGGCCTGTGACTGTGTAGAAACAGGCGTGCGCAGAGCCATGGAGCTGGCAGGCCGCGACGGTGTTGTGCTGTGCTTCGGTTCTCTGTATTCCATCGGTTCCATCCGGGATGCCCTGGATTCCCTTTGACAATCCCTAACGCAGCGTGTATAATAAGAGAAAAACAAAGGAGTGGATCCTATGCATATCCATCACGATCATATTGGCGGTCACGCCCACGACCATGAACATACCCACAGCCACGAGCACACTCACGACGGTGTTGCCCATACCCACGAACATTCCCATGCCCACAGCCATGATCACGCCCACCCCCATGAGCATGACCATCTTCACGGTGACGGCCATGCCCACGATCACAGCCACGGCTGCAGCCATGACTGCCACAGCTGCGCTCAGACCTGTGAGCACACCCCCATGGAGGAGCTGGTTGCCCTGATGAAGTACATGGTAGGCCACAACGCCGCCCACGCCAAGGAGCTGGCTGATCTGGCAGTGCAGCTGGAGAAGGCAGGCAGCCACATGGCCTATGAGCAGGCCATGGCCGCCGTGTCCGATTTTGAAAAGGGCAACCTGCGACTTTCCGCTGTGCTGGCAAGCCTGGATATCAAGTAAGGAGCGATCGTATGTGTCTTTCTACCGTGTATAAGAACACCATGGAGCCCCAGTCTGTAGTCATGCGCAATGTTATGCGCATCGAATGCAAGGACGGCTGTGTGATCCTGACAGATCTGATGGACCGTCAGGTGGCCATAGAGGGTCAGCTGGAACAGGCTAACCTGGTGGATGGCTTCGTCATCGTCAAGGAAACTGTGTAACACCCGCCCGGGTAGCATTGGCTACCCGGGTTTTTACACCAAATCTTAAGCCCTTTTCCATTGCTTCCGGGGCAATCTTGTGGTATAATGAATAAAAATCCGCTTCAGAAAGGTGATGACATGCTTCCTCAATACCTGTTAGTCTTTTTGGTTTCTATGGTTCCCCTTGTGGAGCTGCGCCTGGCTGTGCCTATGGCCGTCGGCATGGGCCTTGATTACTGGACCTCTCTGGTGGTCTGTGTCGTCGGCAATATGCTCCCTGTCCCCATTATTTATTTCTTTGCAAGAAAAGTTTTGATTTGGGGATCGGACAAAAAATATATCGGCAAGCTCTTTCGCTTCTTCCTGGAAAAGGGCGAGAAAGCCGGCAAAAAACTGGTGAATACCGCAGGCCGGGGCGGCCTGTTTATCGCGCTGATGCTCTTCGTAGGCATCCCCCTACCCGGCACCGGTGCCTGGACCGGCACTTTGGGCGCAAGCTTTTTGAATATGGGCATTAAGTCCACCGCCCTGTCCGTTTCTCTGGGCGTGATCATTGCCGGCTGCATCATGGGTCTTGCCAGCACCGGTGTATTCAGTGTTCTAGGAATTTAAGGAGGTAAGCGTTATGTCTGAGTGTCTATTCTGTAAAATCATTGCCGGGGATATCCCTTCCACCAAGGTCTATGAGGACGAGCTGGTCTTGGCATTCCGGGATATTGCGCCCCAGGCGCCCACCCACATCCTGGTCATCCCCAAAGCCCACATTTCCGGTGTCAGTGCTATCACCAAAGAGAACAGCGCTGTGGTCGCCCACATCTTCCAGGTGATCCCCACCATCGCCGCACAGGAAGGTCTGACAAACGGCTTCCGGGTGGTCTCTAACTGCGGTGACCACGCCGGCCAGACTGTCCACCATTTGCACTTCCATATTCTTGGCGGCAAGCAGCTAAATTTGGAAATGGCTTGACAACCGCGAAAAATGTGGTATTATAAACCCAGATTGCAAAACAGATCCATCTTCGGGGTGCCGGATGCTTCCGGCTGAGATTAGGCAAAGAGCGTGCCTTGACCCGCGAACCTGATACGGTCAGTACCGTCGTAGGAAAAGATGCGCTATGGAGATAAGTATTATCGCATTGCACACCTTTGACGGGTTTGCAATGCGATACTTTTTTCTGTGGCAGCCTCAAGGCTGCCAGTCTGGAGGTTCTTTATGGAAAACAAAGTGAGCAAAACAAGACAGCTGACGGAAAGCGCCATGCTGCTGGCTATGGCAATCGTGCTGGAGCTGATAGCCAAAATGTTCATCCCCGAGCAGACCTTTGGCGGCCAGATCACCATTGTCAGTATGTTGCCTGTGGTACTGATCTCCTACCGTCATGGTTTGAAATGGGGCTTCGTTACCTCGTTTACCTATGCGCTGCTGGAAATGGCCATCGGCATGAAGACAGTCTCTGCCGCATTCCTGCCCGGCTACTTTGGCGACGGTGCTATGATCCTGAATGCTCTGCTCATGTGTCTGCTGGATTACGTTCTGGCCTTTACCCTGCTGGGTCTGGGAGGCCTTTTCCGCAACCGGATCAAAAACCCCGGCACAGGCCTGATGTGCGGCAGTCTGGTGGCCCTGGGCGCAAGATACTTAGCCCACATCGCTTCCGGCTATATCCTGTTCTCCAGCTATGCTGAATGGTATTTTACCCAGGAAGGCTTCCCTGCCTGGGGCGCACAGCTGGTAGAGGCCCTGAATCCTGAGGTTCTGGGTCTTACCTACTCTGTGGTATACAACGGCATGTACATGATCCCGGAAATGATCTTCACGGCCATCGCCGCACTGATCCTGGCACGGGTCCCCAAGATCGTCACAAAGCTCAGCTAAAAGAAGGGGCTGTCTCGCAAAGAGCAATTTGCATAAAAGAAAACAAAAAGCAAGACTGTCATTACGAGTGGAGCGTAGCGGAATCGAGGAATCTACGCACTATATTACTGCTAAGCAGTCATATAGTGCCAAGATCCTTCGACTCGCTATGCTTGCTCAGGATGACAGCTTTTTTATAGCTATATCTTCCTCGGGCTATTTGTTCATTTTTGACAGCCCCTTATTCTTAGACATATTATAGAGGCGGTCAGTGACCGCCTCTATCTTTTGGATCGCGGTATCCTTTGTAGCGTTGTCATCTGATCGAAGAACCGCTCTCGAATGCATATAAAGTGTTTCTTGCATTACTTAGTTGCATTTACGGGGATAAGGGTTTTTCTCGTCAGTTAAACCTGCAAGATAATCCATACTTGTATTTAAGGCAATTGCTATTCTCTTGCATTGTTTAAATGTGTAATATCTCTTTCCACTTTCGATTTTAGAATAATCGCTTTGATCGATTCCTGTTAGCATTTGAATTTGAACTTGCGTTAACTGCTTGCTTTTTCGCAGTTCTTTTAGTCTGCTCATCTCATCACCCCACCATTATTATGGCATATTGCCCTATTGATAATAGGGTGAAATTGACCTATAATATGCAATGCGTTGGGCACGGATGTGGTCCTGTACAGGAAATAGTGTTTTCAATACATGATTTTTTTGGTCGTATTGGCTGCGTTTTTATGCGAACACCTCATAATACGAAGGTGCGTGAAGCAGATCCTGTGGTGTGCTCACTGTACGATGAAAGGAGTGGGATAAGAGAAAACGACAAACTATAATAGAGAATTTCTGGTACCCTATCTAGAAAGCTTATGTGCACTTCAGCTTGCAAAGAAAAAAATTAATGATAAAAGTAATGCGGTGATCAGGAAGCAAAATGAGATAGAACAAAAAATGAAACGATTGGTTGAGCCAGAAGAGCCGTTATACGAGAGTATGTTTATGCCGATTAGCATGCTTATAAGCGGAGGCTGCTTGGTAGTTATAACAATGATTATGACTATTCCGGTATTTCTTGTAGACCTTGTAGCATGGGGTGCAATACTAATTGGCGGTATTGCACTGTGTGTGAACAAAAAGAAAAATGATGAAATGGAATACACCTATCAAATCAAGCTAGACACATATTATGAACAAATGAGGGAATTAAAAAAAGAAGATCAGAAGTATGCTGCTATGGCATTTGCGGAATGCTCCCTATGTCATGAAGAAAGAAAAAAGATAGATGCATTACTCGAAAAGGCGTATAGTGCCAATGTTATACCGAACAAATACAGAGATATGTACGCGACAGTATATTTGTACGATTGGTTTAGTACCAGTATGGCTACAGATATGGATATGGCTCTAAATATGTTTGTTCTGGAAGAAATCAAAGACAGGCTGGATACGATCATTAAGATGTTGAATAAAAGTCTTTTGAATCAGCGTATCATTATTGAAAACCAAGAGAAAAGCATCAAGCAACAAGAACAGTGGCACAAGCAAATGTGTGACAAACTGGATAAGATGCAAGTGACGGCTGAAGAGAACACCAGGTATTTAGCTATGATTGAGGCCAATACCGCAACAGTATCGTATTTTGCCTACGCCGACTATATTCGTAAGCTATAAGGTATTCTTATTTGGCTAGGGTATATTACAGATGCGGCCATTGACCGCATCTCAGACTGTCGAGAAGGGGCTGTCTCATTAAGGTAAAAATGAACAAATAGCCTAAGGAAGATAAAGCTACAAAAAAAGCTGTCATCCTGAGCGAGTGTAGCGAGTCGAAGGATCTTGGCACTATTTAACTGCTTAGCAGTCATATAGTACGGAGATTCCTCGATTCCGCTGCGCTCCACTCGGAATGACAGTCTTTCTTTTTCGCTTTTTTTGTGCAAATTGCCCTTAGTGAGACAGCCCCATCTGTATTTTATGCATATGTCATTGCGAGCCTGCGCAAGCAGGCGTGGCGATCCGTTTCCTTGGCTGCAGATCCCCACAGTGGCTGCACTCCCTCGCAATGATAGCTGCCTGGTCTATTTTACTGCTGCAGACGGAATACCGCCATGCCGGGAGCATCGTCCGCAATCAGGCTGACCTGATACAGGACCTGGGCCACCTGTCCGCGGTTCATGGCAGCATCTGCTGTGAAGGGGAAGCCGTTCTCATTCATAACCGCCACCGCCGTATCTGCCCAGGTGGGGACCTGCTCAGAATCTGTACGGATCACATCCGCTGTGCCGGACAGATCCAGCGCGTTGTGCAGGATCACCGCAGCCTCGCTGCCGGTAATGGGCGCGTCTGCCGCGAAGGTCTCACTTTCAGCAGGCCAGCCCGCCAGCAGACCGGAGCGCACCGCCGCCGCCAGATAGGGCTTGAGCCAGTTGGGCGCATCCTTTGCCATGCCGGTATAGACCGCTTGATTCTCCACAGGTACATCCAAGGCCTTCAGGACCATGGCCAGGAATTCGCCCTTACTTACAGTCTTTTCGGGATAGAAGCACTCCTGCCCGCCTACCTTTTCGCCTACAAACAGGCCGGTATTGCGCAGCCACTCTGCTTCAAAGCGGCAGTCCAGACCCACAGTATCGGTATATTGCGCAGAATCCGAAGGCTTCAGGATCTGGACGGTCACTGTTGCCTCCCGGGATACATTGCCGGCAGGGTCAGTAGCCGTATAGGTGAAGGAATCCACGCCAACCTTATTTTTCTTGGGCGTATAGAGGAAGCTGCCGTCGTCGCGCAGGACCACCTCGCCCCGGCGGGGCTGTCTGGTTACAGTATAGCGCAGCTTCTGGCCCTCAGGGTCAGTGACCTTCAGCACACCCTCGTTGGGCAGATTTTTGTAGGTCTCCACAGCGAAATCCTCGGCAACAGGTGCCTTGTCCTCCTTGCCCCGGACCGCAATGGTCATGGTGGTGGACTTGGCCACCCGGTTCTCGTAGATGGGAAGATAGGTCACCACCGCATCCACATCCACTTCGGTACGCACGGGGGCAAAGGTCATCTGGGCCAACTGCTCAGCTGTCAGAATATCCCCGGGCCGCAGCACTCTGGCACCCAGCATCACAGTGCCGGTATTGGCCGCAGGCAGCTCGGTGATGCAGATCCCCACCAGAGGCTCTTCTCCCCCAAAATCTTCGGATTTAAAGCAATAGGTTGCATCGCAGTCTACCTCCAGGGCCGTGGCAGCGCTGCTGATGCTCAAAAGACAGGCCAGCACCGCCAGCAGGCAAACAAAACGCTTACGGAACATAATATAACCTCCTTATTTGTTTCCTGAGGTATTGTTTGCCAGGGGCAAGAAAAATATTCAAGTTTTGGAAACAAAATAACGCCTCCTGTTCGGCGAAAACAGGAGGTGTTCATTTCTTATTTACGCAATGCCTTGCGCAGGACCGGCACGATCAGCAATGCCACGCCGCCACCGATCAGGGCTGTGACCAGCTGAGGCCAGCTGAAGGTAGCAGGCAGGACCTTCAGCATAGGGGGCTTCAAGATACCCTCACGCAGCAGGGGTTGGGCCAGCAGGCCGCAGATCAGCCACACCACTATGGCATACAAAGCAGCAAATTTCGCCACCGCCGCAGTGATCCAGGCTGCCAGCTGCCGCAGCAGGTTCTTTCCCTGCCGGTCAGCCAGCAGATGCAGCAGCACCACATAGACCGTATTGCCTGCCATGATGGCCGGCACAGTGAGGACCTGGGGCGCAATGCCCAACAGGAAAGCCAGCACCGGAGAGATCAGCGCCACAGTCACGCCGCTGCCGAAGCCTCCCACCAAAACGGCAACAGCCAGCACCGCATTGACGCAGGAGCCGGTCACAAACTGACCAAAGCCCTTGGTCAAAGCCTGCAGGGTCACAAGCACTGCCAGCAAAACAGCCGTTTCTGTGATCCAGCGGAGTTTCTTCATAAATAACATCTCTCTTTCTAAAAAACTGCATAAATTATACCCCAATTTTTCCGTCTGGGCAACAACAAAATCTATCCAGCGGCGTAGAAATTTCCCGGCAGATATGCTATAATAATTTTATTACATAATAAGGATCTCGCAATGTTCATGCCAAAAGTTCTGAATTTTCTCACCTTCAAGAACTTCATGCCCACGGTTTGTTGCTTCAACATGTTTTTTGGCATATCGTTCGATTTTTTGGAAAAAGGCGTTTTTATCTTTGTAGGCAGTTTCCCAGAATGCTGGGAATGTAATCTTATATAAGGTTTTGTTGGACAGATATTCTTCTTGCCCATTCAATCGCCAGTCAGACATAGGGAAACCTTCTTTGAAATCATCTACTAAAATTATAACTTAATAGCAGAGAGAAATCAAGAAATTCTGCATCCATCATAAATTACCGCTACCCACCCTTATCTGCAAAAGCAGCTACAATGGAGGTAGCGGAATTTTTATGCTCATATCGTCGGGTATTTGTTCCGCTGCTCAAAAGCCGTTTTTTCGGCTTCTATGTTAATGGCGTAACTCTTGCCGACGGGGTGGGACAAAGCCTTCTCCTGGAGGAGAATGTGGCACGGCGATAGCCCTGACGGATGCGGTGTTGCTACAATTAGATTTACCCCACATCAGTCAGCTTTGCTGACAGCTTCTCCCCAGGGAGAAGCCTTTGTTGCAATCCGCGCTGCTCTGTGCTACAATATCCCCACGAAAGCGCGGTGTCATTTTATTAAGAACCCCCTGCCATTCTGAGGAGGCTCAGCCGACGAAGAATCTATGCAATGCATTGGCATCCCGATGCAACTCGGCACAAAGATCCTTCGACTCCCCCCCTTCGACTACGCTCAGGGTCCGCTCAGGATGACATGCTAAGCGAAATGACTGCCACGAAAGCGAGGTCTTTTGTATGATAAAGGTGCTTTTTTGCTGTCACGGCAATATTTGTCGCAGCCCGATGGGAAAGTTCGTGCTGCAGGATATGGTGAGCCGGCGGGGGCTTTCCCATCTGTTTGAGATCGACTCTGTAGCGGTCAGCCGGGAGGAGCTGGGCAATCCGGTGTATCCCCCTGCCCGACGGGAGCTTGCCCGCCACGGCATCGCCTGCGACGGTCACCGGGCCCGGCAGATCACCCAGCGGGATTACGACCACTTTGACCACATCTACTACATGGACCGCAGCAACGCCCGGTACTTACAGCGGATGTTCCCGGAGGATACGGGCAAGATCCGCCCGCTGCTAAACCGGGATGTGGCTGACCCTTGGTACACCGGGGACTTCACTCAGACCTGGGATGACATCACAGAGGGCTGCGAAGCCATACTGAAGGAGCTTTTATAATGGATATCGCCAAACTGGAAGAGCAGCTTTCCCAGCTGCCCCTGTATGTTTACTTTTTTATCGACCCCAAAAGCGTGGAATTTTCAGACCGTATCCGCTACATATGCCAGCACGAATGCCCCATGTACGGCAAGACCTGGGCCTGCCCGCCCGGCGTAGGCCCTGTGGCAGAATGCAAACAGAAATGCCGGAGTTATGTAAACTGCCTGCTGATCGGCACTGTGGTAGAGTGCGAGGACATCACCAATATTGAAGCCACCCTGGCCACCCGGGACGGTCACGAAAAAATCACCAATCAGGTTCGGGATATTATGCGTCAATTGGGCGCGCAGCCCTACATTCTTTCCACAGAGGCCTGCGCCCTGTGTGACCGCTGCGCCTATCTGGACGGCCTGCCCTGCCGGCTGCCCGGCAAGATGCACCCCTGTGTGGAAAGCCACGGCATCAATATCATCCCCACCCTGGAAGAAAACGGCCTGGAATTCAACTATGGCGAGAATATCATTACATGGTATTCCCTGCTTTTTTTCAATGACTGAGGTTTTGATACGAACTCTTCCCATGGGTTATAACAAAAGGCCCTAAACAAAAAACCATAAAACCTGTTTGATCGGTGCTATGGTCTTTTGTTTAGGGCCTCTTGCTGGAGCGAAAAGAGATCAACCCCCGCCGCTGTTTTCTTAAATTTTGATGTCAAGCTGCTTCTATTAAGACTCGGTAGTTTCCTTTGGTTTTTTGTTCCTTAGATAAATAGCCAATCCAAGCAGGAACATCAAGGAATAACCGCCAAGGGGTAATACCCTTTGAAAAATTATTTGGCCATAATCTGGCCCACCACTGCTTTCCTGCAAGTAAAGAAATAGCAAAAGGGAAACGACAGAAAGAACGGCAGTTAGAATTCCGCAAAAGCACTTACACCGGTTGGTCTTTGCAACCAATGAAGCATAGGCACTGACAACAAGCATCCCGTTTATAATTAAGAAAATCATAGTTCTTCCTCTACTTTCTAGCGACTTAAACAGACAAGACTTTCAACATGGGCACATCTGGGGAACAGGTCAGCCGCCATAGCGTTTTGCAAGCGGTAGCCCCGGTCTTTCAGCAAGGCCACATCCCGGGCCAGGGTGGCCGGGTCACAGGAAACATAGACGATACGCCTGGGCGCAAACCGGGCCAGGGCCTCGATGGCATCGGCGTTCAGGCCCTTTCTGGGCGGGTCTACCACCACCACATCGGCCTTTACGCCCTTGGCTCCCAGCTCCAGCGCTGCTTCGCCGGCATCGCCGCAGAAGAATTCCGCGTTCTCAATTCCGTTGCGCTTGGCGTTGTCCCTTGCGTCCTCCACCGCCTGGGGGATCACCTCCACACCGATGACCTTGCCGGCGGCCTTGGCCATGATCAGCGTGATGGTGCCCACGCCGCAGTACAGGTCCAGCACCGTATCGTCTTTGGTAATGCCCGCCTGGGCGATAGCCGCCTCATACAGCCGCTGGGCCTGATGGTGGTTCACCTGATAAAAGGACCGGGCGGACAGCCGGAAGTTCAGGCCGCACAGGGTATCCTCGATATAGCCCGGGCCGTAGAGGGTAATGAACTCGTCACCAAGGACGGTATTGCCCTGCCGGGTGTTGACACTGAGCACCAAGCTGGTAAAGCCGGGCACAGCCTTCAGCCTTTCGATGAGCTCCTCCCCATGGAGCAGCCTTCTGCCGTTGACCGCCAGACACACCAGCACCTGACCGGACACAGCGCCACGGCGGACATAGATATGCCGCAGCAGGCCCTTATGCGCCGTTTCATCGTAGGCCGGGATGTGATATTGGTTTACATAATCTATCACGATCTCCTTGACCCGGTCTGCCTCCTCAGGCAGGATCAGGCAGCGGTCGTTCTCCACCATAGTATGGGTACCTGCCCTGAAAAAGCCTGCGTAGGCTCTGCCCTTTTTGCTGGCCACCGGGTACTGGGCCTTGTTGCGGTAGCCATGGCAGGTGGGAGCGGAAAGGATGGGCAGCGTCTCCAAGGCTTCGCCGCCTATGCGGTTCAGGGCCTGCCGCACCCGCCCGGCTTTCAGGCGGCATTCCTCTTCGTAATCCATATGCCAGAAATCGCAGCCGCCGCAAAGCTTTGCCACCGGGCACTCCCGGTTGATCCGGTGGGGCGAGCGCTCCAGAATCTCCGTGATCTTGCCGGCAGCCCAGGTCTTGCCCACCTTTTCTATGCGCAGAAGCACACGCTCTCCGGCCACCGCATTGGGAAGGAAAACAGCGCAGCCCTCTACCTTTGCGACGCCCTGGCCCTCGGCGGTATAATCCGTCACCACTGCTTCGTAGATTTTCCCCTTTTCCAGCATGGGCTTCCCTCCAAAAGAAATTTTCTATATGATACCACATTTGACCCCAACCGTAAAGCAGGTTGTTGCAAGAACCGCTCTCCTGTGATAAAGTGAGGGCAGAAAGCTGGTGATTTCATGCGTTATGTAAACTGCACTCTGTGTCCGCGACAGTGCGGCATTGACAGGACTGCCGGGGAGCGGGGCTTCTGCGGCTGTCCGGATACGGCGCTGGTGGCAAAGACCATGCTCCACAAATGGGAAGAGCCTGCATTGGCAGGCAGCGGCGGCAGCGGCGCCATCTTCTTCGGCGGCTGCACCTTGGGCTGCAAATACTGCCAGAACGCCGCCATCAGCGGCAGTGCTGCCGGAAAAGCTGTGGACAGCGCCGGCCTGCGGCGCATCATGGAGGAGCTCATTGCCCAAGGGGCAGAGAATATCGACCTGGTGACCCCAACCCATTTCCTGCCCACCATATTGCCAGCCCTGACACCAAAGCTGCCTGTGCCAGTGGTATACAACTGCGGCGGCTATGAACGCGCCCGGACCATCGAGGCTTTAAACGGCCTTGTGGATATTTATCTGCCGGACATGAAATACGCCAATAACGCCTTGGCCGCCGCCCTTTCCGGCGCGCCGGATTATTTTGAGACCGCCGCCGCTGCCATTGTGGCCATGGTGCGGCAGGTGGGCGCACCCCAATGGAGAGGCGAAAGGCTTGTGCGCGGTGTGATCATCCGCCACCTGATCCTCCCGGGACATGTGGAAAATTCCCTGAAGGTGCTGGACTGGATCGGTGAGACCTTTGCCCCGGGGCAGGTGCTGGTGAGCCTGATGCGCCAGTATACACCCATGGGCGGACTGGCTGCGCCCATGGACCGGGCTGTCACCGAAGAGGAATACCAGGCCGTGCTCAGCTGGATGTACCTCAACGACTTGGAAGGCTTTACCCAGGAGGCCGCCGCTGCCGATACTGCCTTCATCCCCGATTTTTGACCCTCCTGTCGTACCAAACGGCGGGAGCAAGCCCCCGCCCCACAGTGATAACAGAATCATTTATGTACAAAACAGGTCTGCTGTGGAGATCACAGCAGACCTTGGTTTTTGATTACAGCTCCAGCTTCAGGTCGTTTTCTTTGATCCAGCCCCATTTACGCAGTGGCAGGCTGATGAGCCATGTAAGCACCGCCGGCAGGACAAAGCAGATCAGGGCCATGCCCACCCAGTCCATGGCAGTGATCGCCGCCTTAGCGCCGGAGGCCACATCACCCACCCAGCCGGTGTACACACCGATCTGGCCCACAAAGCCGCAGGTGCCCATACCGGAGGACACCGCCGCGCCGTTCATTTCCAGCCGGAACAGGCAGGTGGCGATGGGGCCGGTAATGGCAGAAGCCAGCGTGGGGGGGATCCAGATCCGGGGGTTCTTGACGATATTGGGCATTTGCAGCATACTGGTGCCAACACCCTGAGCAACCAGACCGCCCCAGCGGTTTTCCCGGAAACTCATAACGGCGAAGCCCACCATCTGGGCGCAGCAGCCTGCCACGGCAGCGCCGCCGGCAAGCCCGGTCAGGCCCAGGGCTGCACAGATGGCCGCAGAGGAAATGGGCAGTGTCAGCGTAATGCCGATGACCACAGATACCAGAATGCCCATCCAGAAGGGCTGCAGCACCGTGGCCCACTTTACAAAATCACCCACAGCAGAGGCCGCCGCACCAATAGGCGCCGCCACCAAAGCCGAGATGCCGATACCCACCAGGATCGTAACGATGGGCGTCACCAGAATGTCCACCTTGGTCTCTTTGGATACCAGCTTGCCGCACTCGGAGGCCACGATCGCCACCACGTACACAGCCAGCGGGCCGCCTGCGCCGCCCATGGCGTTAGCAGCAAAGCCCACAGGGATCAAAGAGAACAGCACCAGCGGCGGACAGTGAAGGCCGTAGCCGATAGCCACCGCAATGCCGGGTCCCACCATAGCGGAAGCCAATCCGCCGATGGTGTATGTAACCGCACCCTCGCCCTTGCCCAGGGTGACAATCACGGCGTTGAGGAAGTCGATGTGGAACTGCTGACCGATGGTGTTCAGGATCGTGCCCACCAGCAGTGTGCAGAACAGACCCTGTGCCATAGCGCCCAGAGCATCGATGCCGTAGCGCTTGGCGGAGAAGATAATGTCTTTGCGTTTGAGGAATGCCAGGAATTTTGCCATTTTGTTGTTTCACTCTCTTTCCATAAGTATCAGCTCATGCAAAGAAAGAGACGCCAGCATTTTTCAGCTGACCCTAGGCGGCTCAAAGCGCTTATGGCGGCGGCGAGGGGTCTGTTTGCCGCTGAAGACGCTCAGTCACCTTCAGTGCCGGCCCGCCCTGCCCAGCCTCTGGGAGGGGCAAGCCTTTGTCCGATCTTCACGAACCGGAAACAATGGTGTCATTATACTCCAGGAAAAAAAGCTTGTCAATCCCGCTACTTCCATCGCCGCTTTCCCATTTTATCCAACCCCCCTCGGGGGATAAAAAATAAAGTGGAATTATGAGGAAATCAAGCATTGACTTTCTGTCATTATGCGAGTAGAATAATGTTGATACACTAGCACCGGTGCGCCCATCGTGCGCCGGTTGAGAATTATATATTAGGAGGAAAACACTTTGAAGGATTGGGCATTTACCACAACTGTCGAAGAGATGGAAGCTGCCACCAATGCTCTGCTGGAAACAGCAAACAAGGTCGGCGCTGACACCTGGCAGAAGAGAGTCAAAGACCAGACTCCCCATTGTGGATTCGGCGAAGCCGGTACCTGCTGCCGTATCTGCTCCATGGGTCCCTGCCGCATCACCCCCAAGAGCCCCAGAGGTATCTGTGGCTGCGACGTGCACGGTATCGTTGCACGTAACTATCTGATCTTCACCGCCGGCGGTGCTGCTACGCACTCCGATCATGGCCGTGAGATCATGCACACCCTGCACCAGACCCGCGAAGGCGGCAACTATCAGGTCAAGGACCCTGAGAAGCTGATCCGCATCGCTAAGGAGTGGGGCGTAGAGACCGAGGGCAAGGACATTTACGATCTGGCCCACGAGATGGCTGAGATCGGCCTGCTGGAGTACGGCAAGCCCTTCGGCACCCAGCGTTTTGTAGAACGCGCACCCAAGCACACACAGGAGCTGTGGGAAGCTGCTGATATCACCCCCCGAGCCATTGACCGTGAGGTTTCTCAGTCCATGCACATGACCCATATGGGTTGTTCTTCCCTGGCTGAGGCTCTGATCCGTCAGTCCCTGCGTGCCGGCCTGTCCGACGGCTGGGGCGGCTCCATGATGGGCACCGAGTTCACCGACATTCTGTTCGGCACTCCCACCCCCCGTGACACCGAGGCCAACCTGGGCGTTCTGGACAAG
>JAGBSG010000010.1 GCA_017632035.1 Oscillospiraceae bacterium | reverse complement strand
TTTCTCGGCTTTCCGTGAGCGAATGGCAGGTGAAGGCCGCTTATGAACTGCGCTGTGCGTGCATTGCCGGTTATACACCGGATCTGTCTGCCTGCCATGTATGCGGCAATACGGCTGCGGACCGCTTTGACATTTCAGCCGGCAGACTGGAATGCCGTTACTGCCGAAGCTCCGAGTCCGATGGGCTGCGAATGCCGCTGTCACCCGGTATGCTGGATGCGATGCGTTATATCGTTTCTTGTGACCCTAAGCGGCTGCTTTGTTTTCAAACCGGAAGCGAGGCAATGGACAGACTGGCCCAGCTCACCGAAACTTACTTGACCAGGCAGCTGGAACGTGGCTTTTCAACCCGGGATTTCTATAAATCTTTATTGATCGAATAGGATTGTACATTTAGGAGTGCACCCATGTCTGAATTATACGAAAAATCATTACAGAAACTGGAGCTGGACCAGGTTCTGTCACTGCTGACAGAATGTGCCGGAAGCTCAGATGGCAAAGCGGCCTGCAGGGCGCTGCGCCCGGTCAGTGACCTGGAAACTGTCAAAGAATTGCTCGACGAAACCACTGCGGCTTCCCAATTGTGTACCCAAAAGGGTAATCCAAGCTTTGCGGGTGTGCAGGATGTTACCGCGTCACTGGAACGCGCGGACCGTGGTGGCAGTTTGCAGCCCAGAGAGCTGCTGGCAGTTGCCGGCGTTCTGCGCTGTGCAAGAACAGTCAGAAGCTACCTGTCCGAGGATGATGCCAAAACAGTCCTTGACCCGTTGTTCCACGCACTGACACCGAATAAGTATTTGGAGGATCGTATTACTGGAGCAATCCTTTCGGAGGAGGAAATTGCGGATACCGCAAGCCCTGAATTGGCAGATATCCGCCGCCATATGCGTGTACAAAGCGCAAAAATTCGGGACAGCCTGCAAAAGGTCATCTCGTCTCCTGCTTATTCCAAGTACCTACGGGATCCCATCATAACGATCCGTCAGGGACGCTATGTAGTGCCGGTAAAAAGTGAGTACAAAAACGATGTTCCGGGATTGGTGCACGATGTATCGGCTACCGGCTCCACATATTTTATTGAACCTATGTCTGCCGTTAACGCCAACAACGCTCTGCGTGAGCTGGAACTCAATGAGAAAAAGGAGATCGAGCGGATTTTGGCGGAGCTGTCCGCTGCGACCGCTGCGCACAGGGATGATATTGAGCAAAGTTACCGTATGCTCGTACGCCTGGATGTGATTTTCGCAAAGGCACGGCTGGCCTACCGTATGCGTGCATGGCCGCCGATTATGAACGAGCAGGGAAGAGTGGAGCTTCGCAATGCCAGACACCCCTTGATCGATCCCGGTAAGGTTGTTCCGATCTCGCTGCGTTTGGGTACTGATTTTGATACAATGATCATAACCGGTCCTAATACCGGCGGCAAAACGGTCACATTGAAGACGATTGGTCTTTTGACATTGATGGCGGAATGCGGTCTGCATATCCCTGCCGGTGATGGCAGTTGTCTGTCTACCTTTCAGGCAATTCTGGCGGATATTGGTGATGAGCAGTCTATCGCTCAAAGCTTGTCTACCTTCTCCAGTCATATGCGTACCATAGTGGATGTGGTAGCGGAATGTGATGACCGCACACTGGTTCTCTTTGACGAGCTCGGTGCCGGTACAGATCCGGCCGAAGGTGCGGCATTGGCAATTGCCTTGATTGAATTTTGCCGTAAAATGGGCAGTAGGGTAGTTGCAACTACACATTATGCGGAGCTTAAGCTCTACGCCATGCGTTCCGAGAAGGTCATCAATGCGTCCTGCGAATTTGATGTAGAGACCTTACAGCCCACATACCGCTTGCTGATCGGTATTCCGGGAAAATCCAATGCTTTTGCGATCTCCCGTCGGTTGGGTCTTTCGGAAGTGATCCTGAAGGAAGCATCCGATCTGGTCGGTAAGAATGACAGAGACTTTGAGGATGTTTTGGCCCAGCTCGAGCAGCAGCGCCAGCAAATGGAATCTGCGAGGGCTGAGGCTGAACGGCTTCGCAGGGAGACAGAAAAGATCAAGAATCAGAGTGAGGCTTACAGTATCCAGCTTCAAAAAGAGCGGGATAAGGCTATGGAGCAGGCCAGACAGGAAGCGCAGAGGATCATTGAGGACGCCCGAATGACCGCAAATGCCGCGGCCGATGAACTGAAAGCGCTTCGCAAGCAACTGACTGAAGCTGCTGATATCCAAGGGATCAATCAATGTCAGGCCGAATTGCGAAAAACCTTGAATGAGGCGCAAAACAAACTGCGTGCTGAGCAACCGACAAAGATTCGCCCTGCGCCTGCAAGAGATGTTTTGGTTGGTGATACTGTGGAGCTTTTGAAGCTTGGAACGAAGGCCAGTGTGATCGCAATCAACAAGGATGGCACCTACCAGTTGCAGGCGGGCATTCTGAAGCTTACCGCAAAACCGGACGAGATTTATTTACTTGAAAATGAGAATCCGTATAGCGGCAAGGGTGGGCGCCCGGCTCACTCGGGCAGAGAAATGAAGCTTTCTCCCATGGCTTCGGAGATAGATCTGCGAGGAATGGATAGTGTGGAGGCTGTTTGTGTGCTGGAGCGATATCTGGATGAGGCGATGCGCTCTAATTTGAAATCAGTTCGAATCATACATGGAAAGGGAACAGGAACCCTTCGTGCAGCAGTACAGCAGTCTCTGCGTAAAAACAAATTCATTAAAAGCTTCCGTCTCGGCGTTTACGGAGAAGGCGAGGACGGCGTGACGATCGCAGAATTTTCATAAAGCTCTGCTGTGTATGGTTTTTTGTGGAAAGTGCTTAAAATCAGTTGACATTTTCAATAAATTTGTTATCATATACAGAGGTACGCTGATTTCAGGTTTCTTTCGTTCAACCATTAAGGAGTGTTAATTGATATGTTCAACAAGGAAGTTACGGTTCGCTGTGAATCCGGACTGCATAACAAGCAGGCTACATACTTTGTACAGAGGGCCAATGAGTTTGATTGCAGTGTCTGGCTTGAGTCCGGTAACCGTAAGATGAACGCAAAGAGCCTGCTGGGCATTATGTCGCTGGGGATCGTCACCGGAACCACCGTCAATCTGATCGCCTCCGGTACAGACGCTGAGGAAGCAGTTGCTGCTTTGGAAGCGCTTCTGCAGAGAGATATTTTTTGATAAGTAATACCCTGCCGCCTCAGTCTGTACCTGCACTGAGGCGGTTCCTTTTGGAGTAAACTATGACCTTTGCTGAATTAAAGGAAAAAGCACTGAGCCTACCGTATGCCCCCGGCGTGTATATCATGCGCGATCAGGCCGATCGGGTAATCTATGTAGGCAAAGCAAAGAAACTAAAGAACCGTGTCAGCCAGTATTTTCAGGATACAGCATCTCATTCCCCCAAGACTCGCCTGATGGTCTCCAGGATCCATCACTTTGATGTGATTGTTGCCGCATCGGAATTTGAGGCGCTTGTTCTGGAGTGTTCCCTGATCAAGCGGTATCTTCCTAAGTATAATATCCTGCTGAAGGATGATAAGGGTTATCCGTACCTGCGTCTGAACATGAAGGAAGACTATCCGGTGCTTACAATGGTCAGTAAGCCCAGCGATGATGGCGCCTGCTACTATGGACCTTATGGCAGCCGTGGCATAACACAGAGCATTTTAGAGGCTATATTTCTTACTCTCAAGCTGCCGCGGTGTAAAAAACACTTTCCGCGGGATGTGGGTAAGGGTAGGCCGTGTCTGAATTATCACATGAACCAATGTTCCGGATGGTGTCAGTCCGGTTCGAGTAAAGACGGGTACAGGGAGCGTATAGAACAAGCGCGTCAGCTCTTAAGCGGAAACTACAAGCAGGTAGCGGAGCAGATCAAACAGCAGATGCTTGCCGCGGCCGATGGTATGGAATTTGAACTTGCAGCCAGTCTTCGAGACCGCCTGTCAGCAGTCGAAGCGCTCGGTCAGAAGCAGTTGGTTACAGCCGGTGCTCTGGCAGACACTGATGTAATCGGTTATGCACAAACAGAGGCAAAGGCTTGTTTCTCGGTTCTCCATTTTAGCGGTGGTAATCTGCTGGATAAGGATTACGAGGTATTTCCTTTGCCTGATGACCCGGAAACTGCGGTATCCAGCCTTATGAAGCAGTATTATTTAACACGCGGCATTGCGCCGAAGATCATTCTGCTGCCCTTTGCGGTTGAGGACAGCGAGTTATTTGCACACCTTTTGGAACAGCGATATGGCCGGAAGCCGAGTCTTCGTGTGCCACAAAGAGGCGATAATGTACGCCTTGTGGAGCTTGCGGTAAAGAATGCCTATGAAGAAGCAGAGCGCATTACTACAAAAGAGGAAAAAGCAGCCGGTACGCTGACGCTTTTGGGAAAGATGTTGGATCTGGAGCCGCCGCGTCGTATAGAAGCCTTCGATGTTTCCAATATTGCCGGAACGGATATCGTTGCGAGCATGGTTGTTTTTGCGTCGGGAAAACCCAAAAAGAGTGAGTATAAGCAATTTCGAATCGAAGGCCTGTCTGACCAGGATGATTACGCATCCATGGAGCAGGCTGTTATGCGCAGATTTGCCCATTATCAAAAAGGAGATAAGGGCTTTGACGAACTGCCTGATCTGCTTTTGATAGACGGTGGTATTGCCCATACTCAGGCGGCTGTGAAGGCGCTGAACACCTTTGATATTACAGTTCCGGTGTTCGGTATGGTAAAGGATAATCGTCACCGCACAAGGGCTCTGGTGACTTCTGATGGCAGGGAGATCGGGATCGACAGTCAACAGGCTGTGTTTGCTTTGATTGGAACCATTCAGGAGGAGACACACCGCTTTGCCGTTACCTACCATAGGCAGCTGCGCAGCAAGCGACTTAGCTATTCCCAGCTGGATCAAATTCCCGGTATTGGAACAAAGCGCAAGGAGCTGCTTCTAAAGAAGTTTAAGTCTTTGTCCGCCATTGCAAATGCCACACTGAATGAGCTGGAGCGACTGCTCCCTGCGGATGCCGCACAGGCTGTTTATCGGCATTTCCACGCTGAAAATACGAACAGGTGATATACAATGAGAGTAATAACAGGGAAAGCCCGTGGTGTTGTATTAAAGGCGCCTGAGGGCATGCTGACACGCCCAACGGCTGACCGTGTGAAAGAGGCAATGTTCAGCATCATTCAGTTTGATATTCCCGGTGCGAAGGTGCTGGATTTGTTTGGCGGTACTGGGCAGTTAGGTATTGAAGCCCTGAGCCGTGGTGCAAAACAGGCGGTGTTTGTGGATTCCAGAGAGGATGCCTGCAGACTGATTCGTGAGAATCTGCGCAAAACCGGATTCGATAAAGAGGGCAGGGTAGTGCGCTCTGATTATTTGGAGTTCCTCCAACGCTGCACGGAAACCTTTGAAATTATCTTGATTGACCCTCCTTATGCAGAAGTTTTTCTGGAAAACAGCATAAAAATGATAACGGAAATTGACATTTTGCAATCTGGTGGTATAATAGTTGCAGAACGCCCATTTGGCAAAGAACTGGCATTGGACATCCCAGGCTATACACGCTCTCGGGATTACAAGTATGGCAAGACGCTGCTGGCGATCTACCGCAAAGATTAACCAGAAATGAGGCACCCTATGAAAATTGCCATTTATCCCGGCAGCTTTGATCCGATCACCAGTGGTCACCTCAATATTATCCAACGTGCCGCTACGATTTTTGACCGTTTGATTGTATGCGTTATGGTCAATTCGGGAAAGCAGCCCATGTTCGATCAGGACGAGCGCGTGGAAATGATTCGCCGTGTCACGCAGGATATACCCAATGTGGAGGTTGACGCTTCTACAGAACTGCTTGCCGAGTACGCGAAGAGGAATGGCAGCTGTGTAATCATAAAAGGATTACGAGCGGGCTCGGATTTTGAAAACGAGTTTCAGATGGCTTTGATCAACCATAAGATAAACCCAGCGCTTGACACCATGTTTCTTACCGCCGAGCATCAATATATGTACCTTAGCTCCAGTACGGTCAAGGAGCTTGGCTGCTACGATGTGGATTTGTCCGATTTCTTGCCTGAGCAGATCATTCCGGACTTTAAAAAACGTATATCAACTATTCGCCAAGGAGGAAACAGAACATGAGCGAACAACATATCGAAGATATCATCACCGTTTTATACGATACGATTCAGGACGCAAAATCCTTACCTTTGGGCGCAGACAAGTGTATTCTTGAGCGTGACAAGGTTCTGGATATGCTTGATGAGATCATTGCGCAATTGCCTGCGGAACTGAAACAGTCCCGTACAATCGTTGAATCCCGGAATGAACTGATCGGTCAGGCCCGCCGTGAGGCTGAGTCGATTATCCGGCAGGCACAGGACAAGGCTAATCAGTTGGTTTCTCAGGAGGCCGTATATCAGGAAGCAAAGCGTCAGTGTCAGGAAATGGTCCTGCAAACGCAGCTGCGTATTGCTGAGCTTCGCAAGGTCAGCAATGAGTATATGGATGACGCATTGCGCCGCACGGAAGAAGCAATTGCCCAATCCCTGGGTGAAGTGCGCGATACTCGCGTAAAGTTTAAGGCTCTGTCGGAAGCACAGGAAAAGAAATCCGGTCTTTCCAATATCGATACAGAAATATAATGTGTAGTTATGAGGAACAGCTCGAAATATTATTGAGCTGTTCCTTTAAAATATTAACGCAGGAGGTTGTTTATGAATTATAGGGAATGTTATGATTATTGGTGTGGTGCGGGGCTTCCGGAGGATGTACAGTTGGAGCTTGGTGCTATAAAGAATAATGAAGAAGAATTGAAAGGACGTTTTGGCGTTGATCTTCAATTTGGTACCGCCGGTATGCGAGGCATAATGGGTGCCGGCAGCAATCGCTTGAACCGCTATACGGTACGCAGGGCGGCGCAGGGTATGGCTGCTTGGCTCAGCTCTACAGATCTTCCCCAAATCGCGGCCATCGGTTATGATTCCCGGCATAATTCTCAGCTTTTTGCCGAGGTCTGCGCGGTAGCATTTGCCGAGGCAGGTATCCACACCTGGCTTTATGACCGCCTTGCCCCTACGCCCATGCTGTCTTTTGCTGTTCGCGAGCTTGGCTGTGGCTGCGGTATTGTAATCTCCGCAAGCCATAATGCCGGTGCGTATAACGGTGTGAAGTGTTATGGGCCTGACGGCTGCCAGATGACCGATGAACCTGCCGCCATTGTTACTGAAAAAATCAGCACGATTCCATACTTCGTTCCGGAGGTAAAGGATTTTAAGACCTTTATGGAAGAAGGACTGATCTCCTACATTGGTCAGGATTTGTGGGAGAAGTATTATCAGACTGTTCTGGCAGAAGCTGTAGATCCTGAAATGCTGCGAAGCGCCGGGCTGAATATCGTATATACTCCTCTGTGCGGTACCGGAAATGAGCCTGTTCGCGAGGTTCTGGGGAGACTTGGCGTGAATATTGCAGTGGTTGCGTGTCAGGAAAAGCCCGACGGTGACTTTAAGACCTGTGAATACCCCAATCCCGAAACAGACGCAGCGCTGAATGAGAGCTACCGCGTAGCAAAGGAGGCGCCCTGTGATGTGATACTGGGTACAGATCCGGATTGCGATCGTGTTGCTATCGCTGTTCCTGACGGTGCCGGATATCGGAAGCTCTCCGGCAATGAACTTGGCTGCTTGCTGTTGGATTATATCCTGAAGGCACGCTCGGCACGGGGAGATATTCCTGAAGGCGCTATAGCTGTGCGTAGCATTGTCTCCTCTCCTTTGGCTGATCGCATTGCGGAGCATTATGGCGTAACGATGAAGAGCGTTCTTACAGGATTTAAGTATATCGGCGGTGAGATCCTGGAGTTGGAGCAATATGGTCAGGAGCACAAATTTGTATTTGGCTTCGAGGAAAGTTGTGGCTACCTAAAAGGAACATACGCCAGAGACAAGGATGCTGTTGTTGCGTCCATGCTGGTGTGTGAGTTAGCGGCCTCCTTAAAGAAGGAAGGCAAGAATATTCTCGACGCCATGGATGCGCTCTATGATGCGTATGGCCATTACCTGGCTCATGTGCAAAGTATTGAACTCACCGGCGCCGATGCAATGGAAAAAGCAGCTAATATGATGGCTAATCTGCGCCAAGCAGTACCTGAGATGATAGGTGGAGTAAAAGTAACGGGTGTCCGTGATTACCGCTCAGGCGTAGCCAAGGATCTGCTGACAGGTCAGGAGAGTGTAATTGATCTGCCAAAATCTAATGTGCTGGAATTTCTGCTGGGTGCAAATGGTAGTGTGATCGCCCGTCCTTCCGGCACAGAACCGAAGGTGAAATTCTATTACACCGCGGTTGCATCTACAAGGAAGGCCGCAAGCGCACTTCTGGATGCAATGGTTGCGCAGATGAGTAAGTAAATATTCTATAGAACCGGAGCAGGCATTTGCTTGCCCCGGTTCTTTTTTTAGCAGCTATGAATAGGTTGTAAAGAAAGGGGAGTGTGGACATGGCTGTTAAATTAAAAAAGCCGGACCAAAAAAGTACAATGCCGATTGGTGTTTGCGTCGGTATACTCATTGCAGCACTGACAACGATCGTTTCAGCATGTGTTGCCGCTGTGCTATTTTCAGGAGAACGACTGCCGGAATCAGCGATGGGATACGCGGTTGTGCTGATACTGCTTATTTCAACTGCTGTTGGCGCACTTGTGGGTATGATCATAACCGCCCATCAGCGTATGCTGGTCTGCTTGTTTGTAGGGGGCGGATACTATGCACTGCTGCTGTCGTGTACAGCGCTCTTTTTTGGGGGTATGTACCAAGGGGTAGGGGTGACCGCTCTTGTGATCCTTGCGGCAGCTTTAGGCTGTGGGCTGTTGGGTCTTACGAGAGGCAAGGGGGCTGCTCGCATGAAGCGAAAGGCAAGAATCCGTTAAGTTGTACAAAAGCTAAATTGTGGGTAAATTATCTTTACCCACAAGATAAAGAGTGCAGGATTTCCTGCAATTTCAATATTTAGTAGGTCGTTCCAATATCGGCCACCGCATGTTGGATTATAGTTAAAAATGATAAATGCAATTCTTGTAATGGTTAGAACAGTTTACATAATGATGTTTACATAAAAGTCGGCATAATTTACAAAAAAAGCAAAATTGCCCAAAATAGCTTGAAATTCTGTTGAATTTGGAGTATAGTATTCGTGCATCGCTTTTTTGCGTGGATTTTTTGCGTCTATTTTGTTCCTTTTATTCGAATATACTCCAGTCATTATTTTGAACAATTGAATGGAGCTGAGGAACATTGCACGCAGTGTTAAAACGCATATTATCGATTGAACCCCACAAGCAGCACAGGCTTAATCTTGCATTAATTTCAGTTTTGGGTTTAGTCCTTGGTACAGTTACAGTTATACTTTTCGGCGATGTATACATTTCTTTGATTCGTGCAGCTGCCTGCTGCCGCGTTTCGATCATCGGCCTTGTGAGTGTGGCCTATCTTCCATTAGCGGCTGCTATTCTCTCTGTTATATTCACACAGCCCTTCCTTTTTCTATTTGTCTTCTGCAAATCCTTCTCTTACAGCATCGTCTCATTGAGCATTTACAGTGCTTTTAATATGTTTGGCTGGGTTGCACAGATATTGCTTCTGTTTACAGATTGCTTCTCCTATACTCTTTTATTTTGGTTCTTATGCCGCAACTACAACCATTCCCGATCTTTGATGCGTGATGCATTGGTTTATATCATTGTGATGTTACCGGTTGTAGCGACAGACTATTGTTTGATTTCGCCCCTTCTGGATTCTTTATTTAATTACTAAAGAAAGGTTACGCAGGTTCATGTTGGATTTGGTCAGTGCATATGAAAATTACCTGACAAAGGTAAAGCAGGCATCTGCCAATACCGTTGCCTCCTACATGAGAGACATCCGTCAATTCTCTCAGTGGCTGCGGGAGAGCAATAGCATTGATATCGTAGATGCATCCAAACTGAATATTGCCGATTACCTTGCGCATTTGGAATCTGACGGACGTTCCGGCGCTACGGTCTCCAGAAGTCTTGCTAGCCTTAAAAACTTCTACTCCTATGTAGTATCCACCGGTTTTTTGGAGCATACTCCCATTGTTGACATTCACATCGACAGGGGAGAGAAGAAGCCCCCTCAAATTCTTACCGGCAGAGAGATCGAGTTGCTTTTATCTCAGCCTGTTTGTGTTGACGCCAAAGGATATCGGGATAAGGCCATGCTGGAAGTCATGTACGCTACAGGCATCCGTGTTACAGAGCTGATACAGCTCAATGTCGCTGATGTTAACCTTGATCTGGGTGTTATTAAGTGCACAGGCGCAAAGAAGACCAGGGCGATTCCGCTATACCCCGCTGCACTGCGTGCGTTGACTGCTTATATGGAAAATGTGCGCAACTCCATGATTGCAGATATGGACGAACAAGCATTGTTTGTTAATGTCAGCGGTATCCGTATGAGCCGTCAGGGCTTCTGGAAGATCCTGAAGCACTATCAGGCTTCTGCTCACATTGAAAAAGAGATAACACCACATACGCTGCGTCATAGCTTCGCTGTACATTTGCTTGAAAATGGTGCTGATCTGACTTCTGTACAGGAATTGATGGGCCACAGCGATATATCCTCTACACAGATGTATACACACATGATTAACCAGAAGCTGAAATCCGTATATGCAAAATGCCATCCCAAAGCTTAAAAGACCTGCCGTTTTATTCACGGCAGGTCTTTGTTGTAAGAGGAAAGCCTTCGTCTGTATTTTAGCATAAAGAAAAGGTAGACAACATGGTGGTTTTCCATGTGTCTACCTTTATCTTACAACTTCAACACGGCCGGTGGTTATGATTCTATGCTGTTTTAGCCGCAAAGCTTGGCCTTTGCTTCTTTCAAGGCCTGAGCGAGCTGATCCGGACAGGATGTTGCCTTCATGCCGCAGTGGATACCGTCCACTTTTGCGATCACATCATCAATAGGCATACCTTCTACAAGAGCACTGATGCCCTTCAGGTTGCCGTTGCAGCCGCCAATGAACTGGACATTGTATACCTTTCCGTCTTCCACATCGAAGAGTATATGCTGAGAACAGGTTCCTCTGGTCTTAAATTCAAAAGTCATGGGTTTGATTCCTTTCTGTTATATCGTTAAATCGTGATAATCTGCTCCTACGAGGCTGGCAAGATCAACCGGTGGAACGATCATTTGATGTCCTCTTGCGCCGGCGGAAACAGCAATCTCATCGTGCAGCTGGCAGGTCTCATCAAAATGCGTGGGATACTTCTTCTTCATGCCCACAGGGCTGCAACCGCCACGGATGTATCCCGTGAGATTGAGCAGATCCTTGACAGGAACCAGAGAAATGCGTTTATCACCGACCGCCCTTGCTGCCTTTTTCAGATCCAGCTCATAACAAACCGGTATGCAAAATACATGAATACCTGTATGATCGCCTTTGGCTACCAGGGTCTTAAAAACCTGCTCGGGAGGAAAGCCAATGGCCTTTGCGGCATGATTGCCGTTTAGATCATTTTCATCAAATTCGTAAAAAGCTTCTGTACAGGGTATCCCTGCCTGCTGCACAAGCCTGACTGCGTTCGTTTTTGCTGCCAATTACATCACCGGTGTTATTATACGACATTCTGTCAAAGGAAGCAAGAGAGAATTATGCGTGGTCTTTTTGGTTATCCTATGAAAAAACCAAGGAGGTCATATCATGGAGCAAACAAAGGATCCGGATGTAAAGAAAGAGGAGCGAGAACAGGTCGTTGAACTCGGCTCTGATATCACAAAAAGCAGCAAGGGAAACATATATACACTGACGATCATTGGACAGGTAGAAGGACATCAGGTCTTGCCGGAAACTTTAAAAACAACAAAGTATGAGCATGTTTTGCCTTTGCTTGCTGGCATTGAGGAAAGTGATGAGATCGACGGGCTTCTTCTGCTGCTGAATACAGTGGGAGGTGATATCGAGGCGGGTCTTGCCATTGCTGAGATGATCGCGGGAATGAAAAAACCCACGGTTTCGCTTGTTTTGGGCGGCGGACACTCCATCGGCATTCCTCTGGCAGTCTGCACAAAAAAATCGTTTATTACGCCAACAGCCAGCATGACGGTGCACCCTGTAAGAATGACGGGCCTTGTTGTCGGTGCGCCCCAGACATTCCGTTATTTTCAGCGGATCCAGGAACAGATCGCAGACTTTGTTACGGAAAATTCCGGGATATCAAAAGAGCAGTTTGAGAGCTATATGATGGCAACAGGAGAGATGGCTACTGATGTAGGAACGATCCTCTATGGTAAGGAAGCTGTAGCATCAGGTCTGATCGACAAGCTTGGCGGCTTGAACGACGCGCTGAGCGCCTTGCACAAGATGATTGAAAAAAGAAGCGGTAAGAATAGCGGTAAAAAGCAGGAAGTATAAAATTTTTCATTCCAGGGTGGAAATTGTAAAAATAATATGTTATGATAAGGTGAAATGAAGTTGAGGAGGGCAGGTCTGGATATGCGTTTTCTGGAAAGTATTCTATATGCGCTGGTTTCCGGTTTGACGGAGATTCTGCCTGTTTCCTCCTTCGCACATAGGGCAATTCTGTTGCGCTTGTTTGGTGCTGACGGAGAAATGCCGATACTGGGCTTTTCTGTTCATGCCGGTATACTGCTCGGCCTGTTTTTTGAAACAAGGAATCTGCTTAGACGGCTGCAGAAGGAACACCAGTTGTCGCTGATCCCAAAGCGGCGTCGCAGGCGCCATCCGGATATCCAAAGTGTTATGGACATCTCTTTAATAAAAACAGCCTGTATCCCATTGCTGCTGGCGTTTTTACTCTATCCAAGGACCTTGCAGTGGCGCGGTCAGCTCCACCTTGTGGCGCTGTTTTTGATAATGAACGGTCTGATTTTGCATTTTCCTGTGTACTTACCCCAAGGGAACAAGGATTCCCGGAGCGTTACTAAGCTGGATGCATTGCTGTTCGGTGCAGGCAGCGCGCTGTCGATGCTGCCCGGTATTTCCCGGATCGGTGCTTTTTCCAGTGTTGCGGTTGCCAGAGGTGTGGATACACAGCAGGCGTTAAAGTGGAGCTTGCTGTTCAGTTATCCGGCGCTTTTGGGATATATTTGCTTTGATATTTACGGACTCTTTGCCAGCGGTTTTGCGGGCGTGGGTTTCCTTGTATTCCTACAAGGAATTGTTTGCACAGCTGCAGCCTTTGTTGGTGCGCGTCTTGCGATCATACTGGTTCGCTTCATCTCTGTTCGTGCTGGATTGTTTGGTTTTTCATATTACTCTTGGGGTGCGGCCCTGTTTGCATTTATACTATACATGACGATTTAATGGGAGGAACATATGGCGGAACAAAAGCGTAAATCCCAGGCGGAACGGGCTGTTTCTGCTGCCAAATCCAAAAAAAGTCCTGAAAAGAAATCATCCGCTGAAGGATCTGCAAAGAAAGCAAAGAATGGGCCGAAGCAGGAACGGCAGATTCCGATTCGTTTTATTACTTCAGGCGTTTTTCTGGCTGCCTTCATTCTGTGCCTTGTAATTTTCTTAAATCCGGAAGGTGCTTTGACCCAACTGATTGAAAGCGTACTGCTTGGTTTTGTTGGCCGTGTGGGCTTTTTTGTGCTGATTCCGGCTTTGCTTTACTTATTCTTTATCCACGCCTTCAGTGGGAAGCGACCCGTTATCATGCGCAGTATCTGCATCGGCGTATTTGTGATCCTCTGTGGGTGCATTTCCCACTTAAGTCTTGATCCTCAGAATCTCCCCAGCGGTCTGGCGCTTGTTGGAGAACTGTTTTTCGGCGGCAGCGGTGGAAGCACCGGCGGTATCCTTTGCGGATGTATCGCCATGCTGGTTCGTTGGCTGTGCGGCACTGTGATATCCTACATTCTATTCGTTGTTGGTGCTGTATTTACACTGCTCGGTGGTATGCAGATCACGGTCCCAAGTATTATCCGTGCTGTTCGGAATCGTCCCCGTGCCCAGTGGGAAGATGAGATTCCGGAAGAACAGCCCGAGCCTGCGGCTATTGTGGTCAATCATATTGCAACAAAACGCATTGAGTATGTTGAGAACCGCAGAAACAAGGCCGCACAAACGGCAGCAGTCAGTGCGCCAAAGAATAGCGGCTCTTCAGTGCAGAACAAGGTCTCCGACATGATGCGTCAGATCGACGGTGATGTAGCATCTCCTGTGGGCGCTGCCGGTATTGCTGTGAATGATATTACAGAAGATGAGATTGCTGTACCTGCATTTGTACAGCCAGCTCCATCTGCAGCAAAGCCTGCCGTAACGGAGGATGAGATACCCAGTGATATGCCTGCACTGGAGCTAAACACACCGATCCCGCCTGTACCCCAAGTTGTGAAACCACGCAAAGTGACGGCGAAGGAAGCTGACGAATCGGCAGCTCAGGTGGCGCAGGAAATAGCCCAGGCAGAGGCCGTTCAAAAGCCGGAATACTGCTATCCGCCCATTGATCTGCTGAAACTGCCGGGCGGTGGCATCGCCGACGGTACTGCGGAGATGCGTGAAAATTCCCGCCGCCTAAACGAAACACTTGCCAGCTTTAAGATAGAAGCGCATATTATCAATGTGACTCGCGGCCCCAGTGTGACCCGTTATGAGGTTGAACTGGAGAAGGGTGTTCGGCTGAACAAGCTGACTACGGCAGCAGATGACATCGCTTTGAGTCTTGGTGCTTCCGGTGTCAGAATCGCTGCAGTACCCGGAAAGATATCCGTTGTGGGTATTGAAGTACCTAACCGTGCCGTAACAACAGTATCCTTACGGGAGGTTATTGATTCCCAGGAGTTTAGCAGGGCAAAGTCCAAATCTTCGTTCGCTGTAGGTAAGGACATTGGTGGCAGCTGTATCGTGGGTAACATCGCAAAACTGCCCCATATGCTGATCGCAGGTACGACCGGTTCCGGTAAATCTGTATGTATGAACTCTATCATCATTTCTCTGCTTTACAAAGCAAGTCCCGATGATGTGAAGCTCATCATGGTCGATCCCAAGATGGTTGAGTTGGGTATCTACAATGGTATCCCGCATCTTCTGATTCCTGTAGTCACAGATCCCAAGAAGGCTGCCGGCTCTCTCCAGTGGGCGGTTACGGAGATGATGCGGCGGTATAAGGCTATGTCAGATGCGGGAGTTCGCGATCTGGAGGCATATAACAGCATAATGGAGAGCGAAGAGGAAGGCAGTAAGCTCCCACAGATCGTGGTCATCATTGATGAGTTGGCAGACTTGATGCTGGTAGCGGCTAAGGAGGTAGAAGAGTCTATCTGCCGGATCGCACAGATGGGCCGCGCATCCGGTATCCATCTTGTGATTGCAACCCAGCGCCCCTCTGCCGATGTGATCACAGGCCTGATGAAGGCAAATATCCCTTCCAGAATCGCCTTTGCCGTTGCATCTGCAATGGAATCGCGCATCATTTTGGATACGCAGGGTGCGGAAAAACTGGTTGGAAAGGGTGACATGCTCTATGCGCCTATTGGCAGCGGCAAACCTAAGCGTGTCCAGGGCTGTTTTGTCAGCGATCCCGAGGTAGAGGCTGTCACGAGCTATGTAAAGAACAACTATGTTACGACCTACGACCAGCAGGTTATGGAAGAGATCGAGCGGAAAGCAGCACAGACCGGTAACAGCGGCAAGGTGACTGCTTCCGATCCGGAACCTAATTCTGATGAACTTGCCGGTGATGAGATGCTTCCCGCTGCTGTTGATGTGATACTGGAGACGGGTCAGGCGTCGGTTTCCATGCTCCAGCGCAGGCTGAAGCTGGGCTATGCCCGGGCAGCCAGAATCGTGGATGAAATGGAAGAGAAGGGGATCGTTGGTCCCTTCCAGGGCAGTAAGCCCAGAGCGATCCTTGTCACAAAGGAGCAGTGGGCGGCCATGCGTAGCGGAGGCAGCGCGCAGTTGGGTTTTGATGACCTGACAGATAGCTCTGGAGAGAGTGTACCTGAGGAACTTGATTGATCTGTTTCGGGGATGATCCCTGATTTGGAATCAGCCAGAAACGGCTCAATTATGCATCGCATCCGGAGAGCCGGAGCGACAGCAAGGAGGAAATATTATTATGCAAACAAGTAAAAACCACACAAAGATCCTGTACCTGACGCAAATGGCCGTGCTCATTGCGATCATGCTGGTGCTTGAGCTCACCGGTCTGGGAATGATCAAAATCGGTATACTCGAAATGACGATTTTGCAGTTTCCGGTCATTGTGGGAGCCATTCTTATGGGCCAATCTGTCGGTGCCGCGCTGGGGCTGGTTTTTGGCCTCATCAGCTTTTGGGAGTGCTTTGGAAAAAGTGCCTTTGGTACAGCACTTCTGGGCATCAATCCCATCTTTACCTTTTTGGTATGCGTTCCCACGCGGACATTGATGGGATGGCTGTGCGGTCTGATCTACGCAGGCCTTCGCAAGCTTATAACACCTGCTAATGCCGCAAAGGGGCTTGGATATCAGGCGAAAATGATGATCCCTTATGTGGCTGCAAGCCTTGGCGGAGCACTCCTGAACACGCTCTTCTTTATGACAACATTACTTGTTTTATTTGGCGCTACGGATTATATTCGTGACTTTATGGCCATGTCAGGCACCGAGAATATGCTGGCCTTTGCCTGCTGGTTTGTTGGCGTTCAGGGGCTTGTTGAGGCCTTGCTTTGTGCCTTCCTTGGAACCGTGGTCAGCCGCGGTGTGAACGCAGTTCTAAAAAAGTAAAATCATATCTTTGCCCGGTACAGAGTGATCTGTACCGGGTTTTTACTGTCATAAACCACTTCTGCTAACCATATGCTGGATCAGGGAGTGATGCAAATGAGATGCGCATGGCAAGAGTTCATTCAGCTGCTGCCACTATGGATGCGAAAAGATGTTGATACGCTTGGGAAGGACGAGCTACAGGAATTGCGGCTTCGTGTCAGACTACCCCCAGAACTGGTTACAATTAGCGGCTCACTGTGGCTTCGGAGGAATGTGTCGGCAGAAGATCTGAGTTTTGTAATGAATGCGACCTCGCAGTATTCTCCGTGGGCAGCTTCCACACTCCGTAATGGATATATTACAGCAGCTGGGGGACACAGGATCGGTGTTTGTGGTGAGGCAGTGATTCATGATGGGCTTATGTCCGGAATCCGAAATCCTTTCTCGGTATGTATGCGTGTGGCAAGAGATTTTCCGGGAATTGCAAATGCAGCCCAGTGCTATACGGGGTCTGTGTTGATTGTAGGAAAGCCTGGCAGCGGAAAGACCACACTGCTGCGAGATCTTATACGGCAAAGATCCGAGGACCGGGAGGGGAGTGTAGTGGTTGTAGATGAGAGAGGTGAGTTGTTTCCTCTTATACATGGGACAAGCTGCTTTCCTGCCGGTAAGCGCACAGATATCATGACCAATTGCACCAAAACACAGGGGATCAGCACCGTTCTCCGGACGATGGGACCAGCCTGTATCGCTGTTGATGAAATAACCGAACAGGCAGACTGCGATGCGCTGATGCGTGCAGGTTGGAGTGGTGTATCACTGCTTGCTACAGCCCATGCCGGTGGAAGAACGGATCTGCTGCGACGCCCTGCGTATCAGCCGATTATTGAGAGTAAGCTGTTTGATACTTTGTTGGTGATGCAACCGGACAAGTCCTGGCGGGCAGAAAGGATATTGTTATGAGTATAAAGCTGATCGGTGCAGTGCTTGTGATTGCGGCCAGCGGAGGATTTGGTATTACAATTGCAGCATCACATCGCCGGGAAGTCAAATATTTGCGGCAGCTGCTGGCAATCCTCGACTATATGGAATGTGAGTTGCAATACCGGCTCACACCTCTTCCACAACTGTGCAAACAAAGCGCATTAGAAGCCAGCGGACTTCTGAAAACAGCATTGCAGGCTTTTTCGACGGAACTGGAAAACCAGGTGTCACCCGATGTAAGCAGCTGTATGACCGCCGCAGTTTCACACAGCCCAGAGTTGCCCACACATACAAAGTCGTGTTTGCTTTGTTTGGGTCAATCCTTGGGCAAGTTTGATTTACAGGGGCAGCTGAAGGGGCTGGAGTACGCCCGACAGTTCTGCCGTGAAAAATTAGAGATGCTCGAAAACAACAAGGAGGTTCGCTTGCGCAGCTATCAGACATTGTGCCTGTGTGCCGGCGCAGCGCTTGCTATACTGCTGATTTGATCTATGGATATTGATTTGATTTTTAAGATCGCGGCGATCGGTATCATTGTCTCCATTCTGAATCAGGTTCTTGCACGGTCCGGTAGAGAAGAACAGGCAACCATGACAACACTTGCCGGTCTGGTAGTCGTATTGATGATGGTGGCGCAGAAAATTGCTGATCTGTTTGATCTTGTGAAAACACTATTTAAGTTTTGATGGATAGCTTTATGAAGGCGGGCGCGGCAGTTCTGGTCACTGCTGCGCTGTATCTGGTACTCAGTAAAAGGGATAGGGATATATCCATGCTGTTGACTGTGGTTGTCTGCTGTATGGTCCTTGGAGCTGCATTGACATACCTGGAGCCTGTCTTTACTTTGTTTCGTCGGTTGCAGGATCTTAGCAGCATGGATCCCGAGGTGTTTGGTATCCTGCTGAAATCTGTGGGTATAGGTCTGCTGGGTGAGATCGTTGCGCTTATCTGTACGGATATCGGTAACGCCGCACTTGGCAAATCGCTGCAGATCCTGGCTATTGCGGTGATCATGTGGCTATCTATTCCGTTACTGACAAGCCTGCTTGACCTGGTAGGCAATATACTTAGTAAAGCATGAAAAAGGTACTACTGACAATCATTATAATTTTACTTCTCGCTGTGCCGGTCAGCGCAATGGAGTTTACAGCACCACCGGTTCCGGAAGCAGGCGCCGACTTTCTTCCTGACGAGCCGGAGACCTTTGCACAGGGCTTGTGGATGATCGTACGGGAGGCTGTAGATTATCTGCAGCCTTCGTTAGCGGAAGCTGCAGGTGTGTGCATGTGTCTGATTGCGGCGATCATGCTCCTTTCTTTGGCACAAAGCCTGCCGGGCGCGTCGGAAAGGATAACAAATCTGATCGGCACACTGACAGTTGCTGTTTTGATGCTGCAGCCAGCCAGTGCACTGATCAGCTTGGGCGTACAGACTGTAACAGAACTCAGTGAATACGGTAAACTACTGTTGCCTGTAATGACTGCTGCGGTAGCTGCCCAGGGAGGTGCAGTAACTTCTGCTGCGCTGTACACAGGCACGGTGCTGTTTGACGCATTACTCAGTTCTGCGATTTCGCAGATCATTGTGCCGATGGTATACGTGTTTCTCGCTCTTTCCATTGCTAACAGCGCAGTGGGTGAGGGTATGCTCGGCAAGCTCAGAGATTTTATAAAGTGGTTAATGACCTGGAGTCTGAAAATCATTTTATATATATTCACCGGATATATAAGCATCACCGGTGTCGTCAGTGGCACAGCGGATGCAGCGGCTATCAAGGCTGCAAAACTGACGATCTCGGGAATGGTTCCGGTGGTTGGCAGTATTCTCTCTGATGCCTCCGAAACGATACTGGTTAGTGCCGGTGTGATGAAGAGTGCAGTGGGTGTCTATGGCCTTCTGGCGGTATTGGCAGTTTGGATAGGTCCGTTTGTTCGCATCGGAGTACAGTATATCCTTTTGAAGGTGACTGGAGCTGTCTGTGGTGTGTTTGGCGCAAAACAGCCGGTGAGCCTGATTCTGGATTTCACAAAGGCGATGGGTATGTTATTGGCAATGACAAGTGCTGTATGCTTGCTGCTGCTGATCAGTACGGTGTGTCTGATGAAGGGAGTGGGCTGATGGGTGCGATTAGGGAGTATCTGATCTCAGTAGTGTCGGTTGCCGCCATGTGTGGGATCTTAAACAGCTTTATGAAAGGGAAAGGCACTGTTACAGCGGTGATCAAATTCCTCAGTGGAGTGTGCCTGGCCCTGGCGATTGCATCTCCTTTGGTGAACATAAAGCTATCCGGGCTTTTGTCGTATACTGACATTTTGAATATAGAAGCAGAGAATGTGGTTACAGACGGAGAGAATAAGGCCCAACAGGCGATCAGCGCAATCATAAAATCGGAGACAGAAGCATATATCTTGGACAAAGCCGCTTCGCTGGGAATTGAATTGGAAGTAGAGAGTGTGCTAAGCAAGTCTCAACCGCAGATACCTGAAAAAATCATTCTTACCGGTTCGGTATCTCCGTATGCAAAAGCCCAATTATCTGCCTGGATCAGAGATAAGCTTGGGATCTCAGAGGAGGAACAGCAATGGAATGGGTAAAATTAAAAGAGAAACTGCCCGGTTTTTTAAAAAAGTACCGATATGCCGCATTGGTTCTCGTGATAGGCGTTGTTCTGATGCTGCTACCATCCGGAACGACATCAAAGCAGCCTGAAACAAACAGTACACAGACCGTGATGACAGTGAAGGATCTACAGGAACGGCTGGCCGTTATACTAAGTCAGGTAGAAGGAGCGGGGCAGGTACAGGTCATGCTCTCTGAAGCGGCTGGTGAAGAAACACTGTACCAAACAAATGATGACTACTCTACAGGCAACGATACAGCGACGACAAGAAAAGACACCGTTACAGTTACTGATGCGCAGCGAAATGAGACAGGACTAGTCCGCCAAGTAAATCCACCCCGGTATCTTGGCGCGGTTATTGTCTGCCAAGGAGCGGAGAATCCTACAGTGCGGCTGGCGATTGCTGAAGCTGTTTCCAAAGCGACAGGGCTTGGGGTGGATAAAATTTCTATTTTGAAAATGAAATGATTGGAGGCATTTTATGAAAACGTGGAAGAAGAATTTAATGGCTGCGGCTGTACTGGTGACAGTATGCGCAGGTATCTATCTGAATTGGCTGTACAGTGAGGATCAGGCTGTTGCGGACCTGACAGATACGCTGGACGCTTCAAAGCTCCTGTCATCCGATACGCTGGTTATGGGAGATGATAGCAGCATTAACGGTACATCGACGATCTCCAACTATTTTGCGGCAGTTCGTCTTTCTAGGCAGGAGGCCAGAGACAGTGCAGTCACATTACTGCAGGAAGCGATGGCTTATAATCAGAACGAGGATGCTGCAGAAACAAATGCGCAATTAGAGCAGATCGTTCAGGTAGCTCTGTGCGAGGCCCAGATCGAAAGCTTGGTAATTGCAAAGGGGTATGCTGACTGCGTGGCATACATCAGTGATGAAGGTATATCGGTAGCCGTTGCAACACCGGAGGGTGGTATGCAGCAGACTGATGTTGCTGTGATCGCGGACATCGTCATGGCGCAATCTGAATATGAGATGGATGATATTCGTGTTGTTGAGGTCCAGTAAAGATTTTCCCCAAAGGTCTATACCTTTGGGGTTTCTTTTTATGTGTTTCCAATACTGATTGTGATATTTCCCGGTCACCAGTAAGAAAACAGTTGTATTTTTTCTAATTTGTGGTACAATAAACAAAAGTGTGTCTTTACATGATTTGCTGACACGAATTAGGAGGTATTCACATGGCTGAAAACAAGCAGTACATTACCCAGGTACAGGACAGCGGTACAGTTATGATTTCTGAGGACGTGGTCGCGGCCATTGTTTCCAATGCAGTTGCTGATGTGGAAGGCATCATCGGCTTGAGCACTAAGCCCGGTGCCGACATCGCTGAGATCATCGGCAAGAAAAATTGGGGCAGAGGAATGAAGATCACCATTGGTGACAGTGATGAGCTGTATATTGACTGCAATGTGATCATCAATTACGGCCAGAGTGTTGTCGCAGTGGCCAAAGCCGTGCAGGAGGCAGTTGCAGCTGCTGTAGAATCCATGACAGGCGTAAAGGTTGCGTCTGTTAATGTGAATGTATGCGGTATTTCCCGCCAGTAAGGAAAAACTATATGACTAGAGCAAATGCCAGAGAACTGGCAGTACATTTGATTTACAGCCACGGCTTTACTAAGGACGAGCCAGAGGAAGTTGTATCAGCAAGACTGGAAAAAGAGTATTATGCAAAGCTTGCCGATGAGAATCAGGTCTACTCCGAACGGCCCAGCCGTCCCCAGCTTGCCTATATTGACGGTGTGGTTTCCGGTGTGGCAAACCGTAGTGAGGATCTGAATGCCCATATTCAGAAATTCTCCATCGGCTGGGATGTGAGCCGTATTTCCCGGCTTGCCCGGGCCATTATGCAGCTGGCAATTTATGAGATCCTGTTTGTTGAGGATGTTCCCACCGGTGTTGCCATCTCGGAAGCGGTTCGTCTGGCAAAGAAATATGACGGCGACGATACCGGCTCTTTTGTAAACGGCATTCTTGGCTCCTTTGCCAGAAGCCTGCAGGCTGCGCAGCCTGAAAAAACTGCGGAAGAGGTTTGAGCTATGGGTGTGATCGGCTTTGACACCAGCAACTACACGACCTCTGTTGCGTATTTTGATGGTGTAGATGGGGAGAATTACTCACAGCTGCTCCCTGTGAAACCGGGTGAACTCGGGCTTCGTCAAAGCGATGCTGTCTTTGCACATATCAAGAGCCTGCCGGAGCTTTCCGGCAGGCTGTTTTCCAATTTCGATTTATCCAAGGTGACTGCCGTTGGCGTCAGCACACGGCCCAGGGCTGTGGAGGGCAGTTATATGCCCTGCTTTATGGTAGGGTACTCCCACGCAAAACTCCTTTCTGATATTCTCGGTGTTCCGCTGGTCCAGATTTCACACCAACAGGGGCATGTGGCAGCCTCCTTGTGGAGCGCAGGCAGGCTTGATGTTATGGACAGGGCGCATCTGGCATGGCATCTGTCCGGCGGTACTACGGAGCTTCTGCTGGTAGAGCCGGAGGGAAAGAATGTTAAATGTACCAAAATCGGCGGCACGACAGATATCTCGGCCGGTCAGTTGATCGACCGTACCGGGCAGCTTTTAGGTCTGCCTTTCCCATCCGGAAGGCATCTGGATGAACTGAGCGCGTCGGCCTGTGGAAAGGAAGTGTTTCGCGTTAAGTGCAACGGCGCTTCGTTTTCGCTTTCCGGTGTGCAGAACAAGGTGCAGGCCTTTTACCAGCGCACCAATGATGCCGCTGAAACGGCGGCCTATGCTCTGCGCTGTATCGCAGGTGCTGTTATGGAAGCTACTCGCAATGCATTAAAGGAATACCCTGGTTTGGATGTGGTGTTTTCCGGCGGAGTTGCCTCTAATTCGCTGCTGAGAAGCCATATGCAACCGTTAGATCCGATTTTTTGTCAGCCGAGATTTTCAACCGACAATGCTATGGGCGTAGCGGTTCTTACCTACAGACTACAGGAGGCGTGATATGGCCCAAAAGGTTCTCTCGATCTCCCAGATAAATGAATATATCCGCGTGATGATGGACGGTGACAACCTGCTTTCCGGCGTTGCGGTGAGCGGAGAGATCAGCAACTACAAGGTGTATCCCTCCGGTCATCATTACTTCACCTTAAAGGATGAAGGCGCGGCGCTGAAATGCGTTATGTTTAAAAGCAGTGCTGTGCGTCTGCGTTTCCGCCCGGAGAACGGCATGAAGGTGATTGCCATGGGTCGGATCAGTGTATACCCCCGGGACGGTGCATATCAGCTGTACTGTACTGCCATGGCCATCGACGGGGTAGGGGACCTGCATGCTGCTTTTGAACAGCTGAAGGCTAAGTTGGGTGCACAAGGGCTGTTCGATCCTTTACACAAAAAGCCGATCCCGAAGTATCCCAGTACGATCGGTATCGTCACAAGCGCTGCCGGTGCAGCTGTACATGATATGCTGCGGGTACTGAGAAAGCGATATCCGCTTACCAAGGTACGCCTTTTGCCGGTGCGTGTACAGGGTACAGAAGCGCCTGCGGAAATTGTGGCAGCAATCCGTTATGCCAACCGGCATAAGCTTGCAGACCTGCTGATTGTTGGCAGAGGAGGCGGCTCCATTGAAGACCTTTGGGCCTTTAATGATGAGCGTGTAGCTTATGCGATCTTTGAGTCACAGATCCCAGTTATCTCAGCAGTGGGGCACGAGCCTGATGTAACCATATCAGACTATGTGGCCGGTGTCAGGGCTGCAACGCCCTCCAATGCCGCTGAGCTTGCTGTGCCGGATCAGGCGGCACTCAGGCAGACACTGGATTCCATGTCGGTTGCTTTGGCAACAGCCCTTATACGGCAGCTGAAGGCCTCTAAAAAGCATTTACAGGTCCTGTCGGGGAGCGGATACCTGCGGAGTCCGTACGGATATCTGTCTCAAAGGCGTGAAGTGCTGTCTGCGGCAGCTGAGCGCCTTGTCAATGTCCAGACAAGGAATATCAGCAATCAATCGCAGCGTTTTATTGGTTTGACGGCCAAGCTGGATGCTATGAGTCCACTGAAAGTGTTGTCGCGGGGATATGCCATGGCTGAGGCCCCAGATGGACATGTTGCACGCTCAGTAAATCAAGTTGCTATCGGCGACACGGTTGCGGTGTCATTGTCTGACGGTAGATTTACTGCCACTGTATCGGATATAAAGGAGAATGCGAAGTGAATAAGGAGAATCAAACCTTTGAAGCGAATATGGCACGTCTTGAACAAATCGTTCGAGCCATGGAACGCGGCGATGTACCGCTGGAAGAATCATTGAAGCTGTTTCAGGAGGGCACTGAGCTTGTCAGAAGCTGCGGAAAGCTTTTGGATGAGGCTGAGCTTCAAGTAAAAAAAGTCCTGAGTGATGGCAACGGAGATCCTGTTGAGGAGGCGTTTGGAGATGGAGATGTTTGAATCCCTGACCACGGCGTATAGGGATTATATTGAGCAATATATGGATGAATCGTGTTTTCATCATGACACCGAACCCCAGAAACAACTGTTTTCCGCTATGCGCTATAGTCTCTTGGCCGGTGGCAAGCGGCTGCGCCCTGTATTCGTGTTTGATTTTTGCAGGATGTGCAGCGGTAACTGGAAGGATGCAGTTACCTTTGCTGCCGCTGTAGAAATGATCCATACTTACAGCCTGATCCATGACGATCTTCCCTGTATGGATAACGATGATTTCCGCAGGGGCAGACCGACTAACCATAAAGTATATGGTGAAGCAATGGCGGTATTGGCCGGCGATGCTTTACTGACCGCTGCGTTTGCTGAATTGGCAAAAGCACCATTTGATGCTGCTACACGCATTCGCGCCGTTGATGTTCTGTCCAATTGTGCCGGCCAGATCGGTATGGTTGGTGGACAGGTGCTGGATATCATGAGTGAAGAACGCCAGTGCACCGAACAAGAAGTAATTGATATTCAAACGAGAAAGACCGGTGCTTTGATTCGTGCCGCCTGCATACTGGGTGTGATCGCAGGCGGTGGATCCTCCCAACAGATTGAAGCTGCAGCGGCATTTGCCACAAATCTGGGGCTTGCATTCCAGATCCGTGATGACATGTTGGATGTGATCGGAAACGCCCAGGAGCTTGGTAAAGCAATCAGTACTGATGCAGGAAAAAACACCTTTGTCCGGCTGTATGGACTGGAAAAATGTGAAGATCTTGTAAAGTGCTATACCCAGTCCGCAATTGATGCATTGGATGTATTTGCAGACAGCAGTTACATGATGCAGCTTGCCCGTAGCCTGACGGATCGCACTGTATAAAAAAACATCTCTCCTGTTCAAACTTTCAGGAGAGATGTTTTTTGACCGCCTATGGTTTAGCACATTCAATATATTTTTCACATATATGCAGAAAATTGTTGCAATTTTTGCATCTAATGTTAAAATAAAGTTGTATTTTGTTTCCGTCCGGAAGTAAAGTACAAAATACAGCATTCTCCAAAATTTATTAAGAAAGGTAGAAAGTTATGTTCGAAAAGGTTTTCAAACTCTCCGCAAACAAGACCAATGTGAAGACCGAAGTCATGGCCGGCATTACCACCTTCATGACGATGGCTTACATCCTGGCCGTCAACCCCAGCATCCTCAGCGCTGCAGGAATGGATCCCACCGCAGTTCTGCTGGCTACTGCGCTAGCATCTTTCATTGGCACTGCCTGCATGGCGTTCTTTGCAAACCTTCCCTTTGCCCTGTCTGCCGGTATGGGACTGAATGCGTATCTTGCTTACACCGTCTGCGGTGCCATGGGTTATCCCTGGCAGGTAGCGCTGTTGGCTGTCTTCGTGGAAGGTCTGATTTTCATCGTTCTTTCCCTGACCAATGTCCGTGAAGCAATCTTTAACGCAATTCCTCTGACCCTGAAGCGCGGTGTATCTGTCGGTATCGGCCTGTTTATCGCCTTCATCGGCCTGCAGAACGCCGGCCTGTCTGTGGATTCTTCCACCCTTGTTACCATTACCAGCTTTACTGAGAATTTCAACACCCACGGTATCTGTGCTCTGCTGGCTGTTATCGGCTTGATGATCACTGCTGCACTGCATATCAAGAAGGTCAAGGGCAGCATTCTGTACGGCATCATTGCCACCTGGATCCTGGGCATGGTGTGTCAGTGGACCGGTCTGTATGTACCAGCTCCTGATGCAGGCTTCTACAGTGTGGTACCCACCAGCTTCTTCTCTGCAGATTTCTCCAAGCTGGGTGCTACCTTCGGCCAGTGCTTCACTGTCGACTTCTCCGTGATCAAGCCTCTGGACTTCATCGTGGTTATCTTCGCGTTCCTGTTTGTTGACATCTTTGATACCCTGGGCACCTTGATCGGCGTTGCTACCAAGGCCAACATGCTGGACGAGGACGGCAAGCTGCCCCGCATTAAGCCCGCACTGATGGCTGATGCTGTTGGTACCACTGTTGGCGCTGTCATGGGCACCTCCACCGTTACCACCTTCGTTGAGTCTGCGGCTGGCGTCAGCTCCGGCGGCCGTACCGGCCTGACTGCACTGGTCACCGGCGTGCTGTTTCTGCTGGCTACTTTGTTTGCGCCTCTGTTCACTTCCATTCCTTCCTTTGCAACCGCTCCCGCTCTGATCATGGTTGGCTTCCTGATGGTCAGCTCTGTCACAGAGATCCGTTTCGACGATGACAACCTGACTGAGGCTATTCCTGCATACCTGACCATTCTGGCTATGCCGCTGTTCTACAGCATTTCCGAGGGCATCTGCCTGGGCATCATTTCCTATGTTGTTCTGAATGTTGTTACCGGTAAGGCCAAGAAGGTCAGCCCCCTGATGTATGTCCTTGCGTTTCTGTTCATTCTGAAGTATATCTTCCTGTAATCCAATATCCAATCAGGCCGGGTGCATTTGATTATGCACCCGGCTTTTCTGTGTGTTTGTTTCGTTGACAATGCAGCCGCGTCGCGGTATAATGTGTCATATTGTGAAGGGTATGTGATGCATATGAATCAGAACAGAGCTGCTCTAATCAAGCTGACTGTGTCAATGATCTTGTTTGGCACAATCGGAATTTTTGTAAAACATATTCCGCTTCAAAGCAGCATGATCGCTCTTGTAAGAGGGATCGTAGGAACGATTTTTTTGCTTTCAGTCATTGCGTGCAGGCGCAAACCAATATCCATTGCGTCGTTGAAGGCCAATTTCCTTTGGTTAAGCCTCTCCGGCGCATGCATCGGCTTTAATTGGATACTGCTGTTTGAATCCTATCGATATACATCGGTGGCTGTTTCCACATTGTGCTACTATATGGCACCTATACTTGTGATCCTGGCCTCTCCGCTGTTATTAAAGGAATCCCTGACTGTTAAAAAGGTGCTGTGTGTTATAACTGCAATCGTCGGTATGATTTTGATCTCCGGAGTTCTCCAATCCGGCTCTTTTGGGGCCGGGCAGGGGAAGGGGATCCTGTTTGGCTTATCCGCTGCTGTGCTGTATGCCTCTGTTGTTTTGATGAACAAGAAGATCAAAAACATTGATTCCTATGACAAAACCGTTATGCAGCTCGGAGTTGCCGCACTTGTTATGCTTCCATACTGCGCTGTTACCTATCAGGCGGCAGAACCGCTGACCGTTGATTCCGTTCTCCTGCTGCTGACTGTTGGTGTTGTGCACACGGGTTTTGCTTACTATCTGTATTTTGCTTCTATGTCACACCTAAGCGCCCAAAGTGTAGCAGTTATTAGCTATCTGGATCCTGTTGTAGCAGTAATTCTGTCGGTCGTGCTGCTGAGCGAACCCTTGCGGCTGACGGATTTAATTGGTGCTATTTTGATACTTGGCGCTGCATTGGTAAGTGAATTGCACGCGGCAGGGAAGAGCAAGCCATGATCAAAAAGATAACACAAAATGAGGCTAATTTGATTTTCTACTTGATTTTATATAAAAAAAGAATACAATGTAATCTATAGTATTTTTTCACAAGGAAAGGTTGGTGCGCTCCATGAATCGTATCATTATTCCGGATGGATATCGTTCCGTTCTGGATGAGTATGACACCCAACGCGCGATTGCGTACATAAAAGAAACTTTTCAGAATGAGTTTTCTTCTGCATTGAATTTGAAGCGGGTTTCTGCCCCTCTGTTTGTGACTGAGGAATCCGGACTGAATGATAATTTGAACGGTTTTGAGCGGCCTGTAAGCTTTGATATTCCTGCTGTCGGCACCTCTGCGCAGGTTGTTCACTCTCTGGCAAAGTGGAAGCGGCTTGCCTTGAAGCGTTACAACTTTAGTGTTGGTAATGGTCTGTATACGGATATGAACGCCATCCGCCGCGATGAGGAGCTGGACAATATCCATTCGATCTATGTTGACCAGTGGGATTGGGAAAAGATCATTACCAGGGAGAACAGAAATCTGGATTATTTGAAACTGATCGTTCGTTCCATTGTTCAGGCTATCTGCAACACAAACGATCAGCTACGTGTTCGCTATCCGCAGTTGAAGACGAAGCTGTGCCGCGAGGTCTCCTTTATTACCACTCAGGAGCTTGAGGATATGTATCCCGATCTGGATGATCACCAGAGGGAAGATGCCTATGTTCGGGAGCATCATACCGCCTGCATTATGCAGATCGGCGGTAAACTTCGTTCCGGAAAACCGCATGGCGGACGGGCACCCGATTATGATGATTGGGAGCTGAACTGCGATATTTTCTTCTGGAATGATGTTCTCGGTCACGCACTGGAGATATCCTCCATGGGTATCCGCGTTGACGAAGAATCCTTGGACCGGCAGTTGACGATATCCGGCTGCAACAGCCGCAGAGAGCTGCCTTTCCATAAAATGCTTCTTGCAGGTGAATTGCCCTTAACCATCGGCGGCGGTATCGGTCAGTCACGACTTAGTATGCTGATGATGGGTTGTGCACACATTGGCGAAGTTCAGTCCAGCGTTTGGGACGAAGCAACCATACAGGCATGCGAAAATGCTGGAGTGAGATTACTGTAACACAATTATATAGCGATATATTAGCGGGCGCAGATTATGCACCCGCTATTTTCGTAGACTTACATATCAAAAGCAGGATTCATATAGTATACATTCTTTTGGTTCAGTTTTTCGCGGAGTAGCTGTACAGCTTCACCAAAGCGTTGGAAATGAACGACCTCACGCTCTCGGAGGAATTTGATCACATCGTTCACATCCGGATCATCAGAAAGTCGCAGAATATTGTCATAGGTTACTCTTGCTTTCTGTTCTGCAGCAAGATCCTCGCTCAGGTCAGCCATGGGATCACCTTTTACCTGCATAGAAGCAGCAGTCCAAGGGAAGCCGGATGCTGCTGTGGGATAAACGCCAGTGGTATGATCAACAAAATATGGGGCAAACGCGGAATCTTGAATTTGGGAATCTTTTAGATTCCTGGTAAGCTGGTGCACAATCGCGCCGATCATCTCCAAGTGCCCCAATTCTTCCGTACCAATATCCGTCAGAAGGCCTTTCAATTCATCAAAAGGCATGGAATATCTTTGGGAAAGATAGCGTAATGAAGCACCCAACTCGCCGTCAGGACCACCGTACTGTGAGATGATGATCGCAGCAAGTCGTGGATTGGGCTTGTCGATCTTGACAGGATACTGAAGCTTCTTGTTATAAACAAACATAATTAAGCCTCCTTATTCGCACAGTATTCCCAAGGCCATGGATCGTCCAGCCATGCATACGGGCCTTCAGAGGGGGTTTTGTGATTTAACGGTCTGCATTTTTTTGAATACTCCATCATGCCATTGTGATACATTTTCTGATAAGTTTGGTACAGCTCCAAAGCATCCTTATCATCTCTGTGAGTATCCAGGTACAGCGCCAGTTCTTGGATCGCAAAGGCCATGGTTTGCAGTTCTGTCATAGGCGTGACGGGCTTTTCCTTGTTGTTGACCATACCCATAAACGGCAGGTCCAAGCCGGGGAAGAGAGTGCCTCGTATCAAGCCTTTTCTGGCCTCATACTTTGGCGGATTCTCTAATTGAAACGGTACATAGGGATTTGCCAAATAGGCCATAGCCGGCAATCGCCCTTCTTTACCGTGGTCGTGTTGGTTTCTCGCGTTCAAAGGTCATTCCTCCGTTCTAGAGATAGTGAGAACTGTCGTTCCAGGTCATACTATGCCGCATTGCGTATATTGGTTCAAATCGGCCTGTTAGGAACATAGGAATAGGGGGGAGGTGTTGTCCTTGAAAAGGCAAATACATATGCACGCATTGGTACCTGTCTACATTGTTGTCTTTACAGCCTGTCTTGTGTTGACTGTTTTTTACAGCCGGGCAGTCACGACTGTGGCAGAATCCTCTGAACTGAAGGACAGGCGTTGCATTGTAATTGACGCAGGTCACGGAGGTGTTGACGGAGGTGCAACCTCCTGCAGCGGAGTTCTGGAAAGCGCTATCAATTTGGAGATTTCTTTACGGTTGGATGATCTTCTTCGGCTTCTGGGGTATAAAACCTACATGATTCGAACGACGGATATATCCGTATATACACAGGGAGAAACAATAGCGGCAAAGAAGGTGTCAGATCTTAAGCAACGCGTTAAACTTGTAAACGAAACGAAGAATGCATTGCTGCTGAGTATCCACCAGAACTACTTTACCAATGAGAAATACAGCGGGGCACAAGTCTTTTACGCGCCCACAAGGGGAAGTGAATCGCTTGCAAAAGAATTGCAGAAAGCACTGGTCACCTGCTTAAATCCTGGCAGTACCAGACAGTCCAAAAAGGCAGATAGCGTTTATCTTATGAATCAGGTCGATTGTACAGCTGTTCTTATTGAGTGCGGTTTTTTGTCCAACATGCAGGAAGATACAAAGCTGCGCAGTGCTGATTATCAGAAAAAGCTTTGCTGTGTAATTGCAGGCAGCGTGAGTATGTATCTTGACCGCTCGGGATTAGCCTGATATAATATTTACAACGGATACAAAGGGGTGCTAATATGGCGAAAGCAAAGACAGTTTTCTACTGCACAAGCTGTGGAAATGAGACACCGAAGTGGCAAGGCAGGTGCCCGGCTTGTGGTGCGTGGAATACAATGCAGGAGCATGTAGAAAAGCTGAGTCCTAATGGCAGAGCGAAAACAGCACCGGTGGGCATGAGCCGTAGCGCGCAAAAGCTCTCAGAAGTCTCCAGCGAGGATGAGATCCGTTTTTCTACAGGTATGCTTGAACTTGACCGCGTTCTGGGTGGGGGCGCTGTAGCGGGCTCTCTGGTCCTGGTAGGCGGTGCTCCCGGCATTGGAAAGTCTACACTGTTGCTTCAAATATGTAATAGCTTATGTACACAGCGCAGCGTTCTCTATGTTTCCGGCGAGGAGAGCGAACGGCAGCTGAAGCTCCGGGGCGTTCGCCTTGGGGTATCACCGGAGTCATTATATATTTTGTCTGAAACGAGGCTTTCAGATATCTTAGAATCGGTTGAGGAGATCAAGCCGGATATTTTAATCGTAGACTCTATCCAAACGCTCTATCATGAAGAAAACGACTCTTCGCCGGGAAGTGTATCCCAGGTTAAGGATTGCACTATGTCACTGATGCAGCTGTCCAAGTCACAGGGCATTACTGTATTCGTTGTAGGGCACATCAATAAGGATGGCGCTATTGCAGGACCTAAGGTGCTGGAGCACATGGTGGACTGCGTGCTGTATTTTGAGGGCGATCCCAACAGTTCATATAGGCTTCTTAGGGCGGCAAAGAATCGTTTCGGTTCCACCAATGAGATCGGGGTTTTTGAAATGATGGATCGTGGTCTTGTGGAGGTTGCAAATCCGTCTCAAATGCTTCTTGAAGGGCGTCCAGAGGGTGCTTGCGGCACTTGTGTGGCATGTGTTATGGAGGGGACGAGACCTGTTCTTGCAGAAGTGCAGGCACTTGTGACCAAAACCTCCTTTAATGTGCCGAGGCGTACAGCGGACGGTTTTGATTTTAACCGCGCTGCATTGCTGCTTGCGGTTTTGGAGAAAAGGGGAGGGCTGAAGTTGAGCGTTTTCGACGCCTATGTAAATGTGATCGGCGGCTTGCGTCTGGACGAACCCGGTGCCGATCTGCCCGTAGTGCTTGCCGTAGCATCATCCTACCGTGATATGGTAATACCGTATGATCTGGTGGCTATTGGTGAGGTGGGGCTTACAGGTGAGATCCGTAGTGTTTCTCACATGAATCAGCGTCTTAGCGAGGTTGCTCGGTTAGGATTTAAGAAATGCATTATTCCAAGGGGTGTCGCAGAAAAGCTGGATATCCCAGAGGGGCTAACCGTATACCGTGTCCGAAATCTCAGGGAAGCTATTGAAACAGCATTATAAATTCGTATATAACAGGGAAGGGAGGGGGCTTATCTGCCTCCTCCCATTTTGTTAGATATTTACTGCATTTATAAGTTAATCTGCTGTTATTTCGTGTAAATCTTGTGTAGTTTCGGAAAAATCGAGTTTTGACAGCGGATTCGCTTCAGCCGCGATCTTCAGCTCTGTATTTTCAATGTGGGTGTAGATCTGCGTCGTGTTCAGATTTTCATGACCAAGAACTTCCTGAACTGTTTTTACATCTACGCCGCCTGATAACATCATCGTAGCAGCTGTGTGCCGCAGTTTGTGCGCAGAAAACTGAGTGGCATCTAAGCCGGCTGCCAGCAAATATTTTTTCACCAAACGGTGAACTGCTGTAACACTGATTCGGTTATTATCACGGGAGCCAAATAGCGCGCGATTGTCAGAGAGCACTTTTTTGTTGCGTTCGGGCAGGTATGCATCTATAGCTTTACGGCAGGGGGTACCGAAGTAAACAAAGCGTTCCTTATTGCCTTTACCTACAACACGAAGCCGATCCTCGTATACATCGGTTATATTCAAGCCTACAAGCTCGCTGCGGCGTATACCGCAATTCAAAAAAATCATAAGGATAGCATAATCGCGTTTCTCGTTAGGTCCCGAAACCGCTCTCAAAAGCGCCGCAGACTGCTCTAATGTAAGGTATTTGGGCAGACTCTTGCGAAGTTTGGGATACTCAAGATCAGCCACCGGATTTTCCGACAATTGCTTAGTTCTGACGGTTAAATACTTATAAAAGGATTTTACCGCAGACAACTTTCTGGAACGCGAGATTGGAGAAATGCCGTAGTCCGGTGTTGTAGAATCTGGATTTGGTGTACGGTCGTTTGCAAGGTATGAAAGAAAGTCAAATATATCTGAAGTAGTGATCTGCTCGATAAAATGTATATCTATATTTCGGATATCGATATCATCCAACCGAGTATGGATGGGCAAATCACTGCGCATGAGTTTTATAAAACGCAGAAACATTCGCAGATCCAAATAGTATTCCGATATTGTCAACTGCGACTGGCCCTTAATAGTTTCATGATATGTCAAGAAATCCCGGAGAATCTGTGGGCAATCCGTGTAACGCTTCATAGGTATACCTCCTGTAAGCCTTGTATACATATATTATATCATACATTTTGCGAAAACGCAACAAAATTTTTATTTTGTTGCGTTAAGTCTTTCTATGCAACAGTCAAAGCGTGGATCAGAGCTCGGCTTCAGGCAGCTTCCCTCTTCCTCTCCAACCGTAAGCACCGGAAAGATAAAGGCATTGAAAACGACAAAGTGCACAAAGTCGATCCGGAGATCTACCGCTGATGAACTGCTCATGGACTATGCTGCAGCGTGGATCCTGTGCACGGCAACACCTTCACTTTGTACAAGATAAACAAATCGGCGCGAATGCGCCGGGAGCGGGCGCCGGTCATTAACCCCGGCGCCTCGGAAAAAGAAAGGTAAATATATGAATAAGTATGCTTCTTACATTGTTTTTGGTTGTGCTGCCATACTCTGGCTTGGTTTTATGTTCGGCTTATTCGTTTGTGTCAACTCTCTTCCGGAAGGATTTGAGCCGGATGATTTGCACCTTGCCTGCTTTGGTGTTGGTTTATTCGTCCTTCCCTACTTGGCAGGTTTAGGCTATTTATCGTGGAGAGTAGGTTATTATTTCGGAAGTAAATAGATGCCGGGATTTTGGAGGCTTGTGTCATGGGGAGGTTTTGTGTCGCCCTCTCCCCTTTTTTCCCGGCTCTAGATAAAGTGATCGCCCAGGGTAATTCCCTGGGCGATCACCTTTATATTTGACTAAGGAACTCAGCTGTAATGTACTTTGTATGAAGTATCTTGTAACCGGCTCCGGTCAGAGCTTCATCTAGGAATTTGTCCCTTTCTTTCCTGTCCTTGTTTTTATGGCTGTTATCGTCTAATTCTATAATACATTTAACATTGATATTTTGGTCACAGATTACAAAATCGACATGCTTTGCTTGAATTTTGTAAAACAATGTTTTGTAGTTATTTGTATTATTTCTTGGTTCAATAATATCTAGCACCCTAACTTTTGTGAATACAATCGCATCGTGATTGGATGCCCATGCTTTTAATTTGCGATATTGATCTCTTTCGTTAATTGTTAGCAGGTTTCTAGGCTGATATTTGTCTTTCCAAATTGTGTTTATTTCCTGATCTGGTTGAGTTTGTTGATTGTATTCGCTGTAGCTTTTATGTGAATAATTGTTGTTTTTTCGTTTACGAATGTCGATGTATATATATATTACTAACGCAATTAGGATTAGATAAGCAATTTCTGTTGTCATTAGAATCTAACACCACCTTTCTTATTATTAGTTAATCCGGTGATATAGTCCATGGAAACTTTATAGAATTTTGCCAATGTAATTGCATGGTGTAGGGGCATTTCACGGTCTCCTCTCTCCCATAGGGAGTATGTTTGCTGGGTTGTTTTCAATAGTCGTGCAATATCTTCTTGATTTAGGTCCTTATCTTCTCTTAGATCTTTAAATCTTTGATAGTAATACAATACTGTCACCTCCAGATATGACAGTAGCATACACGCGAATGTGTGTATTGACTTTACACACAGATGTGTGTATACTGGTTGTAGGCTTAGGCCATATTTTGAAAGGTAGGTAGTTAGTTATGGTATATTTCAATGATGATTATGAAAGAAATAAGGTTGTTACGCTGCGGATTACAACGAAGGTTTACAATGATCTATCTAAGTATGTGGATGCTGCAGCGAAGAAACATTACTGGCCTCGGAAAACTTTGTCCAGTGTTTCTGCAGAAATGATCGAGTATTGCTTAAAAAACAATATCGATGTATTCCAGCGATAACCGGCGCAATGTATACATTGCCCTGGTACATGTATACGATTACCTGCAGGTAAATGTATACATTTCCGATCGATCAATGTATACGATTTCGGCGCCGGAAATGTATACGTAGCCCAGGAACATGTATACGATTTTAGGCGCCAATTTTCAGAAATGTATACAATTCACCTTCAGGTGATTTTATACGAAATAGATCTATTTTGTATACCTCTTCCCGGCACTATGTATACATGCCGGGCAAGGTAATATATCAATAAATTTTTGGAGGTAGTTAGTTATGTATGAAGTAATTGGAGTACGCAGAACCGCAGGAACCAGCAAGAAGACCGGTAGGCCGTATAGCGGCTATACGGTGTTCTACACCTATTTGGATCAGGAAGTAATCGGTGTCAAAGCTGATAACGAATTTCTGAGCGACACGATTCTGAATGGGTACATTCCCAAGCCTGGTGATCATGTCGATCTGATCTATGACCGGAACGGTTTTTTGATCAAGTTTTCTGTGGTGGCCTGATATGAAGGTAAGAGATGCGCTACGCTTCCTGCATCCGTCCAGAGAGGTCGCGATCTGCGACATGGATCAGGAGCTGCTAGAGGAAGGTATTGCCGGTGGCCTGCTGGATGAATCACAGTACCTGGATTCTCCTGCCGTTTATGTTGAGGATGATTTTCCATATCTCATTGTTGCCGGCATGGCTGTGTAGGAGGTCATGAGATGCCCTCTGATAAGAAATATGATTTTCCGGTACTTGTCCCCTACTCTGTCTTAGAAAGCCTTCTGGAGGCTCCTAAGCAGTTAGAGGAGACAAGAAAGGTACTTAAGCACCATAATCGAATGATTGGTGCTCTTCGGGGTCAGTTGATCGAGGTAATCGATAAATTGAGAGATAAGTAGCTGATTTTGGGCAGGTCGTGAGACGCACCCCAACCGTATTTTCAAATTTAGGGGAAAAGTTCAGCTTTTCCCCTACCCCCCTCCGCTAACAGGGGGGTACAAAATACATAACCGGGGTGGAAAAGTTGGAAATTCAGCCTTTACCCAATCACAACTTAATCCTGATCGACTGGCTTACAGTCACGACCAAGATCTGGTCGGAGAATGATCTGATCAATCTGCTGCATCTTCAGGAATGCTCTTGGGAGCACTTGGACGCGTACCGGTACGGCTATGCGCATCGGTGCAGCTTCTCAGGAATTACGATCATGTCCGGTGGTCGTGAGGATATGGGCATCTGTCTCGAAATGTCCGGACAAGGCTGCCGAGCCTTTGAAACTTACTCAGATCTTACATGGCTAGATCTACTTGGGATCCTCGTGGATCCATTCAGTGAATTTAATATTACGCATATCGATCTTGCTTTTGATGATCATACCGGGATCTTGGATATTGGACAGATCCTGGATGATACAGACCATCACCGGTACCGGTCTCGTTCCCGGTGGTGGAAGGTAGAATACGGCTCCTGCGGCACTACGATCTACCACGGATCTCCTCAGTCAAATACCCGTGTCAGGATTTACGACAAAGCAGCGGAGCGTGGTCTGCTGGATGACACGCATTGGATCCGTGTGGAGCTTGTGCTGCGTGATGTAAATGCTTCCGGTGCTGTTCAGGCGATCCTGGAGCATCAGGACGTTGGCCCGGTATTCTCCGGGATCCTGTCTAATTACTTAGTTTATTGTGATCCGTCCAGCGATTCCAATAAGTCCAGGTGGCAGCCTACGGACTATTGGAACAGACTGCTGCAAGGCGCAGCTGCGATCCATATCGCTGCGGATCCGGGTCTTGAATATAACATCTTCCGTTTGGAAGGCTACCTCCGGGATCAGTGTGGAGGTGCAATCTATACTTGGTCGCAGATCTATGGCCTGGATTCCCTGGACAAGCTCCTGAAGGAGCGACGATCACCACTGAATCCAAAGCATAAGATGCTTCTCGAGCAGTTTAAACGAAAAAAGAAGGGGGAAAAGGATCTTGAAACATAGATATGTAATTTGTCTTCTGATAATCTCTCTTCTCGTTGGTATGCTGTGCATCCCTGTGTCTGCTAAAACTGTCTTTGATTTCGATTATACCTTAGATACTGTGAATGGAGAGACATTCATAAATGTATCTATTCCCCTTGACGATAGCCTTGATAGCTATTACGATTGGGATGATACGTCTTTTTCAGGGCCTTCATGTACTTTTACCATACCCGGTAATGCTGCTGAGTATGCGACAGTATATATTCGGTATCAATCTGAGTATATCGATTTTACTTATCTGCCCGATTCTAGTACGATTTCTGCTTCTGCTAGCTACAGCTGTAATAAAGCTCATATTTCCCCTTCGGCCAGTATGTTTATTGAATATAATTATGGGCTTATTACTGGTGAAGAAGAAAGTTGGTACGATACTGCTACTGTTCTAGGTACAGCATATCATTTTGCTTCAGTTGGTGAACCGATTTCATTGGGTAGTATGACAATTGAGCGTGGTGCTTATGGTCGTGATGATGCTGAATCTTTTGCCGTTGGTGTGTGTTTAGATAATTTTATGGGGCTATCCTTAGAGGACACTACCTATACTGTCACACTAACTAGCTTTACAGTGAGATTCTCTCTTGATGAAGCATATTCTCAGCAGATACAGACGGGCATAACGAATCAGCTCCTTGAGGATTTAAAGGATTCCAATAAGGAGATTAGTGATAAGCTTGATGAAATTGCTAACGCATTAGAGCCGGCGCCGGGAGCCGGTGAGGGTGCTAAGGAAGAAGCTGCAGTTCAGGGTGGCCAGATAGATGACCTTAATAATCAGATGAATGAGCTGGACAAGCCTGATCTTTCTGATCAGGGTAGTATATCAGATATTATCTCCTCCAGTGAGCTGACCTCATATACTACATTTCTGGCATCCATGGTCAATGCTCCCTACATCAGCTCCGTGGTTATGCTAGCGTTGATATTATCTTTGGCAGCATATGTTCTGTTTGGCAAGAGGGGTTAGCTATGAAGGCTATAATTGATTTCTTTACCGGTCTCTTTGATATCATTGATTCGCTGGTCGATTTTGTCATCTCATTTATCCAGGACATTGTATACGTTATCCAGCTGACCGCTTCATTTGTTGCGCAGATCCCAAATTACTTTGGTTGGCTGCCGTCGGCATATTTGACAATTATTATTTCAATCTTTAGTGTAGTAGTGATCTATAAGGTCTTGGGCCGGGAGGGTTAATATGATAGATAGGGTTTTGGCGCTTTTTAATCAATCCATTAACGCTGTTGTGAATTGGTTCGCTCAGATCATGGATAGCACCGGTGGTGGTAGGCTTTATATTGCCATGATGTCTGTGGTTCTTTCAGTAGGTATTTTGCTTACTCCCCTCTTAGGAGCTGCACGTTCTGGCTTGTCTGATGTTGTTCGTCGCTCAAGAGGTTCTAAGGAGGATTAGGAGTAATGCAGTATATTTACTACTTCGTTGTAATTGGCCTCTTGACTATGATCTACTTAAGGTTGGGGGTTAAGAAATGATTTTAGATTCGTTGATTTCCTTAATTAGTGCTTACTTTTCTTCGGGGTTTGGTTCTTATTGGTGGTTCCCCTTTATTGCGCTGCTGTTTTTATGCACCTTTCCTGTGATCATTCGTGACATATTTATTAGGAGGTCTCACTAATGTATGACATTATTGATGGGATTATAAATCATAATTGGACTACCGGATCTTCTGATCAGCAGTACATTTACTATATTTGTGGTGCGTTGATTGTGATATTTACAGTGATCTTTATAGATCTGGGCTATCGTGTATTCTCCCATTTTTGGAATGGTGGAAGATAATTTTTACAAAGGAGGAAATGCGTTATGTTGGATGCCGTAACTACTGCTCTTACTACCGTGATCGATTGGGTCGGTACTGTTGTCACTGCCCTGACATCTACCGATGGTAAGCTGAGCGCTCTGCTGCCTCTGCTGGCGATTGGTGTCGCTATCTCTGCTCTGATGCTCGGCGTCAAGGCGATCAAGTCTTTCTCATGGGGTACCTAACTCCATAACTCACAAGGGGGACCGCATGCGAGCGTAAGCCGCTTGCGGTCCCCTGTTCATTCGGAGGATTAAATTCTATGGCCGTTTCTCTTACTTTTGGTCTTCCCGGTTCCGGCAAGACAACCATCATGTGTGCCGATATTCTTCGCGCTATGAAAAGTGGTAGATATAAAAACTACTACTGTAATGTTCATGTGAAAATACCCGGGGTTACATATATCGATAACGATTGTATTGGTAAATATGAACTCCGTGACTGTGCCCTTTTTATCGATGAAGCTACGCTCTTTGCCGATTCCAGAAATCATAAAGAGTTCTCGGAGGGGCGTAAGTCTTATTTTTTGGAACATCGTCACCGTTGTGCTGATATTTGGCTTTATACGCAGCAGTGGAATGGTGTTGATCTCAAGATCAGAGCGATCACTGATCGAGTGTTTTATATCCGGAAAGGCTTCTGGACTGGTAAGTGGTTAAGCAGCTGCTACCGTGTTCCGTATGATATTCTGTTTCCTGATCCAAAGCGTGGTAATGAGAAACTCGGTGAAATTGTTCAAGGCTACTGTAAGCCCTCTTTCCTTCATCGGCTCTTTGCCAGACGGATCTGGAGGCCTAAATACTACCGGTACTTTGATTCTTGGGATCTTGATCCCTTCCCCCCTCTTCCCGAACGGTACCAGCCTTACTGTCCTGTTTATGAGACAAATACAAAGAAACTATTTTGTTGCGTTCGTTGGCTTCGCAAAAAAGGCACTGGCTGTCCTCAGCCAATGAACGCATACGGGCCTCCCGGCCCACAAAATACTGGTTTTGTTTCGTTTGGCTACTCTTGCCTACTTTATGGCCGATTATTTGATGTCCCGGAACAACATAGTTTCTTCAATATAGGCTGTGTAGTTGTGCTCATAAAATTTCACTTTACATTTACGACAATTTTGATAAAATAGGCTTATAAATTAAGTTTGATCCCCACAGGAGGAATATCCTATGCATGTAAAGAGAATCGGTGTTTTAACAAGTGGCGGTGATGCTCCAGGCATGAACGCATGTGTCCGTTCTGTTGTTCGTACTGCCATCCATCATGGCGTAGAGTGTTACGGTATCCGCCGTGGCTGGAACGGTCTGATTACAGGTGATGTGATTCGACTTGACGAAAAAAACATTGCACATATTATCAACCGTGGCGGCACGATCCTCTACACCGCGCGCAGTAAGGAGTTTATGACGGAAGAAGGTCAGAAAAAAGCTGTTTCCACATGTAAATTTTTAGGTCTCGACGGAATTGTTGCAATAGGCGGTGACGGCACATTTCGTGGTGCGCAGGCCCTTTCCAGGCACGGTGTCAATGTGATTGGTATCCCGGCGACCATCGATAATGATATCAGCTGCACCAATTACAGTCTTGGTTTCGACACTGCGGCCAACACCGCAATCGAGTGCATCGATAAGCTTCGCGATACTATGCAATCCCATGAACGTTGCTCTGTGGTTGAGGTTATGGGCCGTAATGCCGGCTATCTGGCAATGTATGTTGGTCTGGCAGTAGGTGCAACAGCGGTGCTTGTGCCCGAGGATCATATTGATTTCGACCTCGATGTAATCGAAAAAATCCGGCAGGCTCGCTTTAACGGCTTTACGCATTATATGATTGTTGTTGCTGAGGGCGCAGGCTCTGCAGCTGAGATTGCGAAAAAGATTAAGCATGCCATTGACCTAGATCCCCGCGTGACTGTTCTGGGTCATATTCAGCGCGGCGGTAGCCCGACCGGCAGAGATCGTGTAAATGCTACCAAAATGGGTTATCTCGCTGTAGAGCTTTTGCTCCAGGGAAAAACCAATCGAGTTATTTGCACCAATGAAGGTTCATTTATCGATATGGAAATCGAAAGAGCTCTTTCTATGCAACGCGGTATTCAGAAAATGGAGAAAGATGTTCTGTGTGCAATGACCGGAATTTAAATCCCCTCTCCCCTCTCTCGGTGTATCCCCGGTACCAAAGTACCGGGGATTAATTACAATCATAACCACCGGCCGTGTTGAAGTTGTAAGATAAAGGTAGACACATGGAAAACCACCATGTTGTTTACCTTTTCTTTATACTAATTATACAGACGGAGGTGGTTTTCGTCTTACAAAAATGGCCCATAGTTCTTCATCCGAACTATGGGCCATTCCCTATCCATTTACAGCATTCAGGATCAGCCGAAGCAACTCTTCCCTGCCGTTACCCTTCTGCGCCGAAAAAGGGATCACCGCACAGTTCTCCGGTAACTCCAGATCATCACGGATGGTCTGCAGATTTGGCTGGATCTCACTCTTTTTCAGCTTGTCCAGCTTGTTAGCGACGACAACGAAGGGGCATTCGCTGTCCAAAAACCAACGAGCCATGGTAATATCGTTATTGGTAGGCGCGTGCCGGGCATCTACGATCAAAACACCCAGATCGATACGCCCAGCAGCAAAATAAGCCTCCATGAGCCGCCCCCAGCGATCCTTCTCTGCCTGGGAAACCTTTGCGTAGCCATAACCGGGCAGGTCCACAAAGTAGCATGTACGGTCAACTACAAAGTAGTTGACATGGATGGTTTTTCCCGGTTTCTCACCAACACGGGCAAAATTCTTTCTGTTTAGGATACGATTGATGACAGATGATTTTCCAACATTGGATTTGCCTGCAAAGGCGATCTCCGGAAGGCGGTTCTTCGGAAAAGCGTTGGTAGATGCAGCTGATACCAAAAATTCTACATTATTCAGATTCATACCGCACCTCACTGCCGAATACCTGGCTTGCGAGACTTGGATCTAACCTCTCCCGGAATATCAGAAAGGATCGTAGGCACGATCTCCGGCCGTCGGTTTAACGCTGCGTCCAATACCGTATCTACGCTTTGGGCTGTAATAAAATTCAAGGCCTTTCGCACAGTAGGATCGATTTCCGCAAGATCACGCTCGTTATCCTTTGGGATAATGACTGTGCGAATACCATAACGCAGAGCAGCCATGGTTTTCTCCTTCAAGCCACCGATGGCCAGAACTCTGCCACGCAGGGATATCTCTCCGGTCATGGCAACATCCCGTCTTACAGTTGTTCCGGTCAATGCAGAGACCATAGCTGTACAAACCGTTACGCCGGCAGAAGGGCCATCCTTCGGCACAGCGCCTTCAGGAAAATGAACATGGATGTCCTTTGTTTTGTAGAAATCTTCTAAAATCCCGAGCTGCTGTGCGTTTGCACGAATATAGCTCAGCGCTGCATGGGCAGACTCCTTCATAACATCGCCCAGGTTTCCTGTCAGCTCCAGCTTGCCGCTGCCATCCATAACATTGACCTCGACCTCCAGAGTCTCACCGCCAACAGCAGTCCAGGCCAGGCCTGTGACCAATCCGATCTGGTCGCACAGGGGCAATCTGTCAGGCAGGTACTTCCGCACCCCAAGAAATTCCTCAATGTTACTTCCGGTAACTGTAAGCTTCTTAGAAGCTTCTTGTGTCAGGATCTGCATAGCGGCCTTCCGGCAAACATCCGCAATACGGCGCTCCAGATTTCTAACACCGGATTCCCGGGTATAGCACTGGATAATCTCACGCACAGCATCCTCTGTGATACGCAAACAGGACCTTTTCAAACCGTGCTTTTCCATCTGCTTGGGGATCAAATGATTTTTTGCGATCATGAGCTTTTCTTCATCGGTATAAGAACCCAGCTCAATGATCTCCATTCTGTCAAGCAGAGGTCTAGGGATAGTATCTAATGTGTTTGCCGTAGTAATGAACATGACCTCACTCAGATCTACAGGGATCTCAATATAATGGTCACGGTATGCCTTATTCTGCTCTGAATCCAGAACCTCCAACAGTGCCGCACTGGGGTCACCGCGATAATCAGAACCCATTTTATCCACTTCATCCAGCAAAATCAGCGGATTGCTGCTTCCAGCCTGGATCATGGCTGCAATGATTCTGCCAGGCATGGCGCCAACATATGTCTTCCGATGGCCGCGAATATCGGCCTCATCCCGAACACCTCCCAGAGATATCCTGGCCATTTTACGGTTTAAGCTCTTGGCAATGGAGTAAGCAATAGATGTCTTACCGACACCGGGAGGGCCCACAAGGCAGATGATCTGAGGTGGCATCTGAGGTGCCAGTTTTCTGACAGCCAGAGTTTCCAGTATGCGCTCCTTCACCTTTTCCAAACCAAAATGGTCCTTATCCAAGACCCGTCTGGCAAGGTCAACATCTACCCGTTCTTTTGTTGTTTTGTTCCATGGGATATCCAAAACAGTATCCAGATAGCCTCTCAGCACAGAGGCCTCCGAAGAGCCAAAGGGTTGTTTTCTAAGCCGCTCCAGATCCTTCAGCAGCTTTTCTTCTGTAGTCTGTTCCAGATTCAGGCTGAGCAGTTTTTTCTCCATTTCCGCGAACTCAGAGCGATCGTCTCCTTCTCCCAATTCCTCTCGGATCGCCTTCATCTGTTCACGCAGATAATAGTCCCTCTGCTCTTGATCGATATGTGCCCTGGTTTTTTCCTGAATATCCGATTCCAGTTGAAGCACCTGCATTTCTTGCTGCAGAAGGTGAATCGTATGCTCCAGTCGGCGCACCGGATTTAGCTGGCAGAGCAGCTTTGCCTTATCCGGATAATCTATACCGGAATTTTGTGCTATGCTGTCCGCAATAAAGCCACAGTCCTCAGACGAGAGCATTTTTAGCTGAACGGACTGAGCAGGCCTTTCCACAAGGTCCAGATAGCTGCCGTACAGGGAGTTGGCCTCTCTGCGCAAAGCGCGGCAACGCAAATTCTCCGTGGCCGTCGGCTCGAGAACCTGCTCAACCGCTCCACTCAGATAGGGGCTGGTCTGGTTCATCTCAATAAGTCTGGCCCGGTACAGACCGGTCACCAAAACACGTATATTTTCTCCCTGGGATTTTAGAATCTGTTTTACCTGAGCAACACAGCCAATGGGATACAATCCGGACTGACCGGGATCATCTTCATTAATATTTTTCTGGGGCACAAGGAACAGAATCTGGTCGTGCTTCATTGCGCTATCCAGTGCCAACGCAGACTTGATCCGTCCAATATCAAAATGCACTGTTTGTGCAGGAAATACGGTCATGCCACGCAGGGCCAGTACCGGCATTCTGCCGGTATATATCAACTCGCTCATAAGGTCTCCTTCCTGGGTAATTGAGCAAAGAAGAGGGTAGAAAAAACTACCCCCTTCTATCTTAGTTTTTTGTCCCGGCTTTCAGCCGCGGTGATTTATTATCCCTCAGGATAAGGGGCTCACCACCCAATACACATTCCGGGGTTATGATGACTTTTTTAATGGAGAGGTCAGATGGAATTACATACATAATACGCGTCATGATCTGCTCCATAACAGCACGCAGACCTCTGGCACCAATTTGCCGGTCAATAGCCTTTTGCGCAATCGTCTCCAGCGCCTCTTGCTGGATCTCAAGTTCCACATTATCCATTTTCAAAAGAGCCTCATACTGGCGTGTCAGAGCATTTTTGGGCTCAACAAGGATCCTTACAAGGTCATCCTTCTTCAGGTCACGCAGGCAGGTAATCACCGGCATACGGCCAACCAATTCCGGAATGATACCAAACTTCAACAGATCATCAGGCTCCACCTGGGAAAGAAGCTTGCCAACATCCCTCTTCTTGCGGCTCTCAACCGGCGCATCAAAGCCGATGGCCGACCGGTCTGTACGGGATTCAATGATCTTATCCAAGCCATCAAACGCACCGCCGCAGATAAACAGGATATTGGTCGTATTGATCTGAATGGTTTCCTGCTGGGGATGCTTGCGTCCGCCCTGAGGAGGAACACCGGCGACAGTACCCTCCAGGATCTTCAGCAGTGCCTGCTGAACGCCTTCGCCGGATACATCCCTCGTTATGGATGTATTTTCGCTCTTGCGGGCGATCTTATCCATCTCATCAATATAGATAATACCGTGCTCCGCCAGATCTACATCAAAATCAGCAGCCTGCAGAAGACGCAACAGGATATTTTCCACATCGTCACCTACATAGCCGGCCTCAGTCAGTGTGGTGGCATCGGCAATCGCAAACGGAACATTCAGTATCCTGGCGAGGGTCTGGGCAAAGAGGGTCTTGCCGCACCCGGTAGGACCTATCAGCAGGATATTGCTCTTTTGAAGCTCCACGTCCGTATCGTGGGCCAGATAAATGCGCTTGTAGTGATTGTACACAGCCACAGCCAGAGAGATCTTAGCATCCTCCTGGCCGATAATGTAGCTGTCCATATAGGCCTTGATCTCCATTGGCGTAGGGAGATGCTCCGGTGAACGAAGCTTTCCCCTCTCGTCAAACTGTGCGTCATCACGCAGCAACTCTCCACAGGCCTGAACACAGTCGCTGCAGATATACACACCAGGTCCGGCAATCAGCCGCGCCTGATTCTCCCGCTTTCCGCAGAAGCTGCAGCGAATCGGCTGTTCGTCTTTTTTTGCCATGAACCTATACCGCCTTTCCGATCAGTGACGATCCAGTACGCGGTCGATCAGGCCAAAAGCCTTTGCCTCATCCGCAGTCATAAAATTGTCGCGTTCACAGGCATCCGTAACTTCCTCAACGCTTTTGCCGGTGTTTTCGGCCAAAATTCGATTCATGCGAGCCTTGATAGTCTCCAAGCGCTTCATATGGATAGCCATATCCGTGATCTGACCCTGGGTGCCAGCAGAGGGCTGATGGATCATGATCTCAGAATTGGGCAGTGCCATACGCTTGCCCTTGGTGCCCGCACTCAGCAAAAACGCGCCCATAGATGCCGCCATGCCAACGCAAATCGTAGCCACATCACACTTGATGTACTGCATGGTGTCGTAAATCGCCATGCCTGCAGTTACACTGCCGCCGGGGCTGTTGATATAGAACTGGATGTCCTTATCGGGATCCTGGGCTTCCAGATACAGAAGCTGGGCAACCACAAGACTGGCGGTCGTATCATTTACCTCCTCAGACAGGAATATGATACGGTCATTGAGCAGTCTTGAAAAGATATCATAGCTGCGCTCACCGCGACTGGTCTGTTCAACAACATAGGGAACTAAACTCATGGTCAGGTCTCCTTTCTGGGTTTGAAACATTCTAACCACTATTCAGGAAAGTTATTCCTCTTCCTTCTTTTCCTCTTCCTTGGGAGCAACTGCAACAGCAGCGTCCACAATGATCTTTACAGCCTTCCGGGTCTCCAGGCTGACCTTGATCTCATCCTCGGGAACCATGCCCTTGATCTTATCCAACTCCAGATCATACTGCTTTGCCAGGTTCTCATACTCAGCAGTCAGGTCTTCCTCGTTAATGGAAATACCCTCTACTTCAACGATCTTGGCCAGCGTCACATTGACCTTTGCCTGCTTCTCGGCAGCGGGACGGAATGCATTGCGCATGGTATTCAGGTCGCCGCCCATCATCTTGGCGTACTGCTCCATGGAGTAGCCGCTCATCTGCAGCTGGTAGGCAAAACGCTCCATCTGATTGTCCAGCTCTGCCTCGATCAGACCGTTGGGCATATCAACTGTAGCGTTCTCAGCAGCCTTGTCGACACAGGCCTGCTCGAAGGCAGAATCGATCTGCTTCTGCGCCTGCTCCTCAGCCTTAGCGCGAATATCAGCCTTCAGCTCCTCCAGAGTCTCAAATTCAGAAACATCCTTAGCAAACTCGTCATCCTGCTCGGGAACATTGGTAGCGGTGACAGCATTCACCTTTACATGGAATACAACGGGCTTACCGGCCAACTCCGCATGATAGTCCTCAGGGAAAGTGATATCAATATCCTTCTCTTCACCGGCAGACATGCCAACGATCTGCTCTTCAAAGCCGGGGACAAAGGAACCGGAACCCAGCTTCAGATCGTAGTTTTCGCCCTTGCCGCCATCGAAGGGAACGCCGTTATCAAAGCCCTCAAAGTTAATGTTGGCGGTATCACCCATCTGGGCAGCACGCTCTACAGTCTCAGTGGATGCGACATTCTGGGCCATGCGGTCCAGCTCAGCCTGCACCTGTGCATCGGTAACAACAGCTGCAGCCTTTTCCACTTCCAGACCCTTATAATCACCCAGGGTAACTTCAGGGTAGATATCAGTGGTCAGAGTCAGGGTAACGATGTTATCCTCGCTGATCTGCATATCCGTCAGAGAAGGACGACCTACAGCCTTCAGTTCCTGGCCGATGATAGCGAAATCATACACCTGGGGGAAGATCTCCTCCAGACCGTCTTCATAGAAAACATGTGCACCGTACATGGACTCGATCATCTTCCTGGGAGCCTTGCCCTTGCGGAAACCGGGAATCATGATGTTCTTACGAGCCTTCATGTAAGCCTTATTGACACCGGACTCCATCAGCTCCTTGTCGATCTCGACCACGACAGTAGCCTGATTACCGTTCTTCTCTACACTCTTGATGTTCATATTTTGTATCCTCCTAATGTAAGGCTACGATATAATAGCCTCTCTATATAGAAAAATTTTGCAACCAAATCATTTTAGCAAAGAAAGTGCTTCTTGTCCACACTTTTCTGAAAAAAAGTTTATAAAATTACAGGAAGCGGCTGGAAATTCAGGCGATCGGCCGAGACCAGTCTGTACTCGATACCATTCCACAGGCCTTCCATTGCCAGTGCATGACTTGCGCCATGCAAATGTCCATAGAAACATCGCCGCACATCATACTTGCTCAGGATCTCCAAAATCGGTTCACAGGTATAGCCCTTATACCGGGGCGGATAGTGCAGAAACACAAGCTTCGGCAAATCACCTGCAGACTTTAACGACGCCTCCAGGCGCAGCAATTCTCTGCGGAAGACCTTTTCGTCATGCATCCCGCACTTCTCTTCCTCAAAAAACCAGCCCCGCGTTCCACAGATTGCCCATCCGTTATATTCATAATGGTTATTGTTGAGCAAAATCATATCGGTAAAACCATTTGAACCGCAAAACTGCCCGAACTTTGCTGCCGTGCTCCACCAATAATCATGGTTTCCCTTTAGGATGATCTTCCTTCCGGGTATTTCGTTGATCCACGAAAAATCAGCTGTTGCTTCCTTTAGGTCCAGCGCCCAGGAAAGATCACCCAGAAGCACAGTCGTGTCCTCCGGTTTTATCACCTGAATCCCTTCGTAAAGCTTATCCATATAACCGGACCAGGCCCCGCCGAACACATCCATAGGCTTAGCTGCGCCAAGGCACAGGTGGAGATCTCCGATTGCGTATAATGCCATACAAGCCCCCCGAATCATACTTCTTGCTCTCAAATTGAACCGCTGACCCTAACTCGCAACTACCCCGGCACTTAAATGCAGCATCGACCGATCACACCAAGTGCATTATTCCAGAATATATTCTGTACTGTATTTGCGTCAACGCCACGGTCAATCAGTCTCTGTGCTAATTTGGGATAATCCTGCACCCCGGCAAAACCTGCGGGAAGTCTGTCACAGCCATCCAGATCTCCGCCCAAAGCAATATGCTTCCCCTCCGGGTCCATCTCCATAAAATGCATAATATGATCGCAGACACTATCCAAACATGGGTTCTCGCCAAGGAAGTTTATCCACAGGTTGATACCGGCCACACCGCCTGTTGCGCAGATAGCCCGGAACATATCATCTGTAAGATTCCTGGACACATCACAGATCTTCCGACTGTTAGAATGCGTAGCAATCACAGGGGCTTCAGTAATATTCATGATATCCCAAAATCCCTCGTCGCTGATGTGGCTTACATCCACGATCATACCCAACCGTTGGGCTTCGATCACATACTCTCTGCCCAGATCTGTCAGGCCACCACCAGTCACATGAGAGCCGGTAAGCACATTTTTCTCATTCCAGCCAAGGGTGGATATCCGAAAGCCGATTTGGTACAGATTCTCCAGCAATGCAGGATCATAGCCAAAACCGGCAGGCCCTTCGATCGAAAAAATAGCAGACATGATTCCGTTGTTATAATTGTCGGCAACATCTGCGGCTGTGTAAGCCTGCCGAATGCAGTCTGCATTGGCGTTCAGCTCCCGCAAGAGCACAGAAAGCTCCCTCTCAAAAATATCCGCAACCGTCAGTTGCCCCGGCAGATCTTCCATGGGTGTAGTAAAACAGGCAAAACATTGGGCATAGCCAGGAAGTGTTTTCGCTCTGTCTAAATCAATATGGCGGGAATTGCTGCGCAGTATATCACCTGCTCTGTAATCCTTGCCAAGCAGCTCATATATCGTGTCACAGTGCAGGTCAAACACAGGAAAATTCATTGAAAAGCATCCTCCAAATGATGAATAACAGGGTGGCTGGTCGCCGTTCCTTCTGGGGCATAGATCTCGATCACATCAAACCTGGGCTGAAGCTCTGTTGGATTTTGAGCCAGATATACAGATGCGGTTGTCCGGATTCTCCCCTGCTTGCGCAGATCCACAAACTCCATGGCCTGTGCAAACCTGTCAGATTTACGCAGTTTTACCTCTACAAAAACAAGATACCTTCTGTTTGATGCGATCAGATCGATCTCACCGAATCTGCTTCGATATCCTGCAGCCACAAGCCGGTAGCCCTTCTTCTGTAAATATTCAGCAGCCAGGGCCTCCCCCCACGCACCGGTAATATTATTCCTTCCCATATAGCTTCTTCAAAAAAGACATTCGGTGGATCGGACTGGGACCGTTGGTTCGCAGTGCCTCATAATGCGCCTTTGTACCATATCCCTTATGTATCTCAAAACCGTAGCCGGGGTACATTTGAGCCATTTGCAGCATAAGGTTGTCACGGGTCACTTTCGCAAGGATGGATGCCGCCGCAATGTTGGCACTGAGACTGTCTCCATGTACCACCGTCTGTACAGGCAATCCAAAATTCTTCGTCCGGTTTCCGTCGATCAGCACAATATCTGGTCTTACAGTCAGACCCGCAAGTGCCCGTTCCATAGCAAGATACGTAGCCTGCAGAATGTTGAAATCATCGATTTCATTATGATCGGCAAAGCCTATACCATAGGAAATCGCTTGCTCCATGATTATGGGGAACAGTTCCCTTCTGCGTTTATCTGTGAGCTTCTTACTATCGTTCAGACCCGGAATATCCACATGAGTAGGCAAAATCACGGCAGCAGCACAAACAGGTCCTGCCAAAGGCCCTCTGCCTGCTTCATCTACACCGCAGATGCATTGTATGCCCTCGGCGTAATGGCTGTCTTCGATTTGCCACATATTTAAACCTATCATACAGTTTTCTCCGGCTCTTCCAGTGTAAATCGCCCCAGCTTAGCGCTGCGGAATTCATCAATCAAAACCTTGGCCATTCTCTCCGTGTTGATCTCGCCCCGTGAAAGCAGGTAGCCTCTCTTGCGGCCAGCCTCCTCCAGAAGCTGATAACCAGGCGTATCCGGCTGCATATCAATACCGTACCGCTCCTTAACAGCCTGGGGATAGCGCTTCCAGAGCAGCTCCATAAGCCTGGCAGCCAGTTCCTCTAGATCAATGACGCTTTCTTTCACTGCGCCTGTGTACGCAAGCATCAAGCCAACATTGGGATCGTCGAACTTAGGCCACAAGATGCCCGGCGTATCCAGCAGCAAAAGAGATGGATCCACAGCGACCCACTGCTTACCTCTTGTAACACCGGGCCTGTTTTCGGCCTTTGCTCCCTTTCTGCCGGATATCTGATTGATCAGTGTAGACTTGCCAACATTGGGGATTCCAACGACCATCACGCGGATAGGACGTCTCATGCCTTTTGCGGCGTCCCGCTCCAGCTTTTCCCGAAGAAGCCCACGCACAGCAGGTTGAAACTCGCTGATTCCGCGCTTTGTTTTGCAATCTGTGGCGACAGCGGCCATATTGCGACTACGGAAGTAGGCGGCCCACCGTGCAGTTGCATTAGGATCCGCCAGATCCATGCGGTTCAGGATCACTATTCGGGGCTTGTTCCCACAGATGGCATCGATATCAGGATTTCTGCTGGATGCCGGTATTCTGGCATCCACGATCTCACAAACCGCATCCACTTGCTTCAGATCCGCTTCGATCTGACGGCGGGTTTTTGTCATATGTCCGGGATACCATTGAATATTCATTTTATCCTGCTCCATTATGACAGCACCCCCAATCTGCTGAAGTCTCTAGGTACAGTTCCTTTGTCCGTCCCCGGCAGGAAAAGGAAAATCGCTTTTCCGAGAATCTGCCTGCAGTCGACCAGTCCTACATCCGGACTTCTGCTGTCCAGAGACAGATTTCGGTTGTCACCCATAACAAACACACAACCAGGCTCTACTGTTAAAGGAAACTCCGTTCCTTCCGCCAGGTTGGTTGGTGTCAGTGTGTAATCCTCTTGCAGAGCCACGCCATCAACATAAACGATTCCCACAATAAAATCAATATCCACAGTCTGCCCCTCAACAGCGATCACTCGCTTGACGATAGGCTCGCCGTTTTCAAAGGATTCCTTGCTAAATACGATAATATCACCGGGTTGAGGATCTTTATAGAAGGTATTACTGAGCAGCAGCAGATAGTCACCGTCCAACAGTGTACTGTTCATTGATGGCCCCGAGACAACTACCACTCTAAATAATAACAGAAAAACCAAAAGGATAGCACTTAAAAGATAGACAAGATCGTGTAGATAAAGCAGTGCACTGTCGCCAAAGCTTTGCTTTTGCCGTTTGATGTTGCTATCATGATTCGCAGCCGTATAGGGAACGCACCCATCCGACTCAAACCTACCATGACTCACACGCTCACCTCCTGCATTGTAAATACAAAACAAACTTTCTCTAATTATACACAATTTTTCCATCAATGAAAAGGATTAATTTCAAAAAAGCAAATAAAAAAAGAGGGTCTCCCCTCTTTTTTTATGGTTTGCAGAATCAGACCTTCTCCTTGACCTTGGCAGCCTTGCCAAAACGCTCACGCAGGTAGTACAGCTTCGCGCGACGAACCTTACCCTTGCGAACAGTCTCAACCATCGCCACATTGGGAGAATGAACGGGGAAGACCTTCTCACAGCCAACGCCGTAGCTGATACGACGAACAGTGATGGTCTCACCGATGCCACCGTGCTTACGAGCGATAATAGTGCCTTCAAACACCTGAATACGCTCACGGGTGCCTTCCTTGATCCGAACGTGTACACGAACAGTATCGCCAACCCGCATCTCGGGCAGCTCGGGCTTCATGTACTGGCTGGACAGAGCCTTTACCAAATCCATATCTTTGTCCTCCTTAATATTAGGCGTTCATGCAGCCGTTGATCCGGCGATATGGTTCCCGGGGCTGTAGAGGACGCACCTTGATTTCAGACCGAGCTATTATAACATGCTCTTTTGATAAAATCAAGTGGTTTTTTGGAAAAAATCTGCTGTTTTTTATGTCTTAACCCACATTTTTTCGATTGCACCAAATATGTCCTGAATTTCACAGTAAAAGAAAAAGCGAGTTGATGCAACTCGCAGGAAAGTGGTATAAAACGGTCTGTCACGAGTTGGCCGTCGGCTTATCCGCGAAACTTCCACGGCATCGACCTCCCCTACCGTTTCCTCCTATGATCGTAACCTAAAGATGCATTTGAACTCTTTAAAAGGTATATTCCTACAGACAGCCACATATTCCTATTTATTTAAAATTCTACACATCATGTGTATATGTGAATATTTATACAGCCGTTGCAACGAAAGCCGGTTCATTAACACAGCGGTATATCCAGGTTTTCTTCTCCTCGCTTCTAAACAGATATTGAACATTGTCATATTGTATAATTCCCGACAGCTTTCCTGTTGCTATATGCATGCAATTAACAAATCGTGAATATTTATTCACGCAGCATTGACAAATCCAGATTGTGGTTGTATAATTCACTGCATATTAAAGAAATCGCCCTAGGAGGTATACAAAATGAAAAAGGAAAACATTAAAAAAGTTGTGCTTGCATATTCCGGCGGTCTGGATACATCTATTATTATCCCCTGGCTGAAGGAAAACTACAACAACTGTGAAGTCATCGCCGTGTCCGGTAATGTGGGCCAGGCCGACGAGCTGGAAGGTCTGGAAGAGAAGGCCATTAAGACCGGCGCTTCCAAGCTGTATGTTCTGGACCTGACCGATGAGTATGTGGACGAATACATCATTCCCTGCCTGAAAGCCGGTGCTGTATACGAGGAGTATCTGTTGGGTACATCCCATGCCAGACCCTGCATCGCCAAGGGCCTTGTTGACATCGCCCTCAAGGAAGGTGCAGATGCCATCTGCCACGGTTGCACCGGCAAGGGCAACGACCAGGTACGCTTCGAGCTGACCATCAAGCACTTTGCTCCCGACATGCACATCATTGCTCCCTGGCGTGAGTGGGATATTAAATCCCGTGACGAAGAGATCGAATACGCAGAAGCGCACAACATTCCTCTGAAGATCACCCGCGAGACCAACTACTCCAAGGATAAGAACCTGTGGCATCTGTCCCATGAGGGTCTTGATCTGGAAGATACCGGAAACGAGCCCCAGTACGAGAAGGAAGGCTTCCTGGAAATGGGTGTCTCTCCCCTGCTGGCCCCCGATGAACCTACATACATCACTCTGGACTTCGAGCAGGGTGCGCCTGTTGCTCTGAACGGAGAGAAGATGAGTGCAAAGAATATTATTCTGAAGCTCAATGAGATCGGTGGCGCAAACGGCATCGGTCTGCTGGACATCGTAGAGAACCGGTTGGTCGGCATGAAGTGCCGCGGTGTTTACGAGACTCCCGGCGGCAGCATTCTGTATAAGGCCCATTCCGTCCTGGAAAGCATTTGCCTGGACAAGATGACCCTGCACGAAAAGCAGCGCCTGGCTATCACCTTTGCTGAGCTGGTCTACAACGGCCAATGGTTTACCCCCTTGCGGGAAGCTCTGTCTGCCTTTGTTGATAAGACCCAGGAAACCGTTACCGGCACTGTCAGACTGAAGCTCTACAAAGGCAACATGATCAATGCCGGCGTATGGAGCGACTTCTCCCTGTACAGTGAAGAGATCGCCACCTTTGGCGAAAGTGACTACAATCAGGCGGATGCCACCGGCTTTATCAACCTCTACGGTCTGCCCATCAAGGTCAAGGCCATGGTTGATGCAAAGAACAAAAAGTAAGCAAGGAGAAATCCCAATGGCTAAGATGTGGGCCGGCAGAACAGACGGCGTAACAGAGAAGATTGCTGACGACTTTAATTCATCCATCCGCTTCGACAGCAGGATGTACCGGCAGGACATTACCGGCAGCATGGCCCACGCGGCCATGCTTGCCGCTCAGGGTATCATCGAAAAAACAGATGCCGATCAGCTGGTCGAAGGACTTACCGGGATCCTGGAGGATATCGAAAGCGGCAAACTGCCTATCGACATGGAATGCGAAGACATCCATATGTTCGTGGAACAGGTACTGACGGAAAGGCTTGGAGATGTGGGAAAAAAGCTGCACACAGCCAGAAGCCGCAATGATCAGGTCGCCCTGGATATCCGGATGTACCTTCGCGAGCAGCTCGATACGATCAGCCAACAGATCCGCAGTCTTATCGCCGCGATCACGCTGAAGGCAGAAACATACAAGGATGCGATCATGCCGGGTTATACCCACCTGCAGAGAGCCCAGCCCATCACCTTCGGCCACCATCTGATGGCATATGCCATGATGCTTCTGCGGGATATAGATCGCCTTGCAGATTGCAGAAAACGCATGAACCAATCTCCCATCGGTTGCTGCGCCCTGGCCGGTACTACATACAATATTGACCGTCAATTCGAGGCCAAAAAGCTGGGTTTTGACGGTGTTTGCATGAATAGCCTGGACGGTGTCTCCGACCGTGATTTCTGTGCGGAGCTTTTGAGCAGTCTCTCTGTTATGATGATGCACCTGTCACGATTCTCTGAGGAGATCATTCTATGGTCCAGCTGGGAGTTCAAATTCATTGAATTGTCCGATACCTTTACAACGGGTTCCTCCATTATGCCCCAAAAGAAGAATCCTGACATGGCGGAGCTGGTCCGTGGCAAGACCGGCAGAGTATATGGCGACCTGATGGCGCTGCTGACCACACTAAAGGGACTTCCTCTGGCCTATAACAAGGACATGCAGGAGGATAAGGAGAGCATCTTTGATGCCTGCGATACCGCAAAAATGTGCCTGCAGGTGTTTACCGGCATGATCGAAACACTGAAAGCCAACCGTGACAACATGAAGCGTGCTGCACAAAAGGGCTTTATCAATGCAACAGACCTGGCAGACTATCTGGTTAAGAAGGGCCTTCCCTTCCGCAGTGCCTACAAGATATCCGGTCAGCTGGTTGCCCTATGTATTCAGCAAAACACTGTACTGGAGGAGCTTCCGTTGGATGTATACCGCGGCTTAAGCGACCTGTTTGATGACGACCTGTATCAGGCTATCGACCTGATGGCCTGTGTGGAAAAACGCATCTCTCAGGGAGGCACCTCCATCGCTTCTGTTGAAGCACAGATTACTTATGTGAAAGAGATACTTGGATCATGACAAAGGTATTTATTGACGGCAGTGCCGGCACAACAGGTCTTCGGATCGTAGACAGGCTGTCAGTCCGAAAGGACATTTGTCTTATCACGCTACCGGAAGAACACAGAAAAAACACCGCAGCACGATGCGATGCAATCAACAGTGCCGACATCGTATTTCTCTGCCTGCCGGACGCTGCAGCAATCGAATCCGTAGCCTTGGTGGAAAATCCCGATGTTCGCATCATCGACACTTCCACTGCACACAGAACTGATCCCAACTGGACCTACGGCTTCCCGGAGCTTTCCGGCCAGTGGGAACAGATCATAAATTCCAAACGCATTGCCAATCCCGGTTGCCACGCCAGCGGCTTTGTAGCCCTTGTAGCCCCTCTGATCCAGCACGGTCTGCTTCCCAACGACATAGCACTGAGCAGCTTTTCCCTCACGGGATATTCCGGCGGTGGCAAAAAAATGATCGCACAGTATGAAGATGCTCAAAGAGATCCTTTGCTGAAAGGTCCTCGCCAGTATGCGCTTACACAGCAGCACAAGCACCTGAAAGAGATGGTGCATTTGTGCAATCTCAGCACTCCCCCTGTGTTCTGCCCCATCGTCGGCGACTTTTACAGTGGCATGGAGGTAACCGTTCCGCTGTTTGCAAAAGATATTAACGGAAGAATTGAGGACATTAAGCCTCTGTATCAGAGTTACTATCATAGCGGTTTGGTTCGTTATACAGATGTGTCAGATCCCGACGGTATGCTCTCCGCTTCCGCGTGCTCCGGCAGAGATGACATGCAGATCAGCGTCTTCGGAAACGCGGACCGTATCCTGTTGGTCTCCAGATTTGATAATCTGGGCAAGGGCGCCTCCGGCGCAGCCATTCAAAACATGAATCTATTGCTCGGTATTGACGAGAGTACAGGACTCAATATATAAATAAGGAAGATAAGTATGAAAATCATTTCCGGCGGCGTGTGTGCCGCAAAAGGCTTTCGGGCCAACGGTGTCCATTGCGGTATCCGCAAAAACCACAGCAAGAAGGATCTGGCTCTGATTATCAGTGATGTTCCTGCCAACACCGCTGCCGTATACACCACAAATCTCGTAAAGGGTGCTCCCCTGCTCGTAACCAAAAATAACATTGCAAACGGAAAGGCCCAGGCTGTGATCTGCAATAGCGGCAACGCTAACACCTGCAATGCCAACGGCATTGAGATCGCAGAAGCTATGTGCAATCTTGTGGCACAGAAGACTGCTGTATCCGCCGCTGATGTTGTCGTAGCGTCCACAGGTGTTATCGGACAGCCTCTGGATATTACACCGATCGCAGACGGCATGGACGCTCTTGTCTCCGGATTATCCTATGATGGTAGTACTACAGCGGCAGAAGCCATCATGACCACCGACCTGGTACGCAAGGAAATTGCGGTAGAGTTTACTGTGGGCGGCAAGATCTGCCATATTGGAAGTATTGCCAAGGGCAGCGGTATGATCCACCCCAACATGGCAACCATGCTGGTGTTTATTACAACTGACGCAGCCATTTCTACCGCTATGCTGCAAAAAGCCCTTTCTACCGATATCCAAAACACCTTCAATATGCTCAGCGTAGACGGAGATACCTCCACCAACGACATGGTGACTGTTCTTGCTAACGGCTTGGCAGGAAATCCGGAAATCTGTCAAGAGGGCGAGGATTTCACAATTTTCATGGAAGCACTGAATACTATCACCGTAAGCCTTTGTCGCAGCATTGCCGGTGACGGTGAAGGTGCCACAAAGCTTCTGGAGTGTATCGCTACCGGTGCTGACGACCAGAAAACCGCAAAAATCTGCGCCAAGAGTGTGATCTGCTCCAGCCTGCTGAAGGCTGCCATGTTCGGTGCGGATGCCAACTGGGGGCGTGTGCTTTGCGCTATCGGCTACAGCGGTGCCAATGTAGATGTTTCTAAGATCGGCGTTTCTTTCCGTTCTGCGAAAGGTGAGATTCAGGTCTGCGCAAACGGTGCCGGTGTTCCCTTCTCCGAGGAGAAAGCAAAGGATATCCTCTTGGAAAAGGAGATCGATATTCTGATCACGCTGGGAGATGGCCCCTTTGGTGCCTCTGCCTGGGGCTGCGACCTGACCTACGACTATGTAAAGATCAACGGTGACTACCGTACATAAGAGGAGATAGTATGGATTGTAATTTTTCCAATGCAGAGCGTGCTGAGGTCCTCACCGCCGCGCTTCCATATATCAAACAGTACAGTGGCAAGATCGTCGTCATCAAGTACGGCGGCAACGCCATGATCAACGAGCAGCTGAAGCAGCAGGTCATGGAGGATATTGCCCTGCTGTGGCTTATTGGAGTCAAGGTGGTTCTTGTTCACGGCGGTGGTCCTGAGATCAGCGAGACTATGGAGAAGCTGGGCAAGAAGGCCGTTTTTGTAAATGGCCTGCGAGTCACCGATAAGGAAACCGTAGACATCGTGCAGATGGTTCTGGCTGGAAAAGTCAACAAGTCTCTGGTAAACCTCATCCAGACGAAGGGTGGTCATGCGGTGGGTCTGTCCGGCATTGACGGCGGCATCCTGGAAGCCACCATGAAGAACGAAAAACTGGGTTATGTGGGTGAGATCACAAAAGTCCGCACCCAGCCGATCACCGATCTTTTAGAGAAAAACTATATCCCTGTGATCTCCACTGTAGCAGGCGACCGTCACGGAAATACCTATAACATCAATGGCGATACGGCTGCAGCCTATATCGCCGGAGCATTGGGCGCATCCAGACTGATCATGATGACCGATATCGCAGGCATACTCACAGATAAGGACGACCCCTCCACGCTGCTGCCCCATGTGACGATTGAGGAAGCAAAGAAGCTGTACGAAAACGGCGTGATCTCCGGCGGTATGATCCCGAAGGTGGATTGCTGTATCGAGGCACTTCACAGAGGTGTAAACAATGTGATCATCATGGACGGACGGATCCCCCACTCCATTTTGATGGAGCTGTTGACCGATGAAGGTGCCGGCACTATGGTAACGAAAGGCTGAGCTTATTATGGATAGTATTACCTCTTTGGACAAACAGTATGTAGCCGGCACCTATGGCAGATTCCCTGTAGAACTGGTATCCGGCAAGGGCAGCATCCTGAAAGACGCTGCCGGCAAGGAATATATCGATATGGGTTCCGGCATCGGTGTTACCAGCTTCGGTATCGCTGACGATCAGTGGGCCACGGCCGTAGCCAATCAGGCTTTGACACTGCAGCACACCTCCAACCTGTACTATACCCAGCCCTGTGCCGAGTTAGCACAGATGCTGTGCCAAAAGACCGGTATGAAGAAGGTCTTCTTCTCTAATTCCGGCGCAGAAGCCAACGAGTGTGCCATTAAAGTTGCCCGCAAGTATTCCGCGCAGAAAAAGGGCTCCCAGTATTACACAATCATCACTCTGAAAAACAGCTTCCACGGCAGGACGCTGACAACCCTGGCTGCTACCGGTCAGGACCACTTCCACGAGCTGTTTCAGCCTCTTACGCCGGGTTTTGCTTATGCGGCAGCCAACGATGTGGATGGCCTGAAAAAGCTTGTTGCAGAGGTTTCTGCTGCCGGTATTATGATCGAATGTGTCCAGGGCGAAGGCGGCGTGCAGCCGCTGTCTCAGGAGTTCGTTTCTGCTGCCGCCAAGCTGGCCCAAGAGAATGATATCCCCCTGATCATCGACGAAGTACAGACCGGCAACGGCCGCACCGGCGCACTGTATTGCTACATGCATTTCGGCATTACGCCGGATATTGTTTCCACAGCTAAGGGACTTGGCGGCGGTCTTCCTATTGGCGCCACTCTAATGAGTGAAAAGGTCCAGGATGTACTTAGTGCCGGCGACCACGGCTCGACCTATGGCGGCAACCCAGTTTCCTGTGCAGGTGCGTGCACCGTCATACGCAGAATGGATGAAGACTGCCTTTCCTCTGTCAGAGAAAAAAGTGCATATATCTTTTCTGCACTTTCCGGTGCACCGGGCATCAAGAATGTCACCGGTATGGGCCTGATGATCGGCATTGAAACGGAACGGCCTGCAAAAACCATTGTTTCAGAGTGCATCGAAAAGGGTGTTCTGTGTCTGACCGCGAAAACAAAGGTCCGCCTACTACCCGCCCTGAACATTCCCATGGAGCAGCTTGAAAAAGCTGTATCTGTCATCAAAGAGGTCTGTGCCAAAAAGGAGGATGACTGATGTTCGCACTAACCGGTAAGAGTTTTTTGAAGCTGCTGGATCTTACCCCTGAACAGATCCGCGGTTTATTGTCCCTTGCTTCTGATTTTAAGACAAAAAAAAGAGCAGGAATCCCCCATCGGCTTTGTGAGGGCAAAAATATTGCTCTGGTGTTTGAAAAGACCAGTACCAGAACCCGCTGTGCCTTTGAGGTAGCCGCTGCGGACTTGGGTATGCACCCTGTATACCTGGACCCCAAGAGCTCCCAGATGGGCAAGAAGGAAAGCATCGCCGACACCGCCCGGGTACTGGGCAGAATGTTTGACGGCATCGAGTACCGTGGCTTCGGGCAGGAGATCGTGGAGGAGTTAAGTTATTATGCCGGCGTTCCTGTGTGGAACGGTCTGACTAACGAGTTTCATCCTACCCAGATCTTGGCAGACTTTCTGACGATCCAGGAACACTTCGGCACCCTCAGCAGCAAGAAGCTGGTCTATATGGGCGACGCCCGGTACAATATGGGTAATTCCCTGATGGTTGGCTGTGCCAAAATGGGCATGCATTTTGTCGCCTGCGCACCTGAGAAGTATTTCCCCAACGCAGAGCTGATCGCAAAGTGCCAAGCAATCGCCAAGGACACCGGTGCTATCCTAGAGTTCATCACCGATCCTATGGATGCGGTTCAGGGTGCTCATGTGATCTATACCGATGTGTGGGTATCTATGGGTGAGCCGGACTCAGTTTGGAAGGAACGCATCGAGGAGCTATCCCCCTATCGTGTGACCTCTGAACTGATGCGCGCAACCGGCGAACAGTGTCGCTTTATGCACTGCCTGCCCGCCTTCCACGATCTGAAAACCACCACAGGTATGGAAGTCTACGAGAAATTCGGCATTGACTGCATGGAGGTTACAGACGAGGTCTTTGAAAGCGAGCAATCCATCGTCTTTGACGAAGCTGAGAACCGGATGCACACCATCAAGGCTGTAATGTCCGCAACACTGGCCTAACAGAAGGCAGAGCGTGTAGCTCTGCCTTTTCCTCCATCGCATCGTCGCTCGTTTATCGGATATCTCCAGATCAGAGCATCAAATTGCTGTCCTCTGGCCTCTTCATTTCTGGATGTTTTTTGCAGAAATATGAAAAATAAGTCTTGACAAATCAGCAAGGATAAGGTACTATAACTTGGAAGATCGAACAGCGACATGGAGAAGTCGCGTAGCTGGCCGAGCGCGCACGATTGGAAATCGTGTATACCCCAAAAGGGTATCGAGGGTTCAAATCCCTCCTTCTCCGCCAAAATCGGCAAGGCTTATTCGGGCCTTGCCGATTTTTTAATTGCTGAGATAAGGAAAGGTGATCATTGTGAAATTGAATCCCATTTTTTCAGACAATATGGTATTGCAAGCGACAAAACCTATCTATATTTTTGGCTGCGGTGCGGGAACTGTGACGATTGAAATAGCTGGCAAAAGTGCATCAGTCGTTTCCACCGGTGATAATTGGTTACTGGAGCTTCCGGCATTTGACTATGGCGGACCTTACGAGATGACAGTTGATCTAGACGGTGATACCAAGACGCTCAAGAACATATATTTTGGTGATGTCTATTTGCTGGCAGGTCAGTCAAATATTGAATTTAAGCTGTGGAGTTCTTCAACACCCAAAACATATTACAAAGACAATGAATCCTTGCGGTTGTTTACTGTCGACCGTCTGGAAGATGAAGGCGAGCACATTCTGACCGATGCGGGTTGGAAATCCATCGATAAAGCCGGCAATCTGTCTGATTTGGCCGGCGAGCATTACAGGTCTCGCGAAGGCTGGATCGTGGCCGAAAAAGATTCTGTGTGCTTCTGGTCAGCACTGGGTTATTTAATCGGCGACGAGCTGCTGAAAAGATCTGACAAAAAAATTGGGCTGATTGCCTGCTACCAAGGTGCATCTGTGATCCAGTCCTGGCTCCCTGAGCATTATTTGGATGAAACAGCGTTTTTTGTACCACTGGAATTACGCTGTAATAACGCAAAGTTCCCCGATTACAGCTGTTTCAATGATGACGGCAAGCTGTATAACGGAATGCTCAAAACAGTTTTGCCTTTTGCGTTAAAGGCGGTCGTTTGGTATCAGGGAGAATCACACACCAACGGCGACGACAGCAAGCAAGAAGTGTACGCAGGAATCCTTGAGCTACTCATCAACAAATGGCGTTCTGATTTTATGGATGAATCCTTGCCATTTATCATCGTGAAGATACACGATTATGAGGTCTCCTTAAACAAAAAAGGAAATGGCTGGCGTAATATCCAGGCAGCCCAGGAAGCCGTTGCGCAGGCTGTACCAAACACATATTTGGTAAAAAGCGCGGATGTATGTGAAACTGATGAGATACATCCCTCAACAAAGCTGCCCTTAGCCATACGCATCGCAGATGTTCTACAAAACCTGTAAGAACAAGACAGAAAATGTACGTTTGTCAATGATGTGAGACTGGGAAAATTTGATTAAGTTCTAAATGTAGATGATATTTTCTAACTCGTATTGTTTCTGATTGGGTGTTTTCCAACCAAGCACGGACATCGGGATATTGTTGGAACGATACAGA
>JAGBSG010000098.1 GCA_017632035.1 Oscillospiraceae bacterium | reverse complement strand
TGTGAAAGAACCCTTTAAGAAGCTGGTGCATCAGGGTATGATCCTGGGTGAAAACGGCATCAAGATGGGCAAGCGTTTTCCGGAATTTGTGGTCAACCCCAGCGATGTGGTCAGAGAATACGGCGCAGATACTCTGCGGCTGTATGAAATGTTTATGGGCCCCCTGGAGGTCTCCAAGCCCTGGAGCACAACCGCTGTGGCCGGTGCCAAGAAGTTTATCAACCGCGTGTGGAACTTCTTCACCGAAACCGCCAACATCACAGATGCCGATGACGGCAAGCTGACCAAGATCTATCACCAGACTGTCAAGAAGGTTACCTCTGATTTTGAAGCCCTGGCCTTCAACACGGCCATTGCACAGATGATGGTCTTTGTCAATGAGGTCTATAAGAACGGCAGCTGCCCCAGAGAGTATGCAGAGGGCTTTATCAAAATGATCTCCTGCATCATCCCTCATGTGGGTGAGGAAATTTGGCAGTGCCTGGGCCATGACAACACCATTGCCTATGAACGCTGGCCCTCATACTCCGAGGAGAAGTGCAAGGATTCTGAGGTCACGCTGGCTGTGCAGGTCAACGGAAAGATGCGCGGCACGGTTGTTATGGCTGCGGATCTGGATAATGATACTGTGCTGCAGAATGTTCTTGCCGATGAGAAGATCGCTCGTTTCCTGGAAAAGCAGGGGGGCAGCATCGTCAAGACCATTGTGGTCAAGAATAAGCTGGTGAACTTGATCGTAAAGTAAAATTTCCGGATTTTTTGCAAAAAGTCGCAAAAATACCTGAAAACTCCCTTGACAATCGGAAAAACTCAGCTTATAATATTCTAGCCTGGAAGTCTGGGCCCTGAACGCATCCAGGAAATAGCCGGATGCCATCGGAGGGAGGGAAAACCATGTCTGAAATTCGCGTTAAGGAGAACGAATCTCTGGAGAGCGCACTGCGTCGCTTTAAGCGGAGCTGCGCCAAGGAGGGCGTTATTGCCGAGGTTAAGAAGCGCGAGCACTATGTCAGCCCCAGCCTGAAGCGTAAGCAGAAGTCTGAAGCTGCCCGTAAGAACAAGAGAAAGTTCTATTAATATCTCCCTCTTTGTTTGTGTGCGCAAAAGCGACCTGCCAAAAGCAGGTCGCTTTTTTATATATAGCCATGGAGTTGCTGATACAGCCCGATCACGGTTGTCACGCCCAGTGATTCTGCTTCGGCAAGTAATCTTTCCAGCTGTGGAACATCCCGATAAAGCTGGAAGCGGATCTGCGCAGGGGTTACATGCGCTGTGTAGCAGCAATGCAGTGCGTTATCTGTGTGACAGTTCTCCGGTGGCGGACAATAGGGGAGTGTAAGGCAGATGTTATCCGTTTCTGTTATACGGATACAGGCCGCATCCAGTGCGGCTTCCAGCCATAGCTCTCTGTCCGTCCAAGGCCTTAAGTGCTCTGCCAAGGGCACGGTTAATGGAGCAGGAGGAAGAAATACCGGGCAATCCAGGTCTTTGGCGTACAGATCGGACACGCCTACTGGGCAACTGCAGTTTTTTACTACAGTCTTAACCAGAGCAACGGTTTCTGGTTCGTCAGGCCGTTGAAAATCCAGAAGAACAGCACGGCAGTGCAGGTCTTCAGCGATTTCAGAAAGCTGCTGGGAGATAAGGTCTGGATTATGCCCGCAGATAGGCGTGCGGTCATTCAGGATCAGGATGCTGTTTTCCGGCAGGCTTTGGGGACAGTTGGAAAGACCGTTGCTGTAAGCTGAGAAGTGACAGGCCATGTAAGCCATTTGCGTGGGCAGCTCCTGTGAAGCATAGATCTCTGCTGCGGTCATGGCAAGATAGCGGCATATGCCCATGGACAAACACCCCTTTCCGTGTTATACTGTGAATATACTCTATGAATGTAGGGGGGATACTATGCGTCTTTCCGCGCTGCCGGTCATGATCACGGACAGTATTACTGACCTGACACCGGCGTTTCTTCGGGGTGGGGGAATCGAGCTGCTGATGCTGGATTTTGACAATACCATCGTGCCCTATACCACCAATGTGGCAGAAGAGAAAATATCTGCCTGGCTGCAGGAAATGCTTGCGTCACCGGTACAGATCTGTGTGGTGTCTAACAGCCGCAATGACCGGGTGAAGCGATTCTGTCAGGCCTACGGGATCCCATGTATCACCCATGCCAGGAAGCCTTTCCCCAAGGGCATCCGCGAGTGCCTTGTCCGGTTTGGAAAGTCTCCGGAACAATGTGCCCTGGCCGGAGACCAGATCTTTACAGATACCCTTGGTGCCAACGGTGTTGGGGTAAGGAGCATCTTGGTCCGGGCCATCGATAATCATAATATCTGGCTGAAGCTGCGGCATGTGGCGGAGCTGCCTTTTATTTTTGCTGCAAGGAAAAGGAGACTTACCTATGAAGAATATTGAAAAATATGTTTCCCTGCTGGACGGTAAGGCTGACGGTCTTTTGCTGACCAGCCGCTGCAGCCGTTACTACGGCGCGGAATTTGATATTGCTGAGGGTGTCGCTGTTGTTAGCAAGGCTGGCTGCCGCTATTTTACGGACAGCCGCTACATCGAATCTGCCCAGAACGGCATCCGGGGCTTTGAGGTCGTCATGACTGACCGGGAAAATCCCTATCATAAGCTTTTGAATGAGGCGATTGCTGATTTTGGCATTGCTGTATTGGGGTATGAGGAAGAGTACCTGACAGTGGCGGAATTTCAAGGCTACGAGAAGGACCTGCATGCGAAGCTGATCCCCATGCATGACAGGATCAGCGGCTTCCGGGCGGTGAAAGAAGATTGGGAGCTGGATCTGATGCGAAAGGCTCAGCAGATCACCGACGCGGCTTTTTCGGAGGTGCTTGCTGAGATCAAGGTGGGTATGACGGAGAAGGAACTGTGCGCGGAGCTGATCTACTGCCTGCTGAAAAACGGCGGTGAGGGCCTGTCATTTGATCCGATTGTTGTGTCCGGCCCTAATACCAGCCTGCCCCATGGTGTGCCCGGTGAGCGAAAGCTGCAGACAGGTGACTTCATCACCATGGATTTTGGTGTGCTGTATCAGGGCTACTGCTCTGATATGACCCGAACCGTTGCTCTGGGCTATGCTACGGATGAAATGAAGGAAGTCTACAACACAGTGTTGCAGGCGCAGCTGGCAGGTATTGCAGCAAGTCGTGCCGGTGTTACCGGTAAGGAAGTGGACTGCGCAGCCCGTAAGGTCATTGAGGATGCCGGCTATGGATCGTATTTCGGTCATGGCTACGGTCACTGCCTGGGCCTTGAGGTGCACGAAGAGCCCCGCTGCAGCCCATCAGGTGAAGTGGTGATGAAGGCGGGTATGGTCAGCTCTGCCGAACCTGGAATCTATTTGCCCGGCAAGTTCGGTGTTCGCATCGAGGATGTGGTGATTTTCCGGGAAGGCGGCTGCGAGAATATTACAAAGAGCCCAAAGGAACTGATAATTCTGTAAAAAAGTGCATATTTCCTCTTGAAATTATTCATAATTTCGGTTAGAATATATGCGCTGACAATATGTACACATTTGCTCCCGAAATGGGGCGTATTCTTAGGAGGATAAATCAAATGATTTCTGCAGGTGAATTTAGAAACGGTATTACCTTTGAAATGGATGGCAAGGTAATGCAGGTCGTGGAGTTCCAGCATGTTAAGCCCGGCAAGGGTGCCGCATTTGTTCGTGTGAAGATGCGCAATGTGATCACCGGTGGCGTGACTGAAACCAGCTTTAACCCCACTGCCAAGTATCCCACTGCTTTTGTCGAGCGCAAGAAGATGGAGTATTCCTACACCGACGGCGAGCTGTATTACTTCATGGACCCTGAGACCTTTGAGCTGGAGCCCATCGATGCTTCCGTGCTGGACGATTCTTTCAAGTTTGTCAAGGAAAACGATACCTGCACCATTATGAGCTACAAGGGCAAGGTGTTCGGTGTAGAAGCTCCCAACTTTGCTGACCTGGTGGTTACTGCTACCGAGCCTGGCTTCGCTGGCAACACCGCTACTAACGTGACCAAGCCTGCCACTGTGGAAACCGGCGCTGAGGTCAAGGTGCCTCTGTTCATCAACGAGGGCGACAAGATCCAGATCGACACCCGTACCGGTGAGTATCTGGGCCGCTCCAAGGCTTAATCCAATACCTATTGACTGGCCGATATGGCAAAAGGAGAAGCTGATATGACCATTTCTGAAAAGTCTGCATACCTGAAGGGCCTGATGGATGGCCTGAAGCTGGATACCGAGGCCAACGAGGGCAAGATGATCGCAGCGATCGTTGATCTGCTGGGGGATGTTACCCGCCGTCTTGCCGATGTGGAAGAGACCACCATTGCCATCTCTGACGAACTGGACGAAATCGAAGAGGATCTGGACGCCATCGAAGACTACATCCTGGATGAAGATGAGGATGAGGACGACGATGAAGACGACGATGATGATTACTACGATTTCTCCGAGGCTGACGACGAGGATTTCGATGAGGGCTTTGACTTCGGCGACCCCGAAACCACAATCTACGAAGTAGAGTGCGCCTGTGGCAATATCATCGATTTTGACGAGGACACCCTGGAAGAGGGGAGCATTATTTGCCCCAATTGTGGTGAGACTCTGGAGTTCTCTCTGGAAGATGAGGATGAGGACGAAGAGCAATAAGTAAATTAAGCTGCCGCAGCATAGCCTGCGGCAGCTTTTTCTGTGTAAAGGTTTATGTTGGATACAGAAGCCGGACTGTGAGGGAAGCCACGAAAAAGCCTGTGAAGTCCGCGATCAGGGCTGCGGGGATGGTGTACCTTGTTTTTTTGATGCCGGCTGCGCCGAAATATACACTGATGGTATAGAAGGTTGTTTCGGTGGAGCCCAGCATTACGGCAACTGTCCTGCCTACCAGAGAATCCACACCGTGGATGGTCATCAGTTCTGCGCCTACAGCCAGGGCCGCGCTGCCACTAATGGGCCGTATTAAAACAAGTAAGGCTGTCTCAGGTGGAATGCCGAAGAAAGCCATAACAGGCTGAAGAACATTGCTGATTAGGTCTATAGCCCCGGAAGCCCGGAGCATGGTCACAGAGGTCAGCAGCAGAATCAGTGTAGGAACGATGGAGATCAGAAGCTCCAAACCATCCCTGGCGCCGGATAGCAGCAGGTCGTAGGCATTTTCGCGCTTGCGCAAAGCCAGAGCGCATGTGACCAGGAGCAGGAGCGGTACGATATAGTCAATCATGCCGCCAGACCTTTCCCAGCAGCCATGCGGCAGCAACACCCAGTCCGGCGGAACAGAGGCTTGTGATCCAGACTGCCGGAAGGATATCGAAGGGTGTTTGGCAGCCCAGTGAGGTGCGCACTGCTGCAACACTTGCGGGGATCAGCTGGATCGAGGCTGTGTTCAGCACGATCAGACGGCATAGCTCGTCAGTGGCAATGCCGGGTTTGTCCGGCCGTATCAACCTTTTGGCAGCCTGGATACCCATGGGTGTGGCGGCGTTGCCAAGTCCCAGGAAATTCGCGCATATATTTGCGCACAGGCTTGCCCGTAGCGGTGTATCCGTTTTTGCGGAAGGGAACAGCCTGTGCAGCAGGGGGCGCAGCAGTATAGAAAGTTTCTGCGTTAGACCGATTTTTTCCATGAGCTTGCCAACGCCTGTCCAAAGGCAGATGGAGCCCGCCATGGAGACCGCCAGCGTGATGCCGGCTTGAGCCCCCTTTGGAACTGCGGCTGCCAGATCACTGCTGTTGCCGAGGAGTATTGCGGAAATTACAGATAGACCCAAAATGACGGTATATATCCAACTCATTACCATAGGTACACCTCCTTGAGATGTACAATATGCTGAAAATCACACAAAATTCCTGTGCAAATCCGACAAAAATATGCGTTTTAAGAAATTTTATTTGACATGCAGAAATTTTTGATTATAATTATTATCAGGCGATAATTGAAAAAATTCTTCAGGGGGGAAACTAACGTGAAGTCAACGGGAATTGTTCGCAAGGTTGATGAATTGGGAAGGATCGTGCTTCCAATCGAATTGCGTCGAAACTTGGACATTGAAGAGCGCGACCCTGTGGAGATCTATCTGGACGGCGACAAGATCGTATTGCAAAAATTCGAGCCTGCTTGTCTGTTCTGTGGTTCTTCCCAGGGACTTGTGAATTACCATGGCAAGAATATTTGCCAGGAATGCGTTCGCAATATCAGCAAGTATTGATGCATCGAAAAACACCGTATCTGCTTTGAGTGCAAGATACGGCGTTTTTTCTTTTATTCGCTATGTCCCAAAGCTGCGTCGTAGACGATGTTTTTCGGAAGCTTTAAATCCAGAGCGGTTTTTTTGATGGCATCCTTGCGGCTCATACCGGCGTCCATCAACCGGGCTACAAAGAGTGCGGCGTCCTGTGCGGTGGGCAGTGCAGGAGTCTCGTCGGAGGCTCCGGCCAGAACCAACACAAATTCTCCCCGGGGTGACTGTTCTGTATACATAGCAATAGCCTGCCCTAAAGTAGTCCTGATGACTTCCTCGTGGAGCTTTGTCAGCTCTCGGCACAGGCTGATGGGCCGTTCTGCGCCGAAAACGGAGGCCATATCCTCCAGTGTGGACAGAAGCTTGTGAGGTGCTTCGTAAAAGATCATAGTGCGCTTTTCTGAGATCAGAGATTCCAGGTGCTCACGGCGGCTTTTCTTTGCGGTGGACAGGAATCCTTCAAAGCAGAATCTTCCGGTGGCTTGCCCGGAGATACTCAGCGCGGTGATCACAGCGCAAGGGCCGGGGATGGCGCATACTGTGATCCCTGCTTCGGCGCACTGGCGTACCAGATCCTCTCCGGGATCGGAGATTGCTGGACTGCCTGCGTCAGATACCAGCGCACAGGTCTCGCCGGCCTGAATGCGCTCCAATATCCAATTGCCTTTTTGGGCCTTGTTATGCTCGTAGTAGCTGACAAGGCTCTTTTTTATGCCCAGATGGTTCAGAAGCTTCATAGTGACGCGGGTGTCCTCTGCGGCGATAAAGTCGGCTTCTTCCAATATCTGCCTGCAGCGGATGGAAATATCACCGAGATTGCCGATGGGTGTGGGGACCAGATATAACATGCCAGCCATAGACGCCTCCTAGAGGTGATAGATTTTTTTGTATTTCTGGGTGGGATGGCCGTCAGCGTGGAAAAGGCACAGCTCTTCCCATAAAAGTCCCGGCTTAGCGCCTTTGCGGCATTGTACCAAAACCAGACTGACGGGGTCGTTCGGGCGGTGGCGTACCAAGCAAAGCCGTTTGGGCTCTAAATTTTCGTTATGGGCGCAGACGAACAGTTCTGCGAGTCGCTCCGGTTTGTGCACCAGAAAGAAGTCACCGCCAAATTTTATGGCCCAGGCTGCAGCATGGAATAGCTGTGCCATGCTGCAACGGTCATCACGCCGGGCCAGGGGCGCAGCTTTGCTTGCAGGGCCGGATGTAAAGTATGGCGGGTTAGAGATGCAGCAAGAAAAGCTACCTGCATCAATGCGCTGGCAGATGTCTTTCAGATCAGCGCATACGCTTGTTAGGCGTGGGGATAAATTGTTTTCAAGAATATTCTCCAGGGCAGTTTCGTGTGCCTGGGCATCAAGCTCTATGCCTGTGACTGTACACCGGGGGTCTTTGGCGCACAGCAGCAGCCCAAGTGTGCCGCACCCGGAACCCAGGTCCAGTACGCTTGCGTTTGGGGGCATGCGAACAAAATCCGCCAGCAGCATAGAATCTGTACTCAGGGGGAAAGCACCTTGGCAGATTTTTAGGGTATATCCGCCATGCAGTAGTTCCATTGTGACCTCCGTGAAAAAATCAGCCTGTGCAGTCGGAACTTCCGAATGCACAGGCCGACTGCGGATTCTTATGAATCAGCCTTCTTCGATTGCTTCAACGGGGCAGTTGTCAGCGCAGGCACCGCAGCTAACGCAGACATCAGCATCGATGACATACTTATCTTCGCCCTCAGAGATAGCCTCGACGGGGCAGTTGTCAGCGCAAGCGCCACACTTGACACAAGCATCGGTGATATTGTAAGCCATGATAGTTCCTCCATATGTTTGTTGTAGGGCATTTCGTATAATGCACTTTTATTCTAACATGGATTTTCGAAAATGCAATTCCTTTTTTGAAAATCCTTCGTATATTTTTTCAGGCTCATGGGGAGAATCCCCTGGAAGGAGGGAAGAGTATGTATTATGAGGATGCGGCGCTGGCACTGATCGTATCCGCGGCCCATAAGGCCCGACAGATGGGACACAGCTATGTAGGCAGTGCCCATCTTTTGCTTGCCTTGACCCAGGCGCCCGGAATGACAGGGCAGCTGCTCCGTGGGGCAGGCGTTGAGCCGGAGCTGCTGCGCTCTGTTGCCGGGGTGCTTTACGGCATGGGTACTCCCGACCTGCCGTTGCCTCAGGGACTTACAGTACAGGCCCGGCGTATTCTCCGCGGGGCGGTGAGCGAAGCAAGGCAGATGGGAGCACGGGCAATACGCCCAATCCATATTCTTTTGTCGCTGCTGCGCACAGACAGAACAGCAGCAAGAGAATTGCTGCTTCTGGGGGATATAGATACAGATACTTTGTTCACCAAAGCCATAGACTATATCCAATGGGAAACCACTCAGCCAACCAGGCGAAAAAAGGAGGCCACTGCTACGAAACTCTTAGAGCAATTCAGCGAGGATCTGATCCTGAAGTCAGCCAATATGGATCCTGTGATCGGCAGAGAACGGGAGATCGATATGGTCATAGGGATCTTGAGCCGGAAGAATAAAAACAATCCTGCCCTGATCGGTGAACCGGGCGTTGGAAAAACAGCGATCGCAGAGGGACTGGCTCAACGAATGGCTGCAGGGAATGTGCCGCCGCAACTGAAGGATAAACGGCTCATCAGCCTGAATATGGCCAATCTGGTGGCCGGAACAAAATATCGCGGTGAGTTCGAAGAGCGGCTGCGGGATGTTCTCTCGGAGATCAGGCGCAGCGGTGATGTGATACTGTTTGTGGACGAAATGCACACTATCGTAGGCGCAGGCGCGGCGGAGGGTGCTATCGATGCCGCCAATATCTTTAAACCGGCTCTGGGGCGGGGGGAGCTGCAGATGCTGGGGGCTACGACCCTGACGGAGTACCGCAAGTTTATTGAAAAAGACCCGGCTCTGGATCGCAGATTCCGCCCTGTTATGGTGGAAGAGCCGGGGAAAGAGGCGACACTGGCGATTCTGAAAGGCTTGAAACCGGGATTGGAGCGCCATCACGGACTGCGGATCACAGAAGAGGCCATCCGGGAATCGGTGCGTCTGTCTCAGAGGTATCTGCCGGATCTGTACTTGCCGGATAAGGCGATTGACCTGTTGGATGAGGGTGCGGCCCATGCCAGAATGGAGGAGCTGCGCATGGGTCGCGGTATCCGCAGGGAGCTGGAGCAGGAGCTTAATGAAGCGGTCCGGGAAAGTCGGTTTGAAAAGGCTGCGGAGCTGCGGGATAAAATGCAGCGCATGGTGGCCCGTCCGGCAGACAGCAGGCGTCCGCGTACAGTGACCGGTGCGGATATTGCCTGGGCAGTATCCGGACGAACGGGGATCCCAGTGGGGCGGCTTACCTCGGATGAGCGGGAGCGGATGCTGCAGCTGGAGCAGATCCTGAGTACCCGGGTGGTAGGCCAGGAGGAAGCAGTCACGGCGGCGGCCCAGATCGTCAGACGGGGGCTGTGCGGACTTCGGGATGAAACAAGGCCGGTGGCCTCTATGCTGTTTGCCGGGCCCACCGGCGTGGGAAAGACGGAGCTGTGCCGCGCTCTGGCGGAGGAGCTGTATGGCAGCAAGGATGCTATGATCCGCTTGGATATGACGGAGTATATGGAAAAGCAATCTGTCTCTCGGCTGATCGGTGCGCCTCCCGGTTATGTGGGCTACGAGGAGGGTGGAAAGCTGACGGAAGCGGTTCGGCGCAGACCTTACTGTTTGGTGCTCCTGGATGAACTGGAGAAGGCCCATCCGGATGTGGCTGGGATCTTACTGCAAATCATGGAGGAGGGGGTGCTGACGGATTCTACCGGCCGCCGTGTCAGCTTTAAGAATGCCATTGTGGTCATGACCTCCAATATTGGAGGGGAACTGAAGAGCGACGGCCTGGGCTTCCAACCTACCGGTCGGGAGGGTGAGACTGAAACTGCTCTGCGCAAAGCCTTTACCCCTGAGTTTTTGGGGCGGCTGGATAAGATCATTTGCTTCAAACCCCTGACGGACGGGGCTATGGAGAAGATCGCCCGCAAATATCTGCAGGAGATCGAGCAGCGGGGGAAAGCGGTCGGCATGCAACTGCAGTTTCCGGATGAATTGGTGGGTATGCTCAAGTGCGGCTCCGGTGTCAAAGGCGGTGCCCGGTATATGCGCAAGCTGGTGCAGGAGCGGGTGGAGGAGCCGCTGGCGGTATTTTTGCTCCAAAGCGGAAAAAGACCAACCAATGTCCGTGGCGAACTGACAGACGGTGTGCTCCAATTCTTTGGATGACAATAGAACATCTGTTCTAAAATTAGAAAAATGCCGATTTTTTTAGCATTTTTTCAAAAAAACTAAGAAAAAAGATTGATTTTTTGTTAAGAAGGAGTTATACTGTCGATAGATGGAGCAAAAGGGTAGCTAAGTGGAGCGAAATGGAGAGAGGTGAGCAAAAATGATCGGAAAATACCCGGCAAAGCTGGATGATAAAAACCGGCTGTTTGTCCCTGCGAAGCTGCGTGGGGAGTTGGGTGCAGATTTCTTTGTCACCCTGGGTGTCAACTGCGGTCATCGCTGCCTCACTGTCTATACCTCCGAGGATTGGGATACATTGGGGAAGAACTACAATGCGTTGCCCATTTCTCAGCGCTCTGCCGCTACCAGCCTGATTTTTATGAATGCTACGGAATGTGCGCCGGATAAGCAGTTCCGGTTCACACTGACACAGTTTTTGCTGGACTATGCCGGGATCGGCCGTGATGTGATGATCGTTGGCCGTGCCGGCCAGGCAGAGATCTGGGCTGCAGAGGAATTTACTGCCTTTGAGCGCGAGAATCTGACCCCCGAAAAGCTTCTGGAATCTTTGGAGGCTATCGGCCTATGACACAATTCCATCATGTATCAGTTTTGCTGCAGGAATGTATTGACGGTCTGAACATCAAGCCGGATGGCGTATATATAGACGGTACTCTGGGCGGTGCGGGACATTCGTCTCAGATCGCAGCGCGGCTGGATACAGGCCGGTTGATCGGGATAGATCGGGATCCTATCGCTCTGCAGGCGGCAGGAGAGAGACTTAGGCCCTATCAGAAGAATATTACCCTGGTCCATTCCAATTTCAGCGAGGTTGCCAGGGTTTTGGGTGATTTGCATATCAGCGGTGTGGATGGCATCCTGTTGGATCTGGGCGTTTCTTCTCCACAGCTGGATGACGGTGCCAGAGGTTTTTCCTACATGGCAGATGCGCCTCTGGATATGCGTATGAACAGCCAGGACAGTCTCAGCGCCCATGAGGTCATAAATACCTGGTCTTACGAAGAGCTTCGGCGGATCCTTTACGAATACGGCGAAGAGCGCTATGCGCCTCAGATCGCAAGCGCCATCTGCCGCCGCAGGGAGACGGCGGTGATCCATTCAACATTGGAGCTTGTGGATATCATCCGTTCGGCTATGCCGCGCTCAGCCCTTCGGGAAAAGCAGCATCCGGCAAAGCGCAGCTTCCAAGCCATCCGCATAGCGGTGAATGACGAGCTGGGAGCTGTGGAGAAGGTCATGGCCGATGCTGTTGACTGCCTGAATCCCGGCGGACGGCTGGTTGTGATAACCTTCCATTCTCTGGAGGACAGGATCGTAAAAAACGCAATGGCAGCAGCCTCCAAAGGTTGCACCTGTCCGCCAAGCTTCCCTGTGTGCGTGTGCGGAAGAAAGCCGCAGGTCAAGCTGATTACGAAAAAACCGATTGTGGCATCTCAGGAAGAACTGGATGCCAATCCCAGAGCACGAAGCGCCAAGCTTCGCATCTGTGAAAAAATCTGAACCCAGAAAGGGGCGCTTTTCATGGCACGGAAGCTCGATATCCAGTATATTCAATACTATACCGATGGCAGTGCCGCCAGGCAGCTGGAGCCTAAGACTCCCCGAAAGAGAAAAAGCGCGCCGCCTAAGGTCCGCAGGCAGAAAAAACAGCAGGTGATCTATGTAGATCCGCTGGCAATGTGCGGCATCGTTGTATCCGCAGTGATGCTGGTACTGATGATTGTCGGCAGTGTGCAGCTGTATACTGCTCAGCAGCAGGCAGTGCAGATGGAGAACTATGTTTACTCCCTGCAAGAGAAAAATGCGGTGCTTACCCATACATATGAAACCGGCTACGATCTGGAGCAGGTAAAGAACTCGGCTCTGGCGCTGGGTATGGTGCCGGTGGAGCAGGTGCAGACGATCACAATTGTTGTGGACCAGCCTGAAGAAGAAATCAACCAAGAGGTACATCTTTCTTATTGGGAGAGAACCTGTGCGTTCCTTGAGGGACTTTTTGCATAAAGATTGTCCCGGCCAATAGAATTAGGATAGTAGGCTGCAATGGGCGGCAAGGGTTTCCTTGCTGCCCATTGAAAGGCTTGACCCGAAAATGGGTTCCTGAGGAAGGTCGGTGGCGTATGAAGAAGAGGAAGGAATACCTTCGGCTGCGCTTTGACAGCGGTCAGCACAAAAGGATACTCGCGGTGGCAGTGGTGCTGGGGTTGGTTGCCTTTACGCCGGTTGCTCTGCGGCTATACCACCTGATGGTCACAAATTACGATTATTATGCGGATCTGGCTCTGCGCAACCAGACCCGCACTACCAAGGTAACGGCAGACCGGGGCGCGATCTACGACAGGAACATGAACATCCTTGCCTGTTCCCAAAGTGTGGAGAATGTGTATCTGGACCCCCACGAGCTAAAACAGTCCAAGGCAGATATATCGGCCATTGCCCAAAAGCTGGGGCAGCTGCTGGAATTGGAGCCTGCCTGGATCGAGAAGCAGGCTGCTGATATTTCCATGCGCTATAAACAGGTGGCGGCAAGAGTCGGCGAGGATACGGCAGCACAGATCAGGGACTATATCAACGAAAATCAGATCTCGGGTATTCACTTAGAGCCAAATTCTCAGCGCTATTACCCCTACGGCTCTCTGGCGGCTCAGGTCATCGGCTTTACCAACGCCTCCAATACCGGCTCAGAGGGAATAGAAGCAGCCTATAACAGCTATCTGGAAGGCACAGCGGGCAAGGTCATTACCACCAAAGGCAATAACGAAATGGATATGCCCTTCTCCTATGAGAAATATGTGGCTTCACAGGAGGGCTGCAGTGTAATTCTGACCTTGGATGCCACTGTACAGGCCTGCCTGGAAAAGCAGATGCAGGCTGCTATCGACCGCTACGATGTGCAAAACGGTGCTTTTGGGCTGGTCATGGATGTAAACACCGGTGAGATCTTGGCTATGGCCACCCTGGGAAGCTATGACCCCAATCATTATCTGGAGATCACAGATACCAAAACGGCAAATGAACTGGAAAAACTAAAACTATCGTATATGACCGCGCCGGAGGGCAGTGATGTTTATATCACCGGAAAACAGGCGTACAGTCAGGCGCTGAATGCTGCTCGACTGAAGCAATGGCGTAACCGCTGTATCTCTGACGGCTATGAGCCGGGCTCGACCTTCAAGGTGCTGACCATGGCGGCGGCTCTGGACTGCGGCGCGATCGATTTGAATACCAGCTTTTACTGCAAGGGTGCTGAGCAGATTCCTGGCCGCTCTCAGCTGCTGCACTGCTGGCGCTCAGCCGGACACGGCTCTGAGCAGACCCCCCAAGCGCTGCAAAATTCCTGCAACATTGCTTTTGCTCATATTGCGCTGAAGCTGGGCGGCGAAAAATTTTATGAGTATATCCAGAAATTTGGTGTTCTGGAGAAAACAGGGATCGACCTTTCCGGCGAAAGCAAAGGTGTATTCTTTGATAAGGCTTTGGTGACGGATACGGGTAAATGGGGAACGGCCTCGTTGACCTCCGGGTCCTTTGGCCAGACCTTTAAGCTGACCCCGCTGCAGCTGGTGCGTGCTATTTCATCGGTGGTAAACGGCGGAAATCTGATGGAGCCGTATATCGTATCCGAGGTCGTGGATGCCAATGGAAATACTGTTTTAAAGCAGGAGTCAACCACAGTCCGGAGGACGATCAGTGAGGAAACATCCAAGATCATGTGCGGACTTATGGAGTCCGTCGTCACGGAAGGTACAGCGAAGAATGCTTCTGTGGCCGGGTTTTCCATAGGCGGAAAAACCGGGACCAGCGAGAAGATCGATGTGTTTGATGAGAACGGCCAGCGGGTACAGGATAAAATTGTATCCTTCGTAGGGGTTGCGCCAATGAACGATCCGCAGTATATTGTACTTGTGGCGTTGGACACTCCCTCCCGACAAACCGGCATCTATATTTCCGGCGGTGTTATGGCTGCTCCGACGGTAGGCGCTGTAATGAACGATATTCTCCCTTATTTGGGCGTGGAGCAGACTTTCTCGGAAGAAGACGCAGCGGGAAAGCTGGTGGTCCTGGAGGATATGACCGGCATGACTGCCAAGGAAGCCCAGAAGCTGCTGAAGGATGCGGGCCTTACTGCCCGTACAGAGGGTACAGGCGAAACTGTCACAGCTCAGCTGCCGGCGGCAGGGGAGAGCGTGCCCGGAGGAAGCCAGGTCCTGCTCTATTTTGGCCAGGAAGCCCAGCAGAGATTGGTGACTGTGCCGGACTTTAGGGGTATGAACCGCCAGCAGGCCAGTGATGCCGCGGGCGCTGCGGGACTGTACATTTTGGTGGCGGGGAATACCGATGTTTCCGATCGAGTGACAGTGACGGCGCAGGATACCCCAAAGGACACACAGGTGCCCATGGGCACTACTGTGCGGCTGGAATTTACAGATACACAGGCAGCCGACTGACGGCTGAACAAAGGAGCTTATTATGAAGCTGAAGGAATTACTGAAAGACATTCAAGTACTGCAGACCAATGTGGATATGGAGCAGCAGATCGAAAGCGTCGCCTACGATTCGAGGAAGGTGGTGCCCGGAAGCCTGTTCGTGGCGATCACCGGTTTAGCCACTGATGGCAACCGGTTTGTCCCTATGGCGCTGGAAAACGGCGCTGTGGCAGTCGTCACTGCCCAAAAGCCTGACCGGGACATTCCCTATGTGCTGGTGGCTTCTGACCGGCTGGCTCTGGCACAGCTGGGTGCCAATTGGTACGGTCATCCCGCAAAGTGTATGACCATGATCGGTATAACGGGCACCAATGGCAAGACTTCCTCCACGCTGCTGCTGAAGCATGTGATCGAGACTGTACTTGGGGCAAAGACCGGTCTGATCGGCACAATGGAGAACCGGATCGGTGATCTGGTGATCCCCACGGAGCGCACTACACCGGAAAGCTTTGACCTGCAGGGCCTGTTCGCGCAAATGCGGGATGCGGGCTGCACTTATGTTATTATGGAGGTATCCTCCCACGCAATTGCTCTGGAGCGGGTAGGGGGCGTGCGGTACGATGTGGCGGCCTTTACCAATCTGACAGAGGATCATTTGGATTTCCACAGGACCATGGAGAACTATTGCGATGCCAAGGCGGAGCTGTTTGCGCGCTGCGATAAGGCTGTGATCAATGGAGATGATCCCTGGGCACAGCGCATCTGCCGTAAGTGCAGCTGTTCTGTTGTGACAACCTCTGCCCATCCGGGGGAGGGACTGTATGCAAAGGATGTGTCTATGCTCTCCGATGGCATCCGTTTCACGGCGGTATATGCCGGAAAGGAAGTTCCGGTGAGACTTCCCATTCCCGGTAAGTTTACTGTGTACAATGCGCTGACAGTCCTTGGGGCAGCCTTGCAGCTGGGCATCTCTCTGGAGGCAGCTGCCAACGCGCTGAAAACAGCCCAGGGTGTTAAGGGCAGGGTGGAGGTCGTGCCGGTCCCCGGAAGGGACTACACAGTGCTCATCGACTATGCTCACACACCGGATGGCCTGGAAAATGTTCTCACCTCTGTAAAGGATTTTTGCAAGGGAAGGTTGATCGCTGTGTTTGGCTGCGGCGGCGACCGTGACCGCACAAAACGCCCCATTATGGGTAAAATCGGAGCGGAAATCGCCGATATTGCCATTATTACCTCGGATAATCCCCGCACAGAGGAGCCTGCGGCCATCATAGAGGATATCGTTGCGGGCATTCCCGGTGGGGCAAAAAATTATGAAGTTATAGAAAATCGCGTGGAAGCGATCCATCACGCTATGGACATTGCGCAAAAACATGATATAATTGTACTGGCAGGAAAGGGCCACGAAACCTATCAGGAGATCCACGGTGTGAAGCACCACATGGACGAACGGGAGATCGTAGCAGCCTACCTGTAGAAACGAGGAGCGATATGGCGACTATTACTTTGCGGCAGGCCGCAGCCTGGTGCGGCGGTCAGGTCGATGAAAAATATGCGGATGTGACCTTCCTGGGCGCAAACAATGACTCCCGGAAGCTGCTGCCCGGTCAGCTGTTTGTTGCGCTGCAAGGGCAGCGCGATGGTCACGATTTTATTCCTATGGCTATGGAAAAGGGCGCAGCGGCAGTGCTGTGCAGCCGTTCCTGCGGTGATTATCCCGCTATTATTGTGGAAGATCCCCGGCGGGCCTTGGGGGATATTGCCCGGCAGGAGCGTAAGCGGATCGGCATGAAGGTGGTGGGCGTTACCGGGTCTGTGGGTAAAAGTACCACCAAGGAAATGATCGCCTGTGTCCTGGATGGCAGTTACCGGGTGGAGAAAACCCCCGTAAATCAAAATAACGATATTGGTATGCCTATGGCGATCCTCTCTATGCGCCAGGATACACAGGTAGCTGTATTGGAGATGGGTATGAACCATTTCCGGGAGATCGCGTATCTGTCTTCTATTGCGCAGCCGGATGTGGCGGTGATCGTCAATATCGGCACCATGCATATCGAGCACCTGGGCAACCGGGAAGGGATACTGCAGGCAAAAATGGAGATCCTGGAGGGCATGTGTGAGGGAGGTACAGTCATCCTGAACGGAGACGATGACCTGCTCTGGAGTAAGCGGGAGCTGCCCCATAAGAAGCTTGCCTATTTTGCGGAGAATAATGCACAGGCAAGTGTGCTCGGGCAAAATGTGGAAGAAGAGGATGGCCTGATCCGTTTTCAGGTCAGCTCCGGCAATCTTACCTTTCCTGTGGAGCTTTCTCTGGAGGGACGGCACTATGTATCTGATGCCCTGGCGGCGGTCAGTGTGGGCATTGCCATGGGTGTATCTGCTGCGAATATTCAGGAGCGTCTGTCGCTGTTTCGCAATATGGCCGGCAGGCAGGAGATCTTTTCGGCCAAGGGCTGTACCGTTATCAAGGATTGCTATAATGCCGGCCCTGAATCCATGAAGGCGGCATTGACGGTCCTGGGTAAAAAGGAAGGCCGCCGTGTGGCGGTTTTAGGCGATATGCTGGAGCTTGGTGTGTGCACCCAGGCGGAGCATTACCGTGTGGGCAGGATCGCTGCGGAAAATGCGGATATTCTGATCGCCTATGGGCCTAACGGCAAACGGGTTATCAGCGGTGCGCTGACCGGTGGAATGCCCGAGGCAAGAGCAATGGCCTTTGAGGACAGGGATCTGGCCTCGGCCACGCTAAAGCGGATCGTTAAGCCCGGCGATGTGCTCTTGTTTAAGGGCAGCCGGGGTATGCATATGGAACTGATTTTGGAGAAGTTCCTGGAAGACGAGACATAAGCGGAGGAAATGTACATGACGAGAATGATCGTAACCGCAGCGGCAGGTGCTGTGCTGTCCGGTGTGATCGGCTACTTTCTGTTGCCGGTGCTGCGTGCGCTGAAGGCTGGGCAGTCTATTCGTGAATTGGGCCCTACCTGGCATAACGCCAAGGCCGGAACGCCTATGATGGGCGGCCTGATGTTTATTTTCGCGGCGATCATTTGCCTGGTGGGCAATCTTGCTACGATCCGGGAATATTCTGTGTTCTATGTGCTGGCACTGAGCCTGTGCTTTGGCTTGATTGGATTTCTGGATGACTTTTATAAGGCAAAATATAAGCGCAACCTGGGCCTGACCTCTTTGCAGAAGGCCATGCTGCAGATGGCGGTGTCTGCCATCTACCTGTATGTGCTGTATCAGCAGGACATCCTTTCCTGTGACCTGTATGTGCCTTTTGTGGATGTGACCTTTTCTATACACCCCCTTGTGTATATTTTCTTTGCCATGTTTGTTATGGTTGGCTGCGTCAATGCGGTAAACCTGAACGACGGTGTGGACGGTCTGTGCAGCAGCGTGACCCTGCCGGTCATGGTGTTCTTTGCTGCTGCGGCATTCTGTATGGGCAGATATGACCTGGCCTTGCTGCCTGCCGCATTGGTAGGTGGTCTGATCTCCTATCTGTTCTATAATTGGCACCCGGCCAAGGTGTTTATGGGCGATACCGGCTCGTTGTTTCTGGGCGGTGTAGTGTGTGCGCTGGCCTTTGCGCTGGATATGCCTCTGGTGCTGATCCTGGTGGGCTTTGTGTATATTGTGGAAACACTTTCTGTGATCTTGCAGGTGGGTTACTTTAAGCTTACACACGGCAAGCGGCTGTTTAAGATGGCACCCATCCACCACCACTATGAGATGTGCGGCTGGAAAGAGGAGAAGATCGTAATTGTTTTTGCCGCGGTTTCCGCGCTGATGTGCATTGTAGCCTGGTTCGGTATTTCCGGAAAACTGTAAGCTGAGGGGAGTCGAACACCGACAGCCCCACAGCAGTTCTTTTGTTTGTATTTTTCCTTATCTTCCTTGCCTTGCGTCAGCAAGGCTGCGTCATCTGCGCAAAAATCCGAAGCAAAACTTCTTGCTGTGGGGTGCTGCGCAGTTTTCGCAGAGCGGCTTTTCGGCAAGACAAGTAAAATTGCGAAGGGAATATCCGTTGATATTTTCGAGGGATTTTCCGCAGTATTGGCGGAAAGCAGCCTGCGAAAACCTATCGGGGTTCAACTCCCCTCAACTTAAGCAGAAAGGAGTCTTTATGGCCATGCAGAGATTGCCTCTGTATGCCAAAGAGGACCGCTCTTTGGGTAAGATCCAAAGGGGAGACAGTGTTGATATTCCGTTTTTGATCCTGGTGCTGATGCTTCTTGGGATCGGGCTGATCATGCTGTATTCAGCCAGCTTTGCCCAGAGTGAATATGATACCAGCTATGCGATCTCTACCCGATATTTGCAAAAGCAGGCGGTTTGCGCCGGTATCGGGCTGGTTGCTATGGTAATCCTGTCCCGGATCCCGGCCCAGGCCTGGCTGCGGTTTGCGTGGCCGCTGTACGGCATCAGTATCGCGTTGCTTCTCTCTGTTCTGGTAATGGGAGAGAGCGTCAACGGAGCCCGACGGTGGATCAATATTGCAGGGCTGCAGTTTCAGCCCTCTGAGATCGCAAAATTTACCATGATCGTTCTGTTTGCCAGACTCACCAAGGGTTTTGGAGCAAGCGCGAAGGAGTTTCGCTATGGTGTGCTTGGCTTTGGCAGTGCGCTGCTGGGAATTCTTGTGCCCCTGGCGTTGGAAAAGCATCTGTCCGCCATTATGCTCATGGGCATGGTGGCGGTGGTAATGATGTTTGTCGCTGGCACCCATCCTAAGTGGCTTTTGGCCGGTGCCGGCGCAGCGGCAGTGTTTGTGGTCATTTATATTACCTTTATGGGTTACGCCGGTGACCGGGTCACTGCGTGGCTTCATCCGGAGCAGGACCCGGGGGATACCGGGTATCAGATATTACAGTCTCTGTACGCCATCGGTTCCGGCGGTGTGTTTGGCCTGGGGCTGGGAAAGAGCAGGCAGAAATATCTGTACCTGCCATTTCAGTATAACGACTATATCTTCGCGGTGATCTGCGAAGAGCTGGGCCTTGTGGGTGCGCTGCTGATCGTAGCGCTGTTCGCGGCACTCATCCTGCGGGGATATTGGATCGCATTGCGAGCCCCGGATCGGTTTTCAACGGTTTTGGCAGCCGGACTTGTGACCTTGATCGCAGTGCAGACGATCCTGAATCTGTGTGTAGTTACCAATCTGCTTCCCTCCACCGGCATCGCTCTGCCGTTCTTTTCTTATGGGGGTACGGCTCTGGCGGTGAATCTGGGAGAAATGGGCGTGGTACTGGGCATTTCCAGATACCGCAATCAAGCAAAGAAACAGGAGGATTTTCCATGAATGTGATTTTTACCTGCGGCGGTACGGGGGGCCATATCAACCCGGCCATTGCGGTAGCGAATATATGGAAGGAGCGCCATCCCGACAGCAATATCCTTTTCATCGGCGCCAGCGGACATATGGAAGAAAAGCTGGTTCCCGCTGCCGGATATGAATTGAGGACCTTTCCCACATCCGGTATGTCCAGAAAGCTGAATCTGGACGGTGTTAAGCGCAATATTAAAGCCGTATCCAATGTGGTCAGCGCCGTAAACGGCTGCAAAAAGATCATCCGGGAGTTCAAGCCCGATGTGATCGTGGGCACCGGCGGCTATGCCAGCTTTCCTGCGCTGCTGGCGGGCAAAATGCTGAAGGTCCCCACCTGTGTCCATGAGGCCAATGCCATGCCGGGCCTGACTACCCGGATGGCCGCTGCATGGGCAGAGCGGGTGCTGATCTGCTTTGAGGAAAGCGCTAGGCATTATAAACACCCGGAAAAAACCCAGGTGGTAGGCATGCCTGTTCGTCGGGAATTTATTTTCACGGAAAAGGAAGCGGCCCGTAAAGAGCTGGGGGTGGACAGCCGTCCGCTGATCGTCTCTACCTTTGGCAGTCAGGGAGCCAGAGCCATGAACCTGGCGACAGCTGAGCTTATGAAATTGGAGCAGGATGAGGGTTATCCCTATCAGCATATCCATGGAGTAGGCAGCTTCGGCTGGGAATGGATGCCGGAGCATGTGAAGAGCTTGGGCGTAGACGTGGCTGCCAGCGGTGCCATCGATATGCGCGAGTACATTTACAACATGCCGACAGTTATGGCGGCAGCCGATATCATCATCAGCCGTGCCGGAGCTTCCAGCTGCAATGAGATCGCGGCCAGCGGCACGCCATGCATCCTGATCCCGTCGCCCAATGTGACGGACAACCATCAGGAGAAAAACGCACGGGCCATAGCTGAAAGAGGCGGTGCTGTGCTCCTGCTGGAGAAGGATTGTACGGCTCAGGCCCTTATGGAGCATATCAAAGCGATCCTTACAGACCGGAAGCGCTACAGTGCCATGAGTACGGCCTTGCGCAGTGCCTGTGTACTGGATAGCGCTGAACGCATCTGCGCGATCATGGAGGAATTGGCCACCAAAAAGTAATGCTTATAAAGGAGCATCCTATGGATACCAAAGAAAAGAAAAAAAGGGGAGCTGCCTCCGGGAGCGCCGGTACAGCAACCAGGAGCACCGGTACATCCACCAAGAGTGCTGGAGCAGCGTCCCGGAGCAATACGCCATCCCGGCGCAAGAAAACACCGGCCCGAAATCCCGGCAAGCCTGCTTCCCGGCCGGCCGCTGCAAAACGGACCGGGACGGCGGCGAAACGAACTGCTCCGGCAGCGAATAAGCCCGTCCGGCGACAAAGGCCTGCTCAGAGCGTGCAGGCTGCAGCGGCTCCTGCACCGGAAGTTGTATATACCCCTGCCAAGCCGTTTAACAGGAATCGTTTGCTTTTGCAGCTTGCTACAGTGGTCGCTGTGGTGCTGGCGCTGACCTTTGGTATTTCTATTTTCTTCAAGGTTGAGAAGGTTACAGTATCCGGTGCCAATAAGTACAGCGCCTGGACTGTGCAGGAAGCCTCCGGTATCTCGATCGGGGATAACCTGCTGACCTTTGGCAAGGCCAAGGCCAGTGGACGGATCACTGCCGCACTGCCCTATGTGGAGAGTGTACGCATTGGAATAAAATTGCCCAATACGGTAAATATTGAAATCAAAGAGCTGGATGTGGTCTATTCTGTCAAGGATAGCGGCGATGCCTGGTGGCTCATTACCTCGGAAGGTCGTGTGGTGGACCGGGCGGATAAAGCCACTGCGGGGGACTACACCAAGATCCTGGGCGTTGCGCTGGAAGGTCCGGTGATCGGGCAGCAGGCCGTTGCTCAAGAGCCTACTGCCGCAACGGATGAGGCAGGGGAGACGATCCCGGTAACGGTCAGGGGCAGTGACAGACTGTCTGCTGTGCTGAGCATCCTGCAGTATCTGGAGCATTATGGCATTATCGGAGAGGCGGCCAGTGTGGATGTCTCTGATCTGGGTAATATCGAGCTGTGGTACGGACAGCAGTATCAGGTCATGCTCGGTGATACCACACAGCTTAAGTACAAGATCAATTGTATGAACAGTGCGATCAACGGCAAAAATGGACTGAAAGAGTACGATAGCGGTATCCTGGATATATCCTTTTTTGTAAAAGAAGATCAGATCGTTTATGAGCCATTTTCGTGAAATCGGTAACTATTTGTAAAATTTTTGACGAAAACTGAGATTTTCTATTGACCAATTGCAATTTTCGGGATAGAATATAAAAGTACAATTATAAATATGCGCAGATCCGGCCAAGCCGTATCTGCCCAAGGATACATAGGAGGAGAGTACAATGGCTGATTTTCAGGAGCGCGTTGTTAAGATCAAGGTAGTTGGTATTGGCGGCGCAGGCAACAATGTTATTAACCGTATGATCGAGGCCGGTGTCGGCGGCGTTGATTTCGTCGTTGTCAACACCGACAAGCAGGATCTGAACAAGTCTGTATGTAAGACCAAGATCCAGATCGGTGAGAAGCTCACCGGTGGCATGGGTGCCGGCTCCAAGCCTGAGATCGGCAAGCAGTCTGCTGAGGAGAGTCGTGCGCAGATCGCTAAGATCCTGGAGGATACCGACATGGTATTCATCACCGCCGGCATGGGCGGCGGTACCGGTACCGGTGCTGCACCCATCGTGGCTGATCTGGCTCATGAGGCAGGCATCCTGACTGTTGGCGTCGTGACCAAGCCCTTTAAGTTTGAGGGCGCAAACCGCATGCGTCAGGCGGAAGCGGGTATTGCTGAACTGGGCGGTAAGGTCGATTCTCTGATCATTATTCCCAACGACCGTTTGAAGTATGTTACCGACCAGAAGATCACCTTCGCCAATGCCTTCGGCATTGCCGACGATGTGCTGAAGCAGGCTGTTACTTCCATCTCTGAGCTGGTAGGCTACTCTGAGCGGGTCATCATCAATCTGGACTTTGCCGATGTTTCCGCCATTATGAAGGATGCCGGCCGTGCCCATATGGGTGTAGGCATTGCATCCGGCCGCGAGAAGGCTGAGCAGGCCGCTCTGGCTGCCGTTTCCAGCCCTCTGCTGGAGACCTCCATCAATGGCGCTACCGGTGTTCTGGTCAATGTGACAGGCTCCGCTGAGCTGACCCTGGATGATGTGGAGACTGCTGCCAGCATTGTGCAGGAGAACGCCAACCCCGACGCAAATATCATCTTCGGCGCTACCTCCTCTGACGGCTTTGAGGATGAGATGCGTGTTACGGTGATCGCTACCGGCTTTGAGCAGAAGCCCGAGACCGCTGCCCCCAAGGCTGCTGCCGGTGCGACAGATGCAAAGAGCGAGGATGTCAGCGAGATCGACGCGATCTTCGATATCTTCAAGCGTAATTGATTGCGGCATCCCGGGCTGACCGCCCGGGATGTTTTTTGCCCAGTGGATGACGGAGGGATTTATGGAAGCCTACCATGCCTTGGCTGTAAGCTATGACCGATTGACCAGCGATGTGGAATACGAAGCTGTTGTGGATTTCTATATGCAGATCCTGGGCAGGGAAGACCTGCGGCTAGAACGGCGGTGGATCTGGCCTGTGGGACGGGCTCTGTATCGCTTCTGCTGGCGCAAAAAGGTCTGCGGGTGACGGGTGTGGATATGTCGGAGGAAATGCTCTGTGTAGCCGCACAGAAGGCGCAGAGCCTGCCCGAAGCTCCTTTGTTCGTGTGTCAGCGGTTGCAGGATCTGCAGCTGCCCAGAGGGGTAGACCTTGCTGTCTGTGCGCTGGACAGTCTGGATTATATCACAGATCCTGCCGATTGCGAAAAGGCGATCCGTCGGGTCTATAAGGCCCTGAATCCGGGTGGGTGCTTTATTTTTGATGTGAACACACCGGAAAAGCTCCGGGCCATGGACGGCCAGATATTCCTGGATAAAGATGAGGATGTATACTGCGTCTGGCGGGGCGAGTTTGACCATGCGGCGAATATATGCTCCTATGGCATGGACCTGTTTCAGAGAAAGGGCTCGGTATGGGTCAGAAGCTTTGAGGAGCACAGAGAATATGCCTATTCAGCCCAACAGCTGACAGACTATCTGCATAGAGCAGGATTTACAGGTATCGAAGTGTATGCCGACAGGCGGTTTGAGGCACCACGGCCGGGAGAACAGCGCATTTATATCAAAGCGAGAAAGGGAAGGATCCTATGAGTGATTATTTGGTACGGGGCATGAGCATGGATGGCTTTGTGAAGGTCGTCGGTATCCGCTCTACGGAGCTGGTGCGCCGGGGTGCCCAGATCCATAAAACAACACCAAACGCCACTGCGGCCTTTGGACGGGCCTTGACGGCGGCTTCCATGATGGGTAATATGCAAAAGGTCGAAAACGGCTCTATGACCCTGCAGATCAAGGGCGGCGGACCGATTGGCTCTATCGTGTGTGTTTCCGATTCTGTGGGTAATGTTCGTGGCTATGTATATGAACCCAATGTTCCTCTGGTGGAGAAGTATCCCGGAAAGCTGGATGTGGGTGCCACAGTGGGCACTCAGGGTACTCTGACGGTGATCCGTGATCTGCAGATGAAAGAGCCTTATGTAGGCTCTGTGGAGCTGGTGTCCGGTGAGATCGGCGATGATGTGACCGCTTATTTTGCCCAAAGCGAGCAGACACCTACCGCTTGCGCTCTGGGCGTGCTGATCGACCGGGATACCAATGTAAAGGTAGCAGGTGGCTACCTTGTGCAGCTGCTGCCCGGCGCGCCTGACGAGGTCATTGATAAGCTGGAGGCCGGTATCCAACGGGCCGGTGCGGTGACAACTATGCTGGAGCAGGGTATGACACCTGAGGATATTCTGGGCCAGGTCTGCGGTGATCTGGGTGTTGTGTTCATGGAAACCACTCCGGTGGAATATAAATGCTACTGCTCGGAGGAGCGGGTCACTGCCGCACTGATCAGTCTTGGCCGTAAGGAACTGACAGAAATCATGGAGGAAGGGAAGAGCTTCCCCGTAGAGTGCCAGTTCTGCGATCAGGTTTATAGCTTTACACCTGAGGATATTGGTGAACTGTTAAAAAAAGTGTGAAATCAGATGTGTTTTGGTGGGGAGAAGCGGGTTTTTTTGGCAGGAAAATTTTTGGTAAAAAAACAAAAAAAACGCTTGACAAAATGCCTCTGCACAGGTATAATGATACCCGTCGCTGAGATGTGCAAGCGCCTCGGCGAAGGTTCGGGAGCATAGCTCAGCTGGGAGAGCACATGCCTTACAAGCATGGGGTCACAGGTTCGAGCCCTGTTGTTCCCACCATATTTGGCCCGGTGGTGCAGTCGGTTAGCACGCCAGCCTGTCACGCTGGAGGTCGACGGTTCGAGTCCGTTCCGGGTCGCCATATAAAGCATCTGAGCAGAGCTTACATGCTCTGCTCAATATGCCTCTGTAGCTCAGTAGGTAGAGCAGCGGACTGAAAATCCGCGTGTCGTTGGTTCGATTCCGACCGGAGGCACCAGATGCGGGTGTAGCTCATCCGGTAGAGCGCCACCTTGCCAAGGTGGAGGTAGCGAGTTCGAGCCTCGTCACCCGCTCCAAAAAGATAAGGAACGCTGAGCGTTCCTTATTTCATATGGTACCGTAGCCAAGTGGTAAGGCCCCGGTCTGCAAAACCGTTATTCGCCAGTTCAAATCTGGCCGGTACCTCCAAAACAAAAAGCACACCAAACGGTGTGCTTTTTCTTTTTGTAGAATCTGAGTTGCCGGATTTGAAGATCTAAATGAAGCGCGGATGAGCGCTGCTTGCGAGGGCTTGACCGGGCAACACCATGGTTGCCGTCCATTTCCGGACGGCAACGCAAACAAATCTGGCCGGTACCGTTGTGACTG
>JAGBSG010000097.1 GCA_017632035.1 Oscillospiraceae bacterium | reverse complement strand
GCCATGGTCCGTTTGGCGCAGAATTTCTCTATGCGTTACATGCTGGTAGATGGCCACGGCAACTTCGGTTCGATCGACGGTGACCCGGCTGCTGCCTACCGTTATACCGAGGCCCGTCTTTCCAAGCTTTCCAACGAAATGCTCCGGGATATCGACAAGGATACCGTCAACTGGGCTCCCAACTTTGATGAATCCCGGAAAGAGCCGAGAGTATTGCCCAGCCGCTTCCCCAACCTGCTGGTCAAAGGCTCTTCCGGTATTGCTGTCGGTATGGCAACCAACATCCCGCCCCACAACCTGACAGAGGTGATCAATGCCTGTATATGTGTACTGGATGATCCTGAGGCAGGCCTGCCGGACCTGATGGAGCATTTGTCCGGACCGGACTTTCCCACCGGCGGTATCATCATGGGCCGCAGCGGTATCCGGGCAGCATATGCCACCGGCCGCGGCAAGGTGGTGGTCCGTGCCAGAACAGAATTCGAGGAATTTGCCAAGGACCGCACCCGGATCATTGTTACAGAGCTCCCTTATCAGGTAAACAAGCGCCAGCTGATCAAGAAGATCGCCGAGCAGGTAAAGGATAAGCGCCTGGATGGCATTTCCGATCTGCGGGATGAGACTGACCGCAACGGCATGCGTATGGTGATCGAACTGAAAAAGGATGCCAATCCCCAGGTGGTGCTGAATAATCTGTTTAAGCAGACTGAGCTGCAAAGCAGCTTCGGCATTATTATGCTGGCGCTGGTGGATGACCAGAAGCAGCCCCGGATCCTGTCCCTGCGGCAGATCCTGGACGAGTATCTGGCGTTCCAGATAGAAGTGCTGACCCGTCGTACCCAGTATGACCTGCGTAAGGCTATGGAGCGCGCCCACCTGTTGGAGGGTCTGCTGATCGCCCAGGATAATATCGATGAGGTCATCCGCATTATTCGCTCTGCCTATGACGATGCCAGAGAGCGGCTGTGCGAGCGGTTTGGTCTGGACGAGGTCCAGGCTCAGGCCATTCTGGATATGCGCCTGAAGGCTCTGCAGGGCCTTGACAGAGAAAAACTCCAGACCGAGTTTGACGAGCTGCAGGAGCGGATCCGTTATTACAACGAATTGCTTGCCGATCCTGTGAAGCTGCAGGGTGTGCTCCGTGAGGAGCTGATCGCCATCCGGGATAAGTTCGGCGACAGTCGCCGTACGGAGATCCAGGAGGTTGAGGATGAGATCGACATTGAGGATCTGATCGAGGAGGAAGCCTGCGCCTTCACCATTTCCAACCACGGCTATGTGAAACGCATGCCTGTGGATACCTACCGGACCCAGGGCCGTGGCGGCCGTGGCGTCAATGCCCAGAACCTGAAGGAAGAGGACTTTGTGAAGAGCCTGAATGTGGCTTCCACCCACGACCATATGCTCTTCTTCACGGATAAGGGCCGTGTCCATCACCGCAAGGGCTACCAGATCCCGGAGGCAGGAAGAACCGCACGGGGTACAGCCATTGTCAATGTGCTGCCGCTGCTGCCGGAGGAATCCGTTACCGCCATGGTGGTCACCAGAGAATTCCATGAGAATGAATACCTGGTCATGGTCACCAAAAAGGGTACTGTCAAGCGGATCCCCTTCATCGCCCTGAACACCAACCGCAAGACCGGTATCCGGGCCATTACCCTGGACGAGGATGATCATCTGATCAATGTGATGCGCACCGAGGGTGACGACAACATCCTGATCGCTACTGCCCAGGGCATGGCCATCTGCTTCAATGAAAACGATGTGCGTCCCATGGGCCGTGATGCCGCCGGTGTCAGAGGCATTATGCTGGGCGACAGCGACTACGTAGTGGGCGCGGAAAAGGCAGAGGAAGGCAAGACCCTGCTGACCGTTACCGAAAACGGCTTCGGCAAGCGCACCGAGCTTTCTGAGTACCTGCGTACCGGTCCCAACGGGGAAAAGACAGCCCAGAGCCGTGGAGGCAAGGGCCTGAAAAACTATAACATCACGCCCAAGACCGGTCTGGTGGCCGGCTGCCGTGTGGTCAGCGACAGTGACGATGTGATGCTCATCGAAAACGGCGGCGTCATTATCCGTGTACCTGCTTCCCAGATCAACATCTATAAGCGCGATGTCCAGGGTGTTATCATCATGCGTATCGAAGAGGGCAACAAGCTGGTGAGCATGGAGCGGGTCAGCGCCGAAGAGGAGACGCAAGGGTGAAGACCGTGACCTTGTACACCGACGGCGCCTGCTCCGGTAATCCCGGTCCCGGCGGATGGGGCGCGATCCTGGAGTATAACGGCCATGAGATGGAGCTTTCCGGCGGGGAAGCCAGCACCACCAATAACCGCATGGAATTGACGGCGGTGATCGAGGGCCTGAAACGGCTGAAAGAGCCCTGTCGGGTAGAACTGTATTCCGACAGCAAGTATGTGATCGATGCTCTGGATAAAGGCTGGGCCGTTGGCTGGCAGAAGCGAGGCTGGATCAAAGCCGACAAAAAGCCTGCCCTGAATCCGGACCTGTGGGAAACTCTGCTGACACTTGTACAGACCCATGAGGTCCATTGCCACTGGGTCAAAGGCCATGCCGACAACCCCAAAAACAACCGCTGCGATCAGATGGCTGTGGAGCAGTGGAAGCGGATCAAGGGAGAGTAAGCCATGTATTTATCCATTGGAAACGACATGGCAGTACGCCAGTCTTCGATCATCGGGATCTTCGATATGGACAACACCAGCACCTCCAAGCGCACCAGAGAATTCCTTTCGAAGGCGGAAAAGGAGGGCGAAGTGATCCCCTGTGACGATCTTCCCAAGTCCTTTATTGTGACAGCAGAATACGGTCTTTCCCGGGTACAGCTGACCAGCCTCAGCACACAAACACTGGAAAAACGGTTGAAGTAGAAAAATGCCGTTCTGCACACTGCTGCAGAACGGCATTTTTGGTTGCAAGTGACAACAGAATATTAGTTTACATAATTTAAACGAGTTGTCGAAAAAACAGAACTTTTTATCAGAAGTTTTCCACACCGTCCACAGGTTTATCCACAGGTATAACCGGAAAAATCCCTTGTAAACCCTGAGGTTTCAAGGGATTTCGCTGATTTTTTCCACAGTTCGACACAAAACTATGGAAGAAGATCGGTTTACAGAACAACTGCTAAAACAGCACCTGTGCAGAGAATACCCGCTCCTGTTTTTCGGGGTCCTCGGGGCGGCTGCGGGAGCCATCCACCTGCAAGCAAGATCCATCAAAGAGCTCCCACGCAAGCCGGATCTGCTGATCTTCCCGGGCCTCATTCAGGTAGCATACAGTAAACTCCCGGGGGGTGTGGGCAGCATGAAAATCACTGCCCAGCAGATCGTCGACCCAATCCAGATACCTCGTATTATTCATATGCCCGTTCCGGTCCAGACAGGAGTAGGTGACGGTTCTTTCCTGCACATTCCCGGCCTTTGCAGGCACCAGAGAATGGGGCACAGTCAGCTCAGTACCCCGGAGCGTTCCGTCCACGCAAATACCGCTTTTTCCCGGAAGCACCATATTTCTTGCATCCATATTCATTAAAACCCAAAGACTGATGGAGCGAAAAAGCTCGTTTCCTTCTGCATCGTAGGCGGCCATGGCCCGGGGATAGGCAACCCGTGTGGTGGGCATGGGCCAGGTCTCCACGGTGACAGTCTCGCCCCGGCGGGGCAGCCGGGAGATCTGCACCCGGTGTCGGGTCACAGCCCAGAAGAGCCGCTGCTTTGCCAGGGTATCATAGTCTGTTCCAAGAAGCAGACAGTGCTGCCCAGCGATCTCCTGGGCAAAAAACAGAAGGGATGAGAGCTTCAGCTTGCCGTAGCGGTCTACCATCAGATCGGTTACGGAAAAGGTTTGTTTGTATATATGTTCCATAAAAATCCTTTCGGGGACTTAGCTGTTTACCTCACCAACGGTAAGGGTGACCGTATATTGCTTGCCGGAGCGGTAGATCACAGCCCTGACGGTCTGGCCGGGCCGGTAAGTGTATACCTGGGTCTTTAGGGTATCACTGTCCGTAATACGCACGCCATCCAGGCTTATGAGGATATCGTCAGCTTTAATGCCCGCAGTGGCGGCGCTGCTGTTTGGTGATACCTCTGTGATATACAGGCCTTCTGGCAGCCGGTAATAGAATTGATAGAAGGAAGAAACACTTTCGCCGGTGATGCCCAAGGTCGGTCTGCCGGAAACAAAGCCCTGGACGATCAGCTGATTGACTACATCCTTTACCGTGACGCTGGGAATGGCAAAGCCAAGCCCTTCTACACCGGCAGCGCTCATGGAGTCGCCCATCTTCATGGTATTGATACCGATGACCTGGCCGTAGCAATTCAGCAGCGGACCGCCGGAATTGCCGGAATTCAGGGCCGCATTGGTCTGGATCAAGCTCATGGAGCGACCCTCCATAAGGATATCCCGGTTAATGGCAGAGACGATGCCGTCGGTCATAGTGCCTCTGAGCTCCAGCCCCAGAGGGTCGCCAATGGCTACCACACTGTCACCAACCCGCAGAACGCTGGAATCACCCAGCTCCGCCGCTACCAGATCCTCGGCGGTAATTTGCAGAACAGCCAGGTCGGAGATGGCATCGGTGCCTACCAAGGAGGCGTTCACAGTCCGTCCGTCTGTCAGCAGTACCTGGATGGCCTTTGCCCCCTCTACCACATGGCAGTTGGTGACGATGTAGCCATCCGCATCCAGGATCACACCGGTGCCGGTGGAGCTGCCGCCCTGAAGGGTACAGGAGATGGACACAACGGAATCAATGGTCTTTTCATAGATCTGCTGAAGGGAAAGCCCTCCATTCTGGGTCACATTATCCTGAGAGATGGGGCTCTTGTCGATCTCAATGTAATTGTTATTCCCGGAGTTGCCTGTATCATCGGCAGAGCTGCCGGAATTTTGCAGGCCGTTGCTCTGCTCAGCACTATCGGAAGAAACGATGGAAAGGGTTTCTGCGTTGGCATTGCTGATCTGCCGGAACAGCCGAATGTTTACAAAGCCCAGGATGGTGACGATACCGCCCAACAGGATCACCAGCACCAGCAGCACGGCGATCAGTCCGCCGTGGTTTTTGGGTGGTCGTGTGGAGCCTGTGCGGTAGGTCTGCTGCTCCCAGCTTTCATATTCGGAATGATCCCTGTTTTGGTTCTGTGCGTCGTTCATAGGAAGATCCTTTCAATCATGCAGGTTAATTCACCAGGGGAAGTGTAAAGGTGAACTCGGTTTTGCCCCCTGCGCTGGATACGGAAATATCCTCGCCGTGGCTGCATACAATCGTTTTGACGATGTACAGGCCCAGACCCCAGCCATCCCGATTCTGGGAGCGGCTTTTGTCCAGCTTGTGAAACCGGTCGAATACCAGAGGAAGCTCCTCCGCAGGGATGGTCTCGCCATCGTTGAACACGGTGATATAAGCCTTGTTGCTTCCCTCTTTGATCTGCAGGCCCATAGTGCCGTTGGTGGGGCAGAACTTGACCGCATTGTCTAATAGGTTATAGATCACCTGGGTGATATAGTCCTGATTGGCCATGGTGTACACCGGATGCTCCGGCATATCCACCTGTACATACACACCTTTTGCGGTGATCTTCTGCTCAAAGGTGATCAGCACCTGACCTGCGCATTCCTCCAGGTCAAAGCGGGTCTTTTTCTCTTCGGGAATGCCGCCCTGGTCCTGGAGCCGGGAGATATCCAGCATACTGCGCACCAGCCGGCTCAAACGCTTGGTCTCGTCGGAGACGATCTGCATGTAATGGCGTTGGCGCTGAGGTGGGATCGTGCCGTCCAGCATACCGTCAATATAGCCGCCGATGGTGGTCATGGGCGTTTTCAGCTCATGGGATACATTGGCTACAAACTCCTGGCGCTGATACTCGCTTTTTTGCAGAGAGGAGGCCATATTGTTGAACGCCAGAGCCAGCTCTTCCACCTCCCGGGTGTAGGCATCGCTGACCTTGACCCGGGCAGTCAGGTCGCCGTGACCGAAGGCACTGGCGGCCTGGGCCATTTCCCTGAGGGGCCGGCTTTGCCGCCGGGCAAATACGGTCATGATCAGCACCGCAAGCACGATGACCAGGACGGAGACCCACAGGTAGATATCTGACAGGCGGTCCAGAATGGTCACTGTGGACTGGGTGGGGGCTGATACCATGACCACACCTACGCAGGCATTGCTTCGGGCATCCCGGATGGGCACGGACACCACATACCGGGAATCTGGGTATAGGGGCGAGAACACACCCGTGTTTGTTACGGTGCCCTGGTTCAGCACCCGGGACAGATAATCGCCGCTCAGGGTCCAGCCCTGATGCTCACAGCCAAAGGGGGCTTCTGAGCACAGGATCAGCTTGCCCCTGCTGTCAAAGATCACAGCGTCGGCCTCGGATACCTGAGATGCCACAGAGAGATTCACAAAGAATTCCCTGCCGGATAGGGAATCTTCCGTATAATAGGCAGATGCCAGAGAGGAAATGGCGTTGGCGTCATTTTCCAAGCCCGTCAGCGCCTGGTCGTTCAGGTAGTTTCTCACAAGCATCTGAAAGGAAGTACCCACCAGCAGCAGGGCAGTTAGTAGCAGCAGGGCCGCCGGAAAGAAGGTTCGGCTGAAGGTGGTTCTCATGCTTACAATACCTCGAATTTATACCCAACGCCCCAAACGGTTTTCAGGCTCCACTGGTCGCATACGCCCTCCAGCTTTTCACGCAGCCGCTTCACATGGACATCCACAGTCCTGGAGTCGCCGAAATAGTCGAAGCCCCACACCTCGTCGAGGAGCTGGTTGCGGGTATATACCCGGTTGGGAGAGGAAGCCAGATAGAAAAGCAGCTCCATCTCCTTGGGCGGGGTGTCTACCTTTTTGCCGTCTACAGTCAGCTCAAAAGCGTCCATGTCAATGATCAGCTTTTCAAAGACCAGCCGCCGGGCTTTTTTATCCGCAACGACACCGGAGGAGCGGCGCAGCACAGCTTCGATGCGGGCCAGGATCTCCTTCATCTCAAAGGGCTTGGTGATATAATCGTCAGCACCGGCCTTCAGGCCGTTGACCTTGTCATCCGTTTCGCTCTTTGCTGTAAGCATGATCACCGGGGTCTGGCTTTCGGTGCGGATGGCCTTGCAAACGGCCCAGCCGTCCATCACCGGCATCATCACATCCAGCAAGACCATGTCGGGCTTGATGGCCCGGAATTTGGCAAGGCCCTGACCGCCGTCGTTTGCCACGGTCACGGCGTAGCCTTCCTTTTCCAGGTACATCTGCAGTAATTCCGCAATGTTGCGGTCGTCCTCAACGACCAGTACCGAAATAGCCATAAGCGCATCCTCCTCTTTCTAAAGCATGGGGCCAAATACGGCGCCCCATAGCGTAAGGTTTCCCTTTTCCATCATTATAGCCCAAAATGGTGATTTCGGATGAACAATTTGTAAAGACTTCCAAGGTAATTTGTGAACAGGCAAGTTTTTCTTGCAAAAGCCGCTGTTTGGCTGTATCATAGTAGCAGTAATCATCAGGCCAAGCCATGAAAGGAGATTTTATGCTGGAGCTGTTAAAAGCCATTCTGTTTGGCATTGTAGAGGGCATCACCGAATGGCTGCCCATTTCCTCTACGGGACATTTGATCCTGCTCGATGAGATCATGGAGCTGCAGGTATCTCAGGAATTTTATGAGATGTTCCAGGTGGTCATTCAGCTGGGTGCCATCCTGGCGGTGATCCTTCTGTTTTTCCACAAGCTGAATCCATTCTCACCTCAGAAAACGGCCAAGCAGAAGGAAATGACCTGGTCGCTGTGGTTTAAGGTAGTGGTGGCGGTGCTGCCGTCGGCAGTGATCGGCCTTTTGCTGGATGACTGGATGGATGAGCACCTGTATAACTATATCGTGGTGGCCATCACGCTGATCCTTTACGGCGTAGCATTCATCTATGTGGAAAGAAGAAACCAAAGCCTGACGCCTGCTGTAAAAAATGTTTACGCCATCGACATAAAGACAGCTCTGCTCATCGGCTGCTTCCAGTGCCTGAGCCTGATCCCCGGAACATCCCGCAGCGGCTCTACCATTTTGGGCGGCATCTTCCTGGGTGTCAGCCGGGCAGCCGCTTCCGAATTTTCCTTCTTCCTGGCGATCCCCACTATGCTCGGTGCCAGCGCCCTGAAGCTGGTGAAGTTTATGTTCTCCGGCGTGGGCATCACAGGTCTGGAACTGGGCATCCTGCTGGTAGGCTGTATTGTGTCCTTTGCGGTCAGCCTTGCGGTCATCAAGGGCCTGATGCAGTATGTGCGCAAGAACAGCTTCGCTGTATTTGGCTATTACCGGATCGCCTTGGGCGCCCTGGTGCTGATCTATTTCGCCATCCAAAGTATCGGGTAAGTTTAGGCTGCTTAGCCCCAATAGAATACCGCTCCGGATCGTAGAAGCCCTACGGTCCGGATTTCTTTTGTGATGATATCACGGAAAACAGGCGATAAAGCGGGTATACTGTAAACACAAAGAGAAAGGAGGCTTTCTTATGAACAATATTCCTGTGTATGATACCGTTATCATTGGCGGAGGTCCGGGGGGATATACAGCCGCCCTGTATGCTGCCAGAGCGGGGCTGGACGCGGTGCTGTTGGAGCAGCTCGCTGCCGGTGGGCAGATGGCCCAGTCCCATTTGGTGGAGAACTATCCCGGCTTTACAGAGGGGATCGACGGCTTCCAGCTGGCCCAGCAGATGCAGCAGCAGGCAGAGCGATTTGGTGCGAAGACGGCGTATGTCCAGGTAAACAGAGTGGACCTGTCTGCTTCCCCGAAGCGGGTAGAGACCACCGGAGGCAGCTTTTACGGCAGGACTGTGATCCTGGCTACCGGCGCAGTTCCCAGAGAGCTGGGCTTGCCGGAGGAAAAGGCCCTGAACGGGAAGGGTGTTGCCTACTGCGCGGCCTGTGACGGTATGTTTTACAGAGGCAAGACCGTAGTGGTAGTAGGCGGCGGCAACTCTGCAGCGGCAGATGCCTTGCTCTTGAGCCGGGTGGCAAAAAAGGTTATTTTGGTCCACCGGCGGGATACCCTGCGGGCCACGAAGATTTATCACGAACCGCTGTTAAAGGCTGAAAATGTGGAACTTCGGTGGAACAGTGTGATCACCCAGCTGCTGCACAACGAAAAAGTTACCGGCGTACGCCTTCGGGATATACTGAGCGGAGAAGAAACAACGGTGGATTGTGACGGCGTATTCGTCAGTGTGGGCAGAAAGCCTGCTACAGAGCTGGTGGACGGGCAGCTGCTTCTGGACGAGGCCGGCTATGTGCTGGCCGGAGAATCCACCTTGACCAATATTCCCGGTGTGTTTGCTGTGGGAGATGTGCGCACAAAACCCCTCAGGCAGATCGTCACCGCTGTGGCCGATGGGGCTATGGCAGTCCACCACATCGAGGAATACCTGGCACAGACTTGTTAAAAGAGAAGGCAGTGTGTCGAAAAATCTTCGTAGGGGCCGATGTGTGCATCGGCCCCTGCATCCACCGTAGCTGCAGGGTGATGGTTATTTTTGCTGCTCCCTGTCATCCTGAGGCGCACCGCGCCGAAGGATCTTGGCAGCGCATGTCTGTTGTGCATCGCGATAATGGGTAGATTCTTCGACTCCGGACTTGGTCCTCCGCTCAGAATGACATCCGTAGGGACCGGCGCGCCAACATGTCCAAACCGCAATTTCATGTTTACAATTTCTTCTGTATATGCTATACTGGATACAGAAAGAGAGGTGCTGCACTGTGTCCGAAAACCGTACATCTGAAGCCAATGCCGCGATTCTCTCCACGTGGCTGAAAGCGCTGCTGCTCCTGCGCACTGTGAGTCTGGTGGTATGGCTGATGGATTATTTGCCCCTGAAGCTCACCTGGCTGTCCTGGGTGGATGCGGCCCTGTCAGCGCTTGCCATCCTCTACCTTTTCCAGCTTGGCCGGGCTAACAGACGGTATCAGAAATCCGCCATCTTTAGAGTTCTCTGCCTGTGCTACACCTTATATACGCTGGCTTCTGCTTATTTTCCACCGTCCTATATTCTGGCCCTGTCGAACTTTCAATACAGCCGACTGTTATCTGAGACCGTGTTGGTGATTTTTGGGGTTGCCTCCATCCTCGCCGTCTATCAGGAATACCACGCCCATGCCGATGTGATCAAGGTATTGGATCCCAAGCTGTCCGGAAACTGGCATACACTGTTTATTTGTACCCTAGGCGTTGCAATTCTGGGTTTTACTGTCTCTCTGGTAATCACAATGCTGGTGGACGGCGGCTATCTCGATATATCCATGTCGGTCATTTCCGCAACCTTTACCGGCGTCATACTGTTTGTACTGCATCTATTTTCTATACTGTATCTGCATAAGACTGTCCGCCTTCTCCAGCAATGACTACACAAAAGCCCTTGCGCTTTAGAGCGCAAGGGCTTTTTAACGGTTTTTTGCTTACTTCACGGTGGAAGCGGAGCGCAATGTGACATCGTGGTAGCCGCCCTCGACGATGGATACGGAGGACACCAGAGTCAGCTTGGCATTCTTCTGGAAGTCGGGGATGTTGATCTCGCCGCAGTTGCACATGGTGCTCTTGACCTTGTACAGGCTGGCCTCCACATTGTCATGCAGAGAACCGGCGTAGGTAACATAGGAATCAACGCCCTCTTCAAAGCTCAGCTTGGTCTTGCCGCCCAGGTCGTAGCGCTGCCAGTTCCGGGCACGGTTGGAGCCTTCGCCCCAGTATTCCTTCATATATGCGCCGTTGACCATGACCTTGGGTGTGGGGGACTCATCAAACCGGGCGAAGTAGCGGCCCAGCATCAGGAAGTCAGCGCCCATGGCCAGAGCCAGGGTCATGTGATAGTCATGAACGATGCCGCCGTCGGAGCAGATGGGCACATAGATGCCGGTCTCCTTGAAATACTCGTCACGGGCTGCGGCCACCTCGATGAGGGCAGTAGCCTGTCCTCTGCCGATACCCTTGGTCTCACGGGTGATGCAGATAGAGCCGCCGCCGATACCGACCTTGATAAAGTCAGCGCCGGCCTTGGCCAGGAACATAAAGCCGTCACGGTCCACAACATTGCCCGCGCCGATCTTCACGGTATCGCCGTAGTTCTCACGGACCCAGGCGATGGTGTTTGCCTGCCAGCAGGTATAACCCTCGGAGGAGTCGATGCACAGCACATCGGCACCGGCCTCCAGCAGAGCGGGGATCCGCTGGGCGTAGTCACGGGTGTTGATGCCTGCGCCTACCAGATAGCGCTTCTTAGAATCCAACAATTCCAGAGGATTGGCCTTGTGGGAGGAATAGTCCTTGCGGAACACGAAGTACATCAGGTGGTCGTTGGCGTCCACGATGGGCAGGCTGTTCAGCTTGTTGGCCCAGATGATATCGTTGGCTTCCTTCAGGGTGGTCTCTGCGGGAGCGGTGATCAGCTTTTCCCGGGGGGTCATGAAGCTGGCGACCTTTTCGGATACATCCATGCGGGACACCCGGTAATCACGGCTGGTGACGATGCCCAGCAGCTTGCCGGTAGCGGTGCCGTCTTCGGTGATGGCAACGGTAGAGAAGCCGTTGGCCTCCTTCAGGGCCAGAACATCCGCCAGTGTGTGCTCAGGGGTCAGGTTGGAAGCAGACACCACAAAGCCGGCCTTATGGCTCTTGACCTTGGCGACCATAGCCGCCTGGGACTCGATGGACTGAGAGCCGAAGATAAAGCTCAGACCGCCTTCCTTTGCCAGAGCGATGGCCAGAGAATCATTGGAAACAGACTGCATGATGGCAGAAGTCATGGGAATATTCAAGGAAATAGCAGGCTCCTCAACACCCTTGCGGTACTTTGTCAAAGGTGTCCGCAGAGATACCCGATCGGGGATGCAATCCTCTGAGGTATAGCCAGGGATCAGCAGGTACTCGCTGAAGGTGTGGCTGGGTTCCGGATAATAATAAGCCATTGGAATTACCTCCTATGATGTATAGGTTTAATATAACTGTTACCGAACAGTATACCACAGCTTTTCGACCCGGTCAAGTGGAAAGCTACAGTTTTCTTTCCATAGGATTTCCAGAAAATGCAGTTAAAATGATTGCATTTTTTGGGGTTATGTGGTATATTTCTAAGTTGGAAAAATGTTTTAATATATCTGCAAAAGGAGAACCGATATGGCATCTCAGGAAAATATCCGTAATATTGCGATCATCGCCCATGTGGACCACGGTAAGACTACCCTGGTGGACGAGCTTTTGAAGCAGGGCGGCATTTATCGGGAAAATCAGACTACCCAGGACCGGGTCATGGATTCCGGCGATCTGGAACGGGAGCGGGGCATTACCATCCTTGCAAAAAACACTTCCGTTCGCTATAAGGATTATAAGATCAACATTGTGGATACCCCCGGCCACGCCGATTTTGGCGGTGAGGTGGAGCGCATTTTGAAAATGGTCAACGGTGTCATCCTGCTGGTGGATGCCGCCGAGGGCCCCATGCCCCAGACCCGTTTTGTCCTGCAAAAGGCTCTGGAGCTGGGCCACAAGGTCATTGTGGCAGTTAATAAAGTAGACAAGCCCGATGCCCGTGTCCATGAGGTCATGGATGAGGTGCTGGAGCTGCTGCTGGAGCTGAACGCTACCGACGAGCAGTTCAATTCCCCCACCGTCTTCTGCTCCGGCCGCCAGGGCACTGCCTCCTACGGGCCTGACGAAATGGGCACGGACCTTGTGCCTCTGTTTGAGACCATCGTCAACTATATCCCCGCCCCGGAGGGCAATGCCGCAGAGCCTTTGCAGCTGCTGGTATCCTCCATTGATTACAATGAGTATGTAGGCCGCATCGCTGTAGGCCGTGTGGAACGGGGCACGATCAAGGTGGGCCAGGAGGTCATGATCTGCGACTACCATAACACCGAGCTGCGCCAGAAAGGCAAGGTCGTTGCGTTGTATGCCTTTGACGGTCTGGGCAAGACCCCTGTCCAGGAGGCCTCTGCCGGTGAGATCGTGGCCCTGTCCGGCATGGCCGATATCACCATTGGCCGCACCCTGTGCGCGCCGGATGCGGTAGAGCCCCTGCCTTTTGTGAAGATCTCAGATCCCACCATTGAAATGACCTTCTCCGTCAACGATTCTCCCTTTGCCGGCAAGGAGGGCAAGTTCGTCACTTCCCGGAATCTGCGTGACCGGCTGGAGAAGGAATTGTTAAAGGATGTATCCCTGCATGTGACCGAGCAGGGCACAGATGCCTTCAATGTGGCAGGCCGTGGCGAGATGCACCTTTCCATCCTGATGGAGACCATGCGCCGGGAGGGCTATGAATTTGCGGTTTCCACCCCCCGTGTGCTGACCAAGGAGATCGACGGCAAGCTCTGCGAGCCTATTGAGCGAATGGTAGCCGATGTGCCCGAGGAGTGCATGGGCGCTGTCATCGAGAAAATGGGCCGCCGCAAGGCCGATCTTCTGGGCATGACTCCCATGGGCAACCGTTACCGGCTGGAGTTTTTAGTTCCCTCCCGTGGTCTGTTCGGTTACCGCAGCGAATTCCTCACCGATACCCGGGGTGAGGGCATCATGTCCTCCGTTCTGGATTCCTATGCTCCCATGAAGGGTGAGATCGAGCGCCGGCTCACCGGCTCTCTCATCGCCCACGAAAGCGGCGAAGCTGTGGCCTACGGTCTGGGCGCTGCCCAGGAGCGTGGCGCGCTGTTCATCGGTGCGGGCACACCGGTCTATGCCGGCATGGTCGTGGGTATTTGCAGCCGCAATGAGGATATGACCGTCAATGTCTGCAAACGCAAGCAGCTGACCAATATGCGTGCTGCCGGTTCTGATGACGCCATCCGTCTGGTCACGCCCAAGGTCCTGTCTTTGGAGCAGTGCCTGGAATTTTTGGCAGACGATGAGTTGCTGGAGTGTACGCCTAAGAGCCTGCGTATCCGCAAGCGTGAGTTGGATCACGGCCTGCGTATGCGGCAGGTTATGAAAAAGCGCAATCAGGAGTCAGTATGAAAAGTGTACTGTCGATTCAGGACCTGTCCTGTGTGGGCCGGTGCAGCCTGACTGTGGCCCTGCCGGTGCTGTCGGCCATGGGCTGCCGGTGCAGCGTGCTGCCTACAGCGGTGCTGTCCACCCATACCGGCTTTCCTAACCCCAAGATCGTGCCCCTTACAGAGCACATCAGCGGTATCGGCGATCACATTGCACAGATCGGCGCATCCTTTGACGCTGTCACCGTAGGCTATCTTGCCGGGCCAGACCAGGCGGCTGCCATTCTGCCTCTGCTTCGGTATTACCGCAGCCAGGGCAGTCTGATTATTGTGGACCCTGCCATGGGCGATCACGGCAGGCTGTACAGCGGTTTGAATGGTGAACATGTGCAGGCAATGACTGCGCTGTGCCGAGAAGCAGACATCCTGCTGCCCAATGTGACCGAGGCCGCCCTGCTCACAGGCAACGACTATCAGGAAGTGCCGGAGGAAGACTACCTTTCTGCCCTTACCGAGGCAGCGCTTCAGCTGCCCGGCTCTGCTGTGGTGATCACCGGCGTCAGCGGTAAGGACGGGACCATTGGCTTCTGCGGCGCGGAAAAACACACCGGTCCTTTTTCTTACCGTACAGAGGTAGTTCCCAAGCAATTTCACGGCACTGGCGACTTGTTTGCCGCCGTTTTTACCGGGGCAGTTCTAGCCGGCAGGAGCGTATGTCAGGCCGCCACAGCGGCTGCGGATTTCGTACGGACCTGTGTGGCCGGTACACCCAATGTGACTCCATACGGCGTGGAGTTTGAGCGACAACTCCCCCAACTGATTTCTTTTTTCCAAGATTAAAAAGCGAGTGATCACACGATGAAAAAGACAAAGATCTTATTGATAGTATTGATCTGTATATTGGCGCTTTCCCTGCTTCTTCTGGTGGCAGCCGTCCTGCTGATGGGCCGGGGACCCAGCCTGCAGGGATCTGCGTCCCAACCCTCTCAGGATCAAACCGGAGATACGCAGGACAATACCTCCGAGGATACTGTCACAGAGGATCCTTCCAAAGATACCACAACTGTGATTGAACCCGATCCCGAGCCCGAGGTGTTCACCCTGACCTTTGCCGGGGACTGCACCCTGGGCAACCGAAAGGGCCGTACAGGGCAGCATACCTTTATTGGCACAGTAGGCGACAATTATGCCTATCCTTTTGCGGATGTACAGCAGTATTTTGCCACAGATGACTGCACCTTTATCAATTTGGAAGGCCCCCTGACCGACAGTGAAGCCTCTCTGGAAAAGACCTTTGTATTCAAAGGGCCAAAGGAATATGTGAATATTTTGTCGTCCGGCAGTGTGGAGTTTGCCAATGTGGTAAACAACCACGCCCATGATTACGGCGAAAAGGGATATCGGGATACCTTGGATGTGCTGGATTTTGCGGGTATCTACTATGCGGAAAACAAGAACACGGTGCTGTTTACCACGGAAAGTGGGCTGACCATCGGTGTTTATTCTGTTCTGGATCCCTACAACGCCAACGGGATCGCCGAAAAGCTGGCAGATCTGCGGGCCCGGGGCGCGGAGGTGGTGGTCGTATCCCTCCACTGGGGGCAGGAATATTACTATCGCCCCAACGGCACACAGGTCAGCATTGCCCATGCCGCCATTGATGGCGGAGCGGACATCGTTTACGGACATCACCCCCATGTGCTGCAGAAGATCGAGCAGTACAAGGACGGTGTGATCTTCTACTCCCTGGGTAATTTCAGTTTTGGCGGAAACATGAGCCCTGCGGACAAGGACACCGCCGTTTTGCAGCAGCAGATCATCCGGCAGCCCGATGGGACCATTGAGATGGGAGAGCTCAAGATTATCCCCTGCTATGTCAGCGGGATCCTTACTTACGGCAACGATTATCAGCCTACCCCCATAGAGGAAACAGCGGAGGCCTACAACCGGGTCCTGACCAAGCTGGAAGGGAAATTCCCTCTGGAAAAGCTGGAAGTTTCCTATCGGGAGGACCTTCAGGAACCTAAACCGGAGGAAGGAAGTCAGGATTCTACGGAAAATTCACAGAATATTTCTTGAATTTTTCGAAAAACCCCAAAAAGTTGTTGACCAGATTGCATTTTTCGGTTATACTGGTTTAGCATGACCAATTATGGTCTTTTCTTATGTGTCGCTGCGGCCGGTCGTCCGGCTGTCGAGCATATTGATTTTGACAGGAGGTGTACACATGAAGCGTACCTATCAGCCCAGCCGTCGCCACAGATCCAAGGTTCACGGTTTCCGGAAGAGAATGGCTACTTCCAACGGCCGCAAGGTTCTTGCCCGCCGCCGTGCCAAGGGCCGCAAGGTTCTGTCTGCTTGAGCATTGTTGCGTGGGATAACCACAGTATAAGTCGCTCATAGCGAAAACGGGAGTCCACGCGGGGCGAATGGCTATTCGCCCCGCTCCCTTTTTATAGGGGCAAGCTCTTAAAACATCTTCTTCGCAGGTGCTGGATCTTTTGCCGCAGCTCTGCGGTGCCCAGGCCTTGAAATACACAAAGTATTCCTGCGGCCTGTGCATCTTTATCCGCGCCAAAATCTCTCACCACCTGCTGAATAATCTGTTTTGCGAGCATGCCTTTTGACACTATATATTAAAGGGATATTACGGATTCATCTGCAAAAGGGGAAATAATATGCAGTTTTCCTGTGCCTTGAAGCGCAATCATATTTTCCGGCGGCTCTATTCTACCCAGGGCGTTGCCAACGGGTATCTGGTGCTCTATGCCCGGAAAAACCGCACCCAACAGAATCAGGTGGGTATTACAGTGAGCAAGAAGCTGGGCTGCGCTGTGGTGCGCAACCGTACCCGCCGCCGCCTGCGTGAGGTCTACCGACTCAACGAATCGCTGTTTCGTCCCGGCTGGGACATTGTAGTGGTAGCGCGCTCCCGGGCTGTGAACGCACCTTTTTCTAAGCTGACCCAGGCTTACCTGGCTTTGGCAGACAAAGCAGGACTGTTGGTCAGCCAACAAACGGAGTGAGTGTGCCATGAAGCATATCATGCTTGCGCTGATCCGGTTCTACAGGAACCACATTTCCCCCTCCACACCCCCAAGCTGTCGGTTTATCCCAACCTGTTCTGCCTATGCGTATGAAGCTATCAACAAATACGGGGCCTTAAAGGGCGGCTGGCTTGCATTGCGCCGGCTTCTTCGCTGTAACCCTTTCTACAAGGGTGATTATTACGACCCCGTGCCATGACAAGGAGAGTTTGAATTGAACATTTTTGAATTCCTTATTACCAAGCCCTTTGGTTATCTCCTGGACTTCCTCTATCAGATCACGACCAATTACGGCGTTGCCCTGATCCTCTTTGCCGTGCTTGTTCGGGTGGTGCTTTTGCCCATTACCGCCAAGAGCAGAAAGAGCATGATGAAAATGTCCCGGCTCCAGCCCAGGATCCAGGCCATTCAGAAAAAATATGCCAACGATCCGCAGAAGCAGCAGGAGGCCATCCAGCAGCTGCAGAAGGAAGAGGGCGCATCCATGGGCTGCGGCGGCTGTCTTTGGAGCCTGGTGCCCCTGCTGATCCTGATCCCCCTGTATCAGGTCATCCGGCAGCCGTTGGTCTATATGCTCCACGAGTCTGCGGAAAACGCGGCGCTGATCATCAGTACCATTAAGGAAGCCGCGCCTGAGCTGTTTGGTGCCAATCAATACTACGACCAGCTGGTGGCCGCTCGGCACATTCCTGACTTTCTGGATGCTTTGAAGGAAGCCGGTGTCACATTTGCCAATGCCCTGACAGGTGAGGGAATCAATTTCAGCTTTCTGGGCATTGATCTGGGCCAGCAGCCTGTATTTAACATCTTTGGAGCTGATTGGTCCTGGGATTGGAATCACATCGGTGCATTCCTGATCCCGGTGCTGTCTGCCGGCAGCCAGGTGGTTTCCACCCTGCTGAGTCAGCGGGCCAACGACTCTGTTATCACCAACGAAAAGGGTCTGCAGGATAAAGAGACCGCAAAAAATTCCCAAGCGAACCAGACCACTAAAACCATGCTGTGGATGATGCCTCTGATGTCCCTGTGGATCGGCTTTACCGTGCCTGCTGCCCTGTCTCTGTACTGGCTGATTGGCGGTGTGGTAGCCATGGTAGAAAACGAGATCCTCACCAAGCACTACCGCAAGATCTATGATGCCGAGGATGCTGTCCGTCTGCAGAAGGCACTGGAGGAAGACCGCATTGAGGCCGAAAAGGAGCGCGTCCGTGCTGAGCGCCGGGCTGCCAATCCCGACGGTATCACCGAAAACACCAGCAAGAAGAAGCTGCAGCAGAAGCAGCAGCGTGAGCAGGAGGCTGCCCGTGCCGCCGCTGCCAAGGAATACGCCGCAAAGAAGGGTATCGCAGAGGAAGAGCAGCCGGACAAGTCTGTTCCTTCCGGCATCCCCAGCCGCCCCTACTGCAAGGGCCGTGCCTACGACCCCAACCGCTACAGCTCTCAAAATACGGAGGAATAAGCAATGGAAAAAACCCTTATCGCTACAGGCAAGACCATTGATCTTGCTATTGAAAGCGCGCTGGCCCAGTTGGGGCTGGATCGGGACAGTGTGTCTGTCCAGGTCCTGACCCAGGCCAAGTCCGGCTTCCTGGGCCTCGGTGCTACCCCTGCCAAGGTAGAGGTGACCTACGAAGCTCCCGACCCCGTCCCGGAAGCACCTAAGGTAGCTCTGTCCTCTGCCTCCCGCTCCAAGCCCAAGGCGGCCGCCCCTGTGAAGCAGCCGCAGACCCCTAAGGCTGAGCCTGCCAAGACAGTGCAGCCCAAGGCGGAAGATACTAAGACAGAAAAGCCCCAGAAGGCTGAGAAAAAGCCTGAAGCCCCCAAGATGCCCAAGACCTACGCCGCGGCAGAGCCCGGCAGCACGGAGGATAAGATCGAACAGTTTCTGAAGGGCCTGCTGGAGCATATGGAATCTCAGGCCGTTCCCCACGCCTGGAAGGTCGATGAGAATACTTACAAGGTCGATCTGGTGGGCGACGATCTGGGCTACCTGATCGGCCGCCGGGGCGATACACTGGATGCCATCCAGCACCTGTGCAACTACTCTGTCAAGAAGTTTGCCGAAGGCCATATCCGCATCAATGTGGATGCCGAGGAATACCGGGAGAAGCGGGAGGAGTCCCTGCGCCGCTACGCCCGCAAGAAGGCACAGCAGGTGCTGAAAGCCCGTCGCCGCTGCTCTCTGGAGCCCATGAACGCCTACGAGCGCCATGTGATCCACGCAACGCTGCAGGAGATGGAGAACATTACAACCCATTCCACCGGCACTGAACCCAACCGCCGCGTGGTCATCGAGTATGTAAAATGAAAAAATTCCGCTCTGCCGAATGGCAGAGCGGATATTTTATTCCTTTAGCAGCATGGGGGTAAACATAGGCTTTTGGAAGCGCCGCACGAAGCGGTCGCATTTGACCAAAAAGGCGTAGTACACATTGTAGCCGCAGCCCAGCATGGTTTCTGTATTGCCCATGCCCTTGGCGATCACCACATCTGCTTCCTCCAAGGCCTGTCTGGCTTCCGTGCTGAGCAGGGAAAGCTCTGTACCGCCTACGGTATTGCCGTTGTCGATGACCGGGAAGGGGATCCCTACCACCCGGGCATCCTCCCGGGTAGCATCATTGGCGGCAGGCCCGCCCCGGACACAGAAGGTGATCTGCAAATGGGGATATGTCTCATGGATCTTCTCCGCGAACACCCGGTCGAAACCGATCTCGCCGGCATTATCCGTCAGATACAGCAGCTTTTGCCCCTTTTCCAGGTCGTTACAGAGGGTGTGATAGCAGTTCGTATCTAGCTCCATATCCAGAGCCTGCCGGAGCATATCCTCCAGCTTTTCAAAGCTGACCTGGCCCTGCAATGCGGAAAAATCCAGGTAGTTGCCCAAAATCGCAAGCTGCAGACCCGCGAATACCGGGTCTTTCGCCCCGTTCACCATTTCCCGGATCTGAGGCAGCCGCTCCATGACGAACTGATTAGACAGGATCTTTTCTTCCCGGAAACGGTCCGGGTCCAAGCCGTAAAATTTCTGAAACAGTTTGGTTGTTCCGGGGCCGAACCAGGGAGAGCCAACACCCTCGGGCGCAGACAGATACAGCTGCATCAGCTCCCTGGCAAAGGCCATGGCTGTCTTTTCATCCCCCAGAGACCGGGCAGTTTCCAAATTACGCCGCAGGTGGCATTCCAGACACCCGGTATCGAAGGCTACACTCATACCTTCAGCTTTACAACGACCTTCTGATAATTCTGGGGCACTTCCAGATGGCTGCCGGGCATATGGGCATCCTCAGGATACACCACATAGCAATAGCCCTCAGCGATATCCATGAAGTCGCAATGGCCGGCATACATGCCCTTGTCCTTCGCGGCATTAAACTCGCCGGACAGCTCCAGTGTCTCAACCGGGGCCCAACCCACGGTCTCGCCGCCCTTGATAACATACTGAATGTCCAGATACTCCCGATGGGCTTCCAGCAACTGACCCTCAGCGGCCTTGGTAGTGCCCTGCTGTACCAGCACCTTGTTGCCGCTGGACAGGGGATATGTAGCAGGCTCCAGGCTTTCCAGACTGTTTACCAGCTTTACTGCCTCCTCCAGGCCGGGGATAACGGGGGCATATCTGCCCAGGTCTTTCCAGGGACATACGATCATAACAATACATCCTTTCTTGTAGGTGTTTTTATTCTAACCCGGCAAGTTTCCGGGTAAGGTGTATGATTTCGGGGCTATCCAAGCTGTTCTCCACCAGCACCTGGCCGGGGCCCTGATACAGCAGGTCCTTGGTTTCCAACCAACGGCGGGTCTGGGCGGCTGTGCCTTCCCCACCGTCAAAGAGCTCTGTTCCGTCTCCCAGGATGCGGCGGATCGCAGCCGTGGCAAAGGGATAATGGGTACAGCCCAAAACCAGAGCATCCAGCTTGCCTGCATAAGCAGACAGCAGCGCTTTCAGCAGGGCTTCTCCCTCGGGACTGTCCTGTTTGCCGGCTTCTACCAAGTCCGCAAGACCGGGGGCCGGCAGCAGGGTGATTTTGTGATCTGCCGCAAAGCGGTCCAACAGGCGGCGGAATTTCTCACCCTCCAGAGTAACCGGTGTTGCCATAACACCAATATGTCCCCCGGGGTATTTGTCGGCTGCCGGTTTGAGAGCCGGTTCTACTCCCACCACGATCAGCTGGGGATACTGGGTACGCAACGCCTCAATGGCCGCGCCGGTAGCTGTGTTGCAGGCTACTACCAGAGCCTTGATGCCCCGGGCTGTTAAACGCCGGGCCAGATCCAGTACAAGCTCGCGTACCTGCTCGGTGGTTTTTGTTCCGTAAGGGGCATTGGCAGAGTCGCCAAAATAGATATACCGTTCATTTGGCAGGATGCGCAGCAGATGGCGCAGCACACTGGTTCCGCCCACGCCGGAATCAAACACCGCTATAGGATCAGATCTGCGGTTCATCCTGTGAATGCACCCCCATCAAGCTTTTTTCTATTATAGCAAATCTGTTTTACGGTTGCAATGCCCTGCATCTTCTTTTCCGGCAAAAAAAGCACGGCAAAGCGTTGCCTCAATGTCACTTAGTTAAGGGTGTCATCCTGAGCGCAGCGACGAAGTCGCGAAGTCGAAGGATCTTCCCACGAAATTGATGGAAACCGTCAACAAAGATGCGTAGATTCTTCGTCGCCTGCGGCTCCTCAGAATGACAGGGCTTTTAACTTAATGTCATTGAGGTGGTGCCTTACCGTGCTTTTTATCAAAATCCGTAACCTGCCTCCAGCAGCCTTGTCAAGGCGTTGTTTGCCTCCTCGTCGGTGAACAGCGCGGTAAAGCGCTTGTCAATGACCAATGCCTCCAGACTCAGATCCAGTCGGCCCTTGGCTGCCAATGCGGTGAAGCCGTCACTGGGCCGGTGAGAGGATACGCTGCGATGGGCTTGCTTCAGGACTTCCTCCGCTGCTATTGGGCGCAGACGCACACCCAACGTTTCTGCTTTCTCCCGGCTGGAAAGCCATGCCGCCACAAACTTCTGTTCCACGGTCATTTTTCCAGAATAACTGCGCCGCTGACGCTGTTCAGGGACTGGCGAATATGGGCAGCCGCTTCCTGGGCGGTCATTACTGCCTGCTCGCCGGTGCGCATATTCTTGACTGAGCACTTGCCCTGGGCAATCTCATCCTCACCCAGCAGCACCGCAAAGGGCACACCCAGCTTGTCCGCATAGCTCATCTTCTGCTTGAACTTCTTCTGCTCACAGTACAGCTGCACCCGCAGACCTTCTGCCCGCAGGGCTTCTGCCAGGGCGATGGAAGGGGCGGCATCGGTGGTCATCGGCAGTACAAGCGCATCCGCAGGAGCTGTGGGCAGCTCGGGATTTAGCAAGCCCTGCTCCTCCAGCACATAGAACAGCCGGGTCAGGCCGATAGAAATACCCACACCGGGCAGAGGCTTATCGATATAGTAGCCCGCCAGATCGTCATACCGGCCGCCGGAGCACACAGAGCCGATCTCCGGGTGATCCAGCAGGGTGGTCTCATATACCGTTCCGGTATAATAATCCAAACCTCTGGCGATGGTCAGGTCCACGGCGAAATTGGCTTCGGGAACACCGAATGCCGCCAGATTGGCAGTCACAGCCTTCAGCTCTGCAAGGCCCAGGTCGAACACCTCGTTTCTGCCGGTATAGCCCTCCAGCGCCGCGATCACCTGCTCGTTGCTGCCGGTAATGGCAATAAACTTCAGGATCTCTTGAGCTTGCTCCTGGGTCAGAGCGCAATCCTCCACCAGAATGGTACTGACCTTTTCCGCACCGATCTTATCCAGCTTGTCCACAGTGCGCATGATCTCGCCGCTCTTTTCGGAAAGGCCCAGCATGGCATAAAAGCCGTTGAGGATCTTGCGGTTATTCACCCGAATTTGGAATCGGGTCAGGCCAAAGCCCCGGAATACCTTATAAATAATAGAGGGGATCTCAGCTTCGTTGAGAATGTCCAGCTTGCCGTCACCGATAATATCGATGTCTGCCTGATAAAATTCCCGGAAGCGGCCTCTCTGGGCCCGCTCACCCCGGTAGACCTTGCTGATCTGAAAACGGCGGAAGGGGAAGGCCAGATCATTATAGTGCAGGGCCACATACTTTGCCAGGGGCACAGTCAGGTCAAAACGCAGAGCCAGATCACTGTCACCCTTCTGGAAACGGTAGATCTGCTTCTCGGTCTCACCGCTACCTTTGGCCAGCAGGATCTGGGCATCCTCGATCACCGGGGTGTCCAGGGGGGCAAAGCCGTAAAGGGAATAGGTGTCCCGCAAGATCTGGGCCATTTTTTCAAATTGCTGCTGCTTTGCAGGCAGCAGCTCCATAAAACCGGACAGAGTCCGGGGTTTGATGCGTTCCATAGTCATGTTCCTTTCGTTTGTATGAAAAACCGCCCGCCTGATGGCTCAATGTCACTTAGTTAAGGGTGTCATCCTGAGCGTAGCGCAGCGGAGTCGAAGGATCTTCGCACGAAATTGATGGAAACCGTCAACAAAGATGCGTAGATTCTTCGTCGCCTGCGGCTCCTCGGAATGACAGGGTTTTAACTGAATGACATTGCCTGATGGCTGGGCGGCTTCGGTTATAATCTCGGTTTTGTGTGCAGCATTTCACGCCAGTCCAGATCGCCCCGCTGCAGTCCCATTATGAACATTTCGGCACTGGCCAGATTGGTGGCGATGGGCACATTATGCTTGTCGCAATGGCGGATGGTCTCGATCATCTGGCTGTCGTCCCAGGGATCTGTGGTGTTGGGGTCGGTAAACAGAAGGACCAGGTCGATCTCGTTATATGCGATACGGGCATTGATCTGCTGGTGGCCGCCCTGCTTGTGGGAAAGCAGCATGGTAATGGGCAGACCGGTATTGTCTGCGATCAGCCGGCCTGTGGTGGCTGTGGCAAACAGGCTGTGCTTCATCAGCACGCTCTTGTATGCTGTGCAGAACTGCACCATCAGTTCTTTTTTCTTATCATGAGCCAGGAATGCAATGTTCATAACGGTCACTCCTTTATCTATATTAAAGCGAGACGGGTACAGACAGACCCTGGATCCGGGTCGCAATGCGGCGACAGGCTGCGCTTGCGCCCCGTTTTGCGTATTTTTGCAGTGGTGTGCCAAAGGTGGCGGCCAGTATCACCTGAGGATCCTCAGGAACCACGCCAATCAGGGGAAGGCCTGCCTGGTCCATCACATCGTCTATGGTCAGCTCCATGGCGGATACCATTTTTTTGTTTACACGGTTGACGACCATGCGCACATCCAGCTTGCCCATCAGCTCCAGCAATTCGCCGGCTCTGGAGGCATCCCGGATGGCAGCGGGGTCAGGACCTGTGATCAGCAGGACACGGTCAGCAAATTTGGCGGCCAGTTCAAAGCCGGTGTCAATACCTGCAGGAGCGTCCAGGAATATGTAATGATACAGGGCCCTTGCCTGGCGCAGCATTGCCCCAAAAGCCTGTTGGTCGATTTTGTTGGCAGGACAGTTCATGGGGGCGGTGAGAAATTGCAGATTGGGATAGTCGGGGTGTACGGCAGCCTGGTCCAGAGAATAGCCGCCCTGGCAAACATCGGTAAAAGACAGTGTGCTAAGCTGGGACAGACCCAGGGAAATATCCAGATTCCGAAGACCGATATCGCAGTCGATACACAGCACCTTCATGCCTGTAGCTGCCAGAGCTGTGGCAACACCTGCGCACACAGAGGTCTTGCCGGTCCCGCCCTTGCCGGACAGCACCGCAATCGCTTCGCCCATGCTCCATCGCCTCCTTGCTACAATATGGCTTCATTATAATGGAATATCGCACAAAAGTAAAGAGGAATTTGGGCTGTTTTGGAACGAAATTCATCACATTCCACAAAAAGGCTGCGGGCCGATGTTTTCTTTTGTGGGGTGATGGCAGCATTGGACCGTAAAATCTCCTCTGCGCAGGCCTGTTCATAAGGATATTCATAAATTATTTACGGAAATTGACCATTTACCTCTTGCATTTTTCCAAGGTTTGGGCTATTATATATTAGCACTCGGGTTTGGTGAGTGCTAATAACCCTGTAGATGTATGCAGCTGCCGGTATGGGAGCTGCGATCTAAATAATTAGTTGGAGGATCTGTTATGAAACTGAAGCCCATGGCAGACAATGTGCTGCTCAAGCAGAACGAAGCCCAGGAGACCACTGTTTCCGGTATCATTCTGGCTACCACCAATAAGGAGAAGCCCGCGATCTATGAGGTCGTAGCGGTAGGCCCCGGCACCAAGGATGTGACCATGGCCGTCGAGGTTGGCGACAAGGTCGTTGTCAGCAAGTTCACCGGCAGCGAGATCAAGCTGGACGGCGAAGAGTACAAGTTCGTCAAGCAGGATGATATCCTGGCTGTCGTTACTGAGTAAGCAAGGAGGAGCATTATTATGGCAAAGATGATCGTTTACGGCGAGGAAGCCCGTAAGAAGCTGCAGTCCGGTATCGACCAGCTGGCAGATACCGTTAAGGTCACTCTGGGACCCAAGGGCCGCAATGTGGTTCTGGGCAAGAAGTACGGCGCGCCCCTGATTACCAACGACGGCGTGACCATCGCTAAGGAAGTGGAGCTGGAGGACCCCTTTGAGAATATGGGTGCCCAGGTGATCCGTGAGGTCGCCACCAAGACCAACGATGTGGCCGGCGACGGCACCACCACCGCCACCGTTCTGGCCCAGGCCATTACCCGTGAGGGCCTGAAGAACCTGAGCGCCGGCGCAAACCCCATGGTCATGCGCAAGGGCATCGAGAAGGCTGTGGAAGCCGCTGTTGCCGCCATTAAGGAGCACTCTGTTCCTGTTTCCGATTCTGCCGCCATCGCCCGTGTAGGTGCTGTTTCCTCCGGCGACGATGCCATCGGCGCGCTGATCGCGGAGGCTATGGAGAAGGTGGGCACCGAGGGTGTCATCACCATCGAAGAGAGCAAGACCGCTGAGACCGGCCTGGAAGTGGTTGAGGGCATGCAGTTCGACCGTGGCTATATCTCCCCCTACATGGTCACTAACACTGACAAGATGGAGGCCGTCCTGGACGATGCCTACATTCTGATCACCGATAAGAAGATCGCCTCTATCCAGGAAATTCTGCCCATTCTGGAGCCCATCGTCAAGGCCAGCAAGAAGCTGATCATCATCGCTGAGGATGTGGAGGGCGACGCCCTGG
>JAGBSG010000096.1 GCA_017632035.1 Oscillospiraceae bacterium | reverse complement strand
GCTTGCTGCGCAAGGCATTTTGACTTACTGCGCAAACGGTCAGACTACCGTACCTATGTACGCCGACGCTGACCGTTTGCTTGTCTTTGCGCCTTCCTTGACCTCTGCCAGTCTGTCAAAAACAGGTTTTTTGACAGACTATGCCGGAGCCTGCTTATGCAGGCTCCGGCTGTTCTTTTGCTTCTTTCTTGAACAAAGCTGAAAATGTCACAATGGCAGTAGTTTTTTTCTACAGGGTTATGCTATAGTTGATCAAAAGAACAATTAATAGGAGGCTGTGTATGAATGTAGATCCCTTCGGTCATTCCAGAGGCCTTGTACGGTACTGAGCGGCAGACTGATCAGCAACTGGATCGTTGACGCAGTCACTGTGACAATTACCGGATCTGACGGCACGCCGGTACAGTGGCCACCGCCAGCGCAGACCGGGGTAAAAATCGGCAGGGAATACACCTTTGAAATGGGGAAGTTTGAAACCGATAAGCCTGCCACGATCCGCGGCAGCATAGACCTCCAGTCCCTGCCGCCGGAAACCTACAACTGCAAGGTGGTCTGCTGCCTGAGCAAGGATGCGCAGACCTTCACTGTCCGTGAATTTGCATTTTCGGTTGTCGGCAAATAAGGCACATACCACACGGAGGGCTGTAAAAAATACAACCTATGCACGGAGAATCTAATAAATAAGATTCCGGCAGGAGCGCCCCCGCCCTACGGTGTCGATCGCGACAACTTTGTAGGGCAGGGGCGCTCCTGCCGGTCTTTTTATGAAGGAATATGCGACTTTGCCCTGTGAATTCTTTTGTATGCGCTTCAGGGAGTCAGCAGGCCCATGGGCATCATGATGCAAATGGTGGCAAAGATGGTGAATATGGAGACGATGCTGGTCCATACGACGAGCTGCGCGGCAAGCTGACCGTCGTTCTTCATACCGGCGGCCATAACTGCGCTGGATACGGCCACCGGAGATCCAAACAGAGCAATCAGGGCGGGATACTCGTTTGGACCGCAGTGAAGCAATCTGGTATAGCTGCTCAGGATCACGGCCAATCCAAGACCGATCAACGGTGCCAGAACGGTGCGCCAGAGCGTACCGGCAGCGATTTCCCGGAACATACCTTTGACAGCAGAAAATTCGAACTGTCCACCCAGGACGATCAGGGCCAGAGGCGTGGTAATACCCTTTAGACTATTCAGGACCGTATACAGAAATTTTATCTGGCGGTTCATGGCGAAGACTATCTGCCCCCAAATCTCCAGCTGTGCCTGCCGGATGCCAAGGCAGATCAGACCCAACGCAACGCCGATAATCAGAGGATTCTTTACGATATTGCGCAAAATTCCGCCTATATCCACCTTTTTGGCGTGGGAATCCTTTTTGAAGATGGTCAGAGAGATCACGGCAAAGGTGTTAAACACTGGGATGGAGAAAGCAGAGATCACTGCTGTCACAGCAGCGGCCTGAGCACCGCCCAAAGCGGTTGCCAGGGGAATACCGATAATGGCGTAATTGCTGCGGTAAACACATTGCATGACCACACCCTTGCGCAGGGGGTCTTTGGTAGAGGTCAGAGCAGGCAGAAAACTCAGAGCAAACAGTAAGCAAACGGCTGCTACACTGTAAATCACAACATCCCACTGGATTGCCGAAAATCCCTCAATATCGTAAATGTTGATAAACAGCATGGCCGGCAGGCAGATATTAAAAACAAGTTTGTTGCCAACGGCGAGGAAATTATCGTTAAGAAAGCCGACCTTTTTCAGGATATACCCCAGCAGGATCAGCAGCAGGATCGGCAGTATAGCATTGACTGCGGTGATCAGAATGAGTCCCAAGTTCATAAGTGCCTCCAGTTTGTGTTATAAACAATTATAGCAGTTGCATAGTAAAAATGCAAGGCATGCCTTTTTTAGACAGCAATTCCAAGCTGCAAGAGAAAACCACCGACTAACAAAGCCGGCGGTCAAGCGTGCAGTATTTCTCTCGAAAGCAGGTCCGGGTATACGGTGTTCGAGATGAAAACAGTGTGTTAATAGTGTATACTTTAGACATTTCTGCTACTATACCCTGTAGCGACAAAAATAGCCTTATGCCCACACCTATACTGGGTGCGTTCGTAAGGCTATGGATTTTCCCACGGACTAAACAAGTGTCCGGTGGACACTTGTTTGCACCAGTCTGCAGACTGGTGCCGTCTTTCGGATCCCCGGCCACCATCAAAAAACAACACCACCTTTGTCAGGTGGTGTCGTTTTGGCGGAGAGAGTGGGATTCGAACCCACGGTGGGTTGCCCCATCACCAGTTTTCAAGACTGGCTCCTTAAACCGCTCGGACATCTCTCCATGCCGCTACACTATACCACTTATCCCGGAGAAAGTCAAGGGAGCGGGCTAAGCCGGAAAAGGTATTTGAGTGCAGTCTCTTTTGCCTACGCAACAGAAAAGGTTATGCAATTTCAAATCCCCCTCACAGCATAAAAACACCCATCCAAATGGATGAGTGTTTTTATGGCGGAGTGAGAGGGATTTGTTTGCATTTTTCGCTATGCGAAAAATAAAGGTTCGGCTCTGTCAAGCCGTCGCCGGCAACAGTCCACCGGACTGTTGCATTTTAGTTTTCAAATCCCCTTCACAGCAGAAAAGAACCACACCATAAGGCGTGGTTCTTTTCTGGCGGAGTGAGAGGGATTTGAACCCTCGCGTGGCTTTTGACCACCTACTCCCTTAGCAGGGGAGCCCCTTCGGCCTCTTGGGTATCACTCCGAATTAAACATCATATTCAGCTGTTTGCCAAAGTATTCTAGCATATGCCTCTGGGTTTGTCAAGCACAAAAGCGGCCGCTACGGAAAAAGCTTACAGGAAAATTAAGCCCGCTATGGGCTTAATTTTTTCGCTCCAGCTTAGTTTTAGAGCCGTCGAGCCTGACGATATAGGTGTTGTCCAACTGGCCGGTCAGGCTGGCCTTGACAGAGTCGATATAAATACGGCGGAGTTTGTCCCGCTCAGCAGTTTCCTCAGCGGTCAGGCCCTCTGCCTTTGCCTTTCTGGCAAGCTCATTGATCCGGGCGATCACATCATCCATTTTCACGGTATTCACCTCATACATAGCGGTCGATGACCACTGAAATGCGACCCTTTTTTGTCTGGCCGTTGACAGTGCGCAGGCAGATCTTGCCCAAGCCGCGCACAGAGATCTTTGCGCCTTCTGTTACAGATTTATCCGGTTTTTCACAGGGCAGCCCGTCAATGGCGGCCTTGCCGGCAGTTACATGCTGGGCAGCCAGACTTCTGCCGATGCGAAAGCCTGCGGAAATCACACTGTCCAGCCGCAAGGAGGCCAAAGTATCCCGGATTTCTCTTGTTTCCGGCACCGGAATCTGGGCCTGTTCCAGAGCAATGGCTTCTATGCGCAGCTTAGTGCGGCCTGCGCCGGTGAAGCTTTGCAGGATATAGGGCGCGATCTCTGCTGTTACAAAGAAATCGCAGCTGCCCTTGCCGACGCAAATATCGCCAACAGTCTCCCTGCCGATGCCAGCGCCCATCAGCGCCCCAAGGAAGTCTCGGTGGGACAGGGCATCATTTTCGCAATAGGTGGCCCGCAGGCATATTGCGGGAGAATCCTCGCCCAGCAGGTATTCCTCGTTCAAATACTCCGGCAGGTATACGAGCATCCGCCGCTCCGCATCAGCATAGCCACCAAAATAATGCAGCCCCTCGGCATCCCCAAACAGATAGCGGCACAGCTCCTGTTCTCTGGCAGACAGAAAGCTGGTGTTTGCCGGGATCTGCCGGCGCATACCGGCACTTATTTTGTCCCATAGCTTGGCAAGGAGCATTCTGTCCTCAGCGGTGTGGGCGATTTTTTCGATATTTCCTCGGTCCATACGATCACCAAGGGTATTATACCACAGCTTTTGCGCTTTGCAAGGAAGTTTTTCTTGTGTCTTGACGGCAGGTCGAGTATAATAGCAAAAAGAAAGCAGGTGAGCGTATGACAGTAGGAATTATTGGCGGCGGTGCGTCGGGCATGGCGGCGGCTTTGGCGGCGGCAGAGAACCCCGATGTTCAGGTGCTGCTGTTTGAACGGCAGGCCCGCGTGGGAAGAAAGCTTCAGGCTACCGGTAACGGCCGGTGCAATTTGACGAACCTCCATGCGAGCAGACAGGGGTATCACGGAAGTGAGGCGGCTTTTGCGCAGACGGCCCTGTCTGCGTTTGGTCCGGAAAAGACCCTTGAATGGTTTCGCGGTTTGGGCCTTTTAACGGTGGCAGAGCCTTCGGGCAGAGTGTATCCTTATTCCGACCAGGCCAATTCTGTGGTGGACATTTTGCGGTTTGCACTGGAAAAGCCTAATATCCGGGTGCTTGCCGGGGTTGAGGTTGCCAAGGTGCGCCATGTGGGGGCTGGGTTTTCTGTGGACAGTGGGCAGGAAGCCTTTGCATGTGACCGGGTCATCATCGCCTGCGGCGGTCTTGCCGGTACTAAGCTGGGCGGCTCAATGTCCGGTTATAAGCTGCTGGGTAAGTTAGGGCATCACAGTACCCGCCTGCGGCCTGCGTTGGTGCAGATAAAAAGCAATTGGGGCGGTGTAGCCGGGCTTAAGGGTGTGCGGGCCAACTGCCATGCGCGGATTTTATGCGACGGAGAGCTTCATGCCCAGAGTACGGGGGAATTGCAGTTCACGGAGTACGGCCTGTCCGGCCCGGTGATCTTTGAGGTATCCAGAGATGCCTGCCAGGGGCACGGAGACTGGATTTGCCGGTTGGATTTTCTGCCGGATCTTTCAGAAGAAGAACTCCTCGAAGAGCTTAAGCGCCGTACAGCTACGACACTACCTGTGGAAGAACTGCTGACCGGCATCCTGCACAACCGACTGGGCCGTGTTTTGACCAAGGCGGCTGGCATCCGGGGCGGCAGGCAGATCCGTGAGCTGACAAACGGAGAACTTACCGCTGTATCCCAAGCTGTAAAGGCCTTTGACATTCCGTTAACAGAGCCTATGGGCATGGATTCCGCCCAAGTAACAGCCGGTGGTATCCTTACGGACGAGTTCGATCCTGCCACTATGGAAAGCCGCATGGTGCCGGGGCTGTACGCCTGCGGTGAGGTGTTGGATATTGATGGTGATTGCGGCGGCTACAACCTGCAATGGGCTTGGAGTTCAGGCCGCATGGCAGGTCTGCACGCCGGGAAGGAAGCAAAATGATACGGATCAGGGAAATATCTATGCCGCCGGAGCATTCGGTGCATCAGCTGTCCTTTGAGGCGGCAAGGCTTTTGAAAATATCCAATTCCAAAATTCGGGGCGTGCGTATTGTGCGCCGCAGTGTGGATGCCAGAAAAAAGCCGGATGTGCGCATCGTCTATACAGTGGATGTGACGGTGGACGGCAACGAAAATAAAATACTCAAGCAGAGCGGCTGCAAGCGGGCTGCCTTGACATCGGCTTCTTGGTACAAAGTACCCAAGACGGCAGCTTTGCCGGAAAAACGGCCTGTGGTAGTGGGTTTTGGCCCTGCCGGTATGTTTGCGGCTCTGGTACTGGCAATGGCAGGCCTGAAGCCTCTGGTGCTGGAGCGGGGGGGGGATGCCCTGACCCGGCACCAAAAGGTGGAGCATTTCTTTGCCACCGGCCAGCTGGATACTGTCAGCAATGTGCAGTTTGGCGAAGGCGGCGCGGGAACATTTTCCGACGGGAAGCTGAACACCGGTGTGAACAATCCCCGGATCGGTTGGATATTGGAACAGTTTGTGAAGGCAGGTGCCCGGGAGGACATCCTGTTTGATGCCAAGCCCCATGTGGGAACGGATGTGCTGCTGACCGTGGTACAGAATCTGCGCAAACGGATCATTGACCTGGGTGGCGAGGTGCGCTTTTGCACACAGGTCACTGCCCTGTGCAGCGAAAACAGCAGGCTCACCGGCGTGAAAACGGCAGATGGGGAAGTGATCGCCTGCGATCATGCGGTGCTTGCCATTGGGCACAGCGCAAGAGATACCTTCCAAATGCTTCACGAAATCGGCGTTCCCATGGAGGCAAAGCCTTTTGCCATGGGTGTGCGCATTGAGCATAAGCAGGTAACCGTGGATCAGTCCCAGTACGGAAAGCTGGATCCGGTGCTGCCTCCTGCGGATTATAAGCTGGTGCGGCATTTGGAGGATGCCACAGTGTACACCTTCTGTATGTGCCCAGGGGGCTATGTGGTGGCCGCAGCTTCCGAAGAAGGCCGGGTGGTGACAAACGGTATGAGCTATGCGGATCGGGATGGCGAAAATGCCAACGCCGCGCTTCTTGTGACGGTCAATCCTGCGGAATTTCCCTGGGACGGACCTCTTGCCGGCATGTACTGGCAGCAAAGCATCGAGGAGGCGGCATATGGGGCAGGCGGTGGCGGCTTCCGCGCGCCGGCTCAATTGGTGGGGGATTTTCTGGCGGGAAGACCCAGCAAAGGCCCCGGCAGCGTGCAGCCGACCTACCGACCCGGTGTGACCTGGTGCGACCTGCATACTGTGCTGCCGGAGAAGCTGACAAAGGCATTGGAGGAGGCGCTTCCCCAGTTGGACAACAGCCTTGCCGGATTTGCCGGAGCGGACAGTGTCCTCACTGCCCCGGAGACACGAAGCTCTTCCCCTGTGCGTATTCTCAGGGATGACAGCCGCCAGTCCGTTTTGCGGGGGCTTTACCCCACAGGCGAGGGCGCGGGCTATGCCGGAGGTATCATGTCGGCAGCTGTCGACGGTATCATGACCGCGGAAGCCATTATCGAAGCGTTGCATAACTAAAAAGAACAGGGCTGAGGCCCAATGTCATTAAGTTAAAAACGCTGTCATTCTGAGGAGCCGCAGGCGACGAAGAATCTACGCATCTTAGTTGACGGTTTCCATCAATTTCGTGCGAAGATCCTTCGCTACGCTCAGGATGACACCCTTAACTAAGTGACATTGGGCTGAGGCCCTGTTCTCTTTATAGCTTGGTTAGAAGAAAGCACAGTAGTATCGTATGCATTGCCAGCAGGAGAGGCAGTCCCAGGGAGAATCTCAGATGCCGGGTCTTGTGCCGGAATACACGCATACCGATCAGCGCTCCTAAGCTTCCCCCTATGGCAGCAACACCCAACAGGGTGGCTTCGGAGATCCGCCAGGCCTTTTTCAGGGCTTTTTTCTTGTCTGCAAGCATAAGCAGCAGACCTGCCGCATTGACTAGAAACAGATAAGCCATGAGATACTTCATGTGTAATGTGCCTTTCTGGAGGGATGGATCGTGAAAAAATATGGGATACTTCTGCTGCTGCCGCTGCTGCTGACGGGCTGTTCAGAGCCAAAAGCCTTTGAAACGATGTCGGATGTGTACCTGCAGCCGGATACACCCGCTGCCAGTCAGATCGTGCTGGAGCTGCCGGAAGAGGCTGCGGCCCCGGCTATGACCAGTGAGGTTGGCGGCAGCCTGTATCTGTGCGACGGCTACAGCATGATCGTACAGACCCTGTCTTCCGGCGATCTGGATGCTACCCTGCGGCAGACCACTGGCTATTCCCGGGATAAGCTGCAGGTGCTGGAGCGAGGGACAGAAGCGTGTAAGCGCTACGAATGTGTGTGGGCGGCGGCCGGAGAAGGGGAAGACCAGATAGGAAGAGCCGTGATCCTGGATGATGGGGAGTACCACTATGTGCTTTCGGTCATGGCAGGATCGTCTGTTGCCGGTGAACTGGCGAAGACCTGGCAGAGGATCATAGATTCGTTCAGTTTGCGTACTGCGCCATAGCCTCCGCACACAAAGTCCTGCACTGCTCGACCACAGACTGGGGATAGAGAATGGTGGCTTTGCTGCCAAAGCCGATGACCCAGCTCAGGAACATAGGGGATACCACGACTTTAACTGTGAAGTTAAAGTGGGAATCTCCGTCGGGGATCAGCAGGGTATCTTTGCCGAAGCGGTCGATGACCACATTAATAAGATCCCTGTGGAAGCGAAGCTTAACTTCCACCGTGTCGCCGGAGTACATCTGGAACAGCCGGTTGGCATGGGCATGGAGGGCGTTTCCGGTGAGCTCAGGGCAGGGCGTGCGGTCGGCTTGGCTTAGGGCGATATCGCTCATGCGATCCACCCGGTAGGAGGTGATGCCGTGACGCTGGGACAGAGCCAGCAGGTAGCAATTCTCGTTATCCTGGCACAGCCCGTAGGGGCTGGCGGCGTATTCCTTTTCCCGGTAGCGGCGTTTGCCCTGCAGATCCCAGTCGAAATAACGGAAGGTGATCTGCTTGTTTTGAGCAATGGCCTCCTGAATGGCATCCACATTATAATAGATAGTCTCGTTCATGCTTTTGACCCGGTCGGACACAAGGACATTTCGCTTCATCAGCCTGGCATCGTATTCGTTACACTGATTGCACAGCTTTTCGATCAGCTCACGGGATTTCTTTTCGGTCAGATAGCGGCTGGACTGGACTGCGTCGATCAGCAGCTTCAGCTCCGGCAGCTCGAAGTTTCGGGATGCCATATAATAGCCGCCGCTTCTGCCGGGGATGGACACGATGTCCATGCCGTAGTCCTGTAGGGCGGCGATGTCCGAATATACGGTCTTTCGGTCACAGGAAATATTGTGCTGACGCTCCAGCATGGAGATCAGCTCTTGGGCTCTCACGGGTTTGCTCTCGTGGGAGTTTTTTTGCAGATAGTCCAGGATGTAAAAAATTTTCAACTTCTGATTGTCTGATTTCGGCATAGGGCACCTCCTGTGGAAGCTTTGCGCCTATTGTAGCACATATCCGGCGGCAATGGAACGGAAAAATTGATTTTTGGCGGAATATATGGTATCTTTACAGAATGAGAAGCTATGCGACATATTGACTGTCATCAATCATCCGCCCCTTGCGGACAAGCCCATGATCCTGCAGCCCCCCAACGAGCAACCCGGTTATCAGCGGAAGGTCGCTCTGCTGCGGTCCATGGCGCGGTAACAAAATCTAAAGTTGACAGCAAAGGATACAGTGTGTATCCTGTAGACAAAAGGAGGTGACGGTGTGAGTCAGTTTGTTCAGATATTTACCAACGCGGCAGATACCTATCTGCATGTTTATATCGGCATCATGCGCTATCTTGCACCGGTACTGGCCTGTATTTTGCTGCTGCGGTGTGTCAAGCCTTTGCTGACCTTCCGCCGGCAGCCGGAGATCTGGGCATGGCTGTGCCTGGAGGATGGGAAAAAGCTGCCTCTGACCCATTGGGAGAATGTGATCGGCAGGAGCAAGCGCAGTGATATCGTCATTGATCTGCCTGCAGTTTCCAAAAGCCATGCGGTGCTGACCCGCTACGATGACGGCAGCTGGACTGTGACCGATGCCGGCTCTACCTCCGGCGTCAGGGTCAACGGCAAGCAGGTGGATATCAGCGCGCTGCAGCCGGAGGATAAGATCGAGATCGGCGGCATTCGTATGACGCTGACGCCCATCAGCCACCGGCAGGAGAAGCGTCTGGCAGAGCTTCGGGGCGCAGATTCCGGCCTGTTCAGAAATCTTGTCAATGTGGTGCTGCTGTCTGTGTTCCAGCTTTTGTGCTGTGTTGCCTTTTTGTTGGGGAGCGACAGCAAAACAGCGGCATCGATCCTCGGCGGCTTCGGCGGAATCTTCATATGCCAATGGGTGCTGTTTGTATTTTATATGGTGATCCGCAGGACCTCTTTCGAAGTGGAGACCGTGGCGTTTTTTCTGTGCACCATGGGTATGGCGGCCATTGCTGCAGTAAAGCCCGGCGAGGTGGCTAAGCAGCTGGTGGCACTTCTGCTGGGCCTGGGCGTATTTCTGCTGGTGGGCTGGTCGCTGCGTGACCTGGAGCGGGCCAAGAAGTTTCGGTATTTAGCCGCTGCGGCGGGTCTAGGCTTTCTGGTCATCACTCTGCTGTTTGGTAAGGAGTATTACGGCGCCAAGAACTGGCTGGTCCTCGGCCCGCTGTCCATTCAGCCCTCGGAGCTGAGCAAGGTGTGCTTTGTGTATGCCGGTGCTTCCACTATGGATCGGATCGTCAACAAGCGGAATTTGTTTTTGTTCATTGCCTATTCTGCCGCCGTTTGCAGCTGCCTTGCATTGATGAATGACTTTGGCACGGCACTTATCTTTTTTACTGCCTTTTTGGTCATTGCGTTTCTGCGTTCCGGCAGTGTGGGTACAGTGACACTGGCCTGCGCGTCTTTAGGCTTTGCCGGCGTGGTGGCGTTGAAGATCGCGCCCCATGCGCTGCGCCGCTTTTCCGCCTGGCGACATGTATGGGAGAATCCGTTGACTACCGGATATCAGCAGACCCGTTCTCTGATGTGCATTGCCTCCGGCGGTCTGTTGGGCCTGGGTGCGGGGCAGGGCTGGATGAAGAATATGTTTGCGGCTGATTCCGATGTGGTGTTCGCCACACTTTCGGAGGAGTGGGGCATTCTCATGGCGATCATGCTTGTGCTCAGCATTCTGGCGCTGGGCCTGTTTGCTATGCGCTCGGCCGCAGTGGGCCGCAGCAGCTTCTACACCATCGGTGCCTGCACTGCAGCGGGTATCCTGCTGGTCCAGACGATCCTCAATGTGTTGGGAACAGTGGATGTGCTGCCGCTGACCGGCGTAACCTTTCCATTTGTCTCCAACGGCGGCTCCAGTATGATCTGCTCCTGGGGGCTTCTGGCCTTTGTCAAGGCGGCAGATACCCGGCAAAATGCCAGCTTTGCCGTGCCTTTGGGCAAAAAAAGGAGGGATGAGGATGAATAGGATCGCAACCAGAGCCATGGCCATCCTGATCCTGGTACTGGCCATGGTGGCCGGCTTGGTATTCTTCCTGTTTGATTTTCTGATCAACGGTGACAAGTGGGTGGCATTTCCCGGATCGCCCCATGTTTACTATGACAGCAAGGCATCACCGGTCACCCTTATGGACAGAGATGGGCAGATCCTTTCTGTTCTTTCCGGTGACAGGACATATGCTCAGGACGAGGCTGTGCGCAAGGCGACCTTACACTGGGTAGGTGACCGGCTGGGCAATATCAGCGTGCCGGCTGTGGGATACTACAGCAAGGAATTTGTGGAGTACGACCCTGTAAACGGCGTATACAAGTACGGCGGCACCGAGAGAAATATTCAGCTGACCCTATCAGCGTCCTTGCAGGCGGTGGCCCTGGAGGCTATGGGGGACTATGTGGGGACTGTGGCGGTTTACAACTACCAGACCGGAGAGATCCTGTGCGCGGTGACTACGCCTACTTATGATCCGGACAATGTGCCGGATATCGACGGGGATCTCACAGGGGCGTACACAGGCGTGTATGTGAATCGGTTTCTGCAGTCTAAGTATATTCCCGGCTCTATCTTTAAGATCGTGACACTGGCAGCTGCCCTGGAGACTGTACCGAATATCCGGGAGCAGACCTTTTCATGCACCGGCGCCTATGCTGTGGGCTCAGGAGAAGTGACTTGCGAAAGCATTCATGGCAGACAGAGCCTGAAGCAGGCCTTTGCCAACTCCTGCAACTGTGCATTTGCCCAGATCGTAGGGCAGATCGGCAAGGATAAGCTTAACTACTATGTGCAGCAGTTCGGTGTGACGGATGCGATTACCTTTGATGGGATCACTACAGCAGCCGGTAATTTTGATCTAACAGACGCTGGCCCGGAATCTGTGGCATGGAGTGGCATCGGCCAATACAAGGACCTTGTGAATCCCTGCGGCTTTCTGATGTTTGTAGGTTCGATTGCCAGGAACGGAGTGAGATACCAGCCCCATGTGGTATCCCAGGTCACCATAGGTTCTGAACGGACCTACTCTGCAAAGCCGGAATCTGTGGAGCCGATCATGTCCAGGGCTACAGCGGAGGTCCTGCAGGAGTATATGGCATATAATGTGACCTATAAGTACGGCGCGGAGAACTTTCCAGGTTTGACGGTATGTGCGAAATCCGGCACCGGTGAGGTAGGCGGCGACCGGAAGCCGAACGCCATGTTTACCGGTTTTGTGTCGGATCCTGCCTATCCGCTGGCTTTTATGGTGGCTATCGAGGACGGCGGCTACGGAGCCCGTACCTGTGTTCCCGTGATCTCCAAGGTGCTGCAGGCCTGTAAAACTGCCATAGATACCCAGGAGGTTGGGTGATATGAACAAAAAGTAAACGATTGCAACAGAGGATTTTTGCGAACTGATAAATTGACAAATGTTTATCAGTGGGATAGAATATCTGTATATTTATTTGGAGGTAATTATCGTGGCTGCTGGTTTTACTGCTATGCAACAGCATCCTAACTGCTGCTCCGGCTTTGCAGCAGAGAATACCTCTGCGCCTGTTGGGCTGATCATGGACACTGTCATTGCGGCGGTGTCCGTTTTTATTTTCCGCATTGGCCTGCTGTTGCGGGTGGGCAATTAAAGCAGCCTGTTCTTTTGTTATGAAAAGGCGGCTGCATCGGGTAGCCGCCTTTTTATATAAAGCTTTCATATTAGGAAAGGGAGAAAGTATTATGAAAAAATTATTTGCAATCGTAATGGCAGCTATGATGCTTGTGGCAATGCTGGCCGGCTGTAACGGCGCAGGCAACAACTACACTGCCAACAACACAGAGTATGTGATCGGTGTCTCCGGTCCTCTGACCGGCGGCGCAGCTATTTATGGTATTGCGGTTAAGAATGCCGCCCAGATGGCTGTTGATGAGATCAACGCAGCCGGCGGTCTGAACGGCGTGAAGTTCAGACTGGAGGTCATGGATGACAAGCATGATGCCGACCTGGTTTCCGGCAACTATTCCGCCCTGCTGGAAGGCGGCATGCAGCTGTCTCTGGGCACTGTTACCACAGCTCCCGGCCTGGAGTTCAAGAACCTGTCCCTGGAGGACAACGTGTTCTTCCTGACTCCCTCTGCCTCCGGTGATGCTATTCCCACCAACCCCAACGGCTACCAGATGTGCTTTGCTGACGGCAACCAGGGTAAGGTCGCGGCAGACTTTGTGAACCAGAACTTTAAGGGCAAGACCATCGGTGCTTTCTACAAGTCCGATGAGGATTATTCCAAGGGTATTTACAACCAGTTTAAGGCAAATCTGGATTCCTCCGTCAAGGTGATCGAGACTTCCTTTACCGATGCCGGTGCTACTGACTTCAGCACCCAGATCGAGACCCTGAAGACCTGTGAGTTCATCTTCATGCCTACTTACTACGATCCCGCTTCTCTGTTTATGACCCAGGCAAAGAACATCCTGAGCCCCAAGGCTGTGTACTACGGCTGCGACGGCTTTGACGGCATCGACAGCAAGGAAGGCTTTGATATCAATACCATTCCTCAGGAAGTTACCATGCTGTCTCATTTCAATTCCAAGGCAACTGACGGCGCAGCGAAGGTCTTCATCGACAAGTATGTTGAAAAATACGGCAAGGACACCCTGAATCAGTTCGGCGCCTCCGCTTACGACTGCGTTTATGCTTTGTACGGCGCTATGAAGAAGGCTATTGACGGCGGCAAGGAGATCCCCGTGACCATTAGCGCGTCCGACCTGTGCGATATCCTGAAGGCTGAATTCAGCAGCGGCTATACTGTCACCGATGCGGTTACCGGTGATACGATCACTTGGGATTCTACTGGCTATGTGAACAAGTCCGCTCTCAAGTATGTCATAAAGGAAGCAAACTAAGGGCAAAGCTGAACAGTAAAATGAATAACTGCACATGCCGGCCGACGGACCGGTGTGTGCAGTTATACTGCTATGTACAGCATAATTTAAAATAACAGATAATCGGTTATTTTGGGGATATACCCGGTGATAGCCGGTTGATTCTGAGTAAAAAGTTGGGAAAACATATGGAAGCTATTTTGTCCACACTGATAAATGGTTTAAGCCTGGGCGGTATCTATGCCATGATCGCGCTGGGATACACCATGGTCTACGGCATTGCCAAAATGCTGAACTTTGCCCATGGTGATATTATCATGATCGGCGGTTACCTCATTTATGTGTTCATGGCTACCAACAACCCCTTGCTGGCGATTTTGCTGGCGTGTGTTGGCTGCATGATCCTGGGTGTTGCCATTGAAAAGATCGCATATAAACCTTTGAGAGGTGCATCTCCTCTGGCTGTGCTGATCACTGCCATTGGTGTCAGCTATTTGCTCCAGAGCCTGGCACAGATCATTTTTGGTTCTGCGTCCAAGATGGTTATGGTGTATGAATTTGGCGCTGTGAAGCTTTTGGGTGTTACCATTCAGGTATCTTCTCTGGTTACGCTGGCTGTAACTGTGGTAGTGATGACTGCGCTGACGATGTTTGTTAAGTACACCCGTTTGGGCCGTGCCATGATCGCGGTTTCCGAGGATAAGAGCGCGGCGCAGCTTATGGGCATCAATGTTAACAGAATCATCACGATCACCTTTGCCATCGGCTCTGTGCTGGCTGCTTTGGCTGGCCTGTTCTATCTGCTGAAGGCACCCAGTGTTTCCAATACCATGGGCGCTATGCCCGGTATCAAGGCCTTTACCGCAGCGGTTATCGGCGGTATCGGCTCCATTCCGGGCGCCATGCTGGGCGGTATCCTTCTGGGTGTGGTGGAAAGTATTTCTTATAAGATCACTGTAATCGCACCCTATACCGATGCCATTGAATTCTCTATTCTCATTCTGATCCTTTTGGTCAGACCCACCGGATTCCTTGGCAAGAAAAGGAGGGAGAAGGTATGAGGATCGGCAAACTCAAAGTAAATCACTACATAAACTATGTGGTCATCGGCTTGTTTACCGTTGTAATGGCCTCTATTACGCTGACGGGTGGCCGGTTTAACAACTCCCTGCTGTTTTTGATGGAGAAAATGGCGATCAGTATTATCCTGGCGGTTTCTCTTTCGTTGGTTGTAGGATTTTTGGGAGAACTGTCCCTGGGACACGCGGGCTTTATGTGCGTCGGTGCGTATCTGGGCGGCAAGGTGGCAAGCCTGTTGGTTCCTGTTATGGGTAACGGTTTGCTTGCCTTTGTGATCTCGTTGTTGGCAGGCTGTGCCGCGGCGGCGGTGTGCGGTGTGATCATCGGTATCCCCGCCCTGCGGCTTCGGGGCGACTATCTGGCTATTGTGACGCTCGCTTTTGGCGAGATCGTAAAATCGCTGTTCCAGAACACCTCCGAGGAGACCTTCGGCGGTACGCTGGGTCTGTCCACTCCCCGCTATAATAAGTACTATCTGTTTATCATTGCCTTTATTCTGGTGCTGATCACTCTGGCGGTGGTGCAAAACTTTATCCGCTCCAAGCACGGCAGAGCCATGACGGCTATTCGTGACAATGAGATCGCTGCCCGGGCGACCGGCATAAATGTTACCAAGTATAAGCTGATCACCTTTATCATTCCGCGGCTTTTGCGGGAGTGGCGGGTGTACTGTACAGCTACAGCAACTACACAGTGCAAAGCGCTAAGTTTTACTATAACTATTCCATTGAGATCCTGGTCATGGTGGTACTGGGCGGCATGGGCAGCATCAACGGCTCTATTATTGCCGCTGCACTGATCACCTGGCTGAACACCTGGCTGCCCACCAAGCTGACCGGTGATCTGGCTGTTCTGCAGAATCTGCTGTACGCGCTGATCTTGATCTTGATCGTGATCTACAATAACGCACCAGCACTGAAGAACTTCCGCAACAGATATAATCTGGGCGCACTGCTGAGCAAGCTGCAAAAGCACGATCCTTCCCATGTTAAGGACGATAAGGCAAAATGGGATGTGGTTCCCACCAAGATCAGCATGGATGAGATCCTGTCTGTAGACATGAAGCCGCAGAATCTTTCTGCGGATAAGGAGAAGGGAGGAAAGCGCTGATGGCAGAATATGTTCTTGAAACCAAGGCGCTTGGTATCTCCTTTGGCGGTTTGAAGGCTGCGCAGGATGTGAACATCCGCATCAAGAAGAATCAGATCTACGGCCTGATCGGCCCCAACGGTGCAGGCAAAACCACGATCTTCAATCTGCTGACCTGTGTGTATAAGCCCACCACCGGTACCTTTTATCTGGACGGCGAGGAGATGAAGGGGCTTTCCCCGGAGAAGATCAACCAGAAGGGCATTGCCCGTACCTTCCAGAATATCCGCCTTTTCAACAATATGACAGTGGTGCGCAATGTCATGGTTGGTCTGCACAATCTGCCGGAATACAAATGCACTGTTCTGGAGTCTGTACTGCGTCTGCCCCGGCACTTTAAGATGGAAAAGGCTATGCGTGAGCGGGCGAAAGAACTGCTTCGTATTTTCGGCCTGGAGGAGGAACGCAACAGTCTGGCCTGCAACCTGCCCTACGGCAAGCAGCGCAAGCTGGAGATCGCCAGAGCCCTGGCTACCAAGCCCAAGATCCTGCTGCTGGATGAGCCGGCTGCCGGCATGAATCCTCATGAGACAGAGGATCTGGCAAACACCATTCGCTTCATCCGGGATCACTTTGATATGACGATCCTGCTGATCGAGCACGACATGAATTTCGTCTCCAAGCTGTGTGATGAGCTGACGGTGCTCAGCTTCGGTACGGTGCTGTCCCAGGGCGACACCAAGGCCGTGCTGCAGGACCCCGAGGTCATCAACGCGTACATCGGAGGATAATGCTATGGCAATGTTGGAAGTAAAGAATCTGGAAGTATACTATGGCGTTATCTGTGCGCTGAAGGGTATCAGTTTTGAGGTAAACGAGGGTGAGATCGTCTCCCTGATCGGTGCAAACGGCGCCGGTAAGACCACCATGATGCAGAGCGTGGTCGGCATCATTCCCAAGAAAAGCGGAACGGTGCTGTTTAATGGGCAGAATATCACCAAAACACCCTGCCACAAAATCGTGCAGCTGGGCATGACCCAGGTTCCGGAAGGACGCCGCATTTTCCAGGAGCTCTCTGTTTATGAGAACCTGATGATGGGCGCGTATACCGTTCGGGATCAGCAGCGATTCAAGGCTGATCTGGAATCGATCTATGAGCGTTTTCCGAGACTTGCGGAGCGCCGTAATCAGGTGGCAGGTACACTTTCCGGCGGTGAACAGCAGATGCTGGCCATGAGCCGCGCCCTAATGAGCCATCCCAAGCTGCTGATGCTGGATGAACCCTCCATGGGTCTGGCACCGATCCTGGTGGACCAGATCTTTGAGATCATCAAGGAGCTGCATGCCTCGGGAACTACGATCCTGCTGGTGGAGCAGAATGCGAGCAAGGCCCTGCAGATCGCAGACCGTGCCTATGTTCTGGAGAATGGTGTGATCACACTCAGCGGAACCGGCGCAGAGCTGGCCCAGAGTGACGATGTGCGCAAGGCCTATCTTGGCGGTTAAATTTCAAACACCCTCTGCATACAATTGTGAAGCAGGGGGTGTTTTTATGTGCCGTCGGAATCAGCTGTGGGGATGCAATATGATCGCCTTTGGACTGGGTTTGCTGGTTGGCTGCAGTCTGGAGTCTGGATTTTGGTGTTGCGTGTTTGGAATTGGTTTGATCGTTTTTGGTTTTGCAACTTTGAAAAAGTAGGGCATATCCTTGTCCGCGGGAGAATAGAATCCAGTAGCAAAGTGGGATAAGGAGTGATCGCAATGGAATTACAATTCCAGAAGAATGCCTATGACTGCCTTCGCAGGGCGACCTGGGAGGTGAAAAATGAGGAACAGACCCAGGAGGTGAAGCTGCCGGAGGCCATGCCGGATATCGGCAAGGTGCTGGGCGCATGGGGACAGCCGTTGGTGCGCAGTAAAGAATGGCGGGGGAACGGTATGGGATTGTCCGGCGGGGTTATGGCATGGGTGCTGTATGCTCCGGAGGATGGCAGTATGCCTCGGTCTGTGGAGGCGTGGGTCCCGTTTCAGATGCGCTTTGATTTTCCTGAGACCCAACGGGATGGGACCATCCTTGCCGACTGCCAGCTGCGCAGTGTGGATGCCCGGTCAGTCTCGGCCCGCAAGCTGATGGTGCGTACAGTTCTGAGCGTGGCCGGCGAGGCATTAGAGCCTGCTCAGGTGGATGTGTATGCCCCCTGCGCACTGCCGGAGGATGTGAAGCTGCTGAAAAAAAGCTATCCTTTGCATATACCGGCGGAGGCTGGGGAAAAGACATTTGTACAGGACGAAGACCTTCCCCTGCCGGCCTCCTGTGAAAATGCGGAAAGACTGGTTTATTATACGCTGCAGCCGGAAATAATGGAAAAAAAGGTCATGGGCGATAAGATCCTGTTTCGCGGTGTCGCAGCGGTTCATGCCCTGTGCAGATGCGCAGGCGAGGAAATGGTTCCCTGTGATTTTGAATTGCCCTTTTCCCAGTATGCGGAGCTGGAGCGTGAATATGATGCTTATGCCACAGCCCAGGTGATACCGGCAGTGACCAGCTTGGAACTGGATATGGCAGAGGGAGGAAAGCTGCGCCTGAAAGCGGGCATGGTAGGACAGTACACGATCTTTGACCGACCTGTGTTAGAGGTAGTGGAGGATGCCTACAGCCCCAACCGGAGTCTGGATCTGCAGATGCAGACACTGGAGATTCCGGTGGTCCTGGAACAGCAGACAGAAACGCTCAAGGCGGAGCAGAGCATGGAAACCGAGGGCAATCGGGTCTTGGATATCAGCTTTACCATGGAGCATCCCAATCAACAGCGCACAGAAGAGCAGCTGCAGCTGGGACTGCCGGGTACTTTCCAAATGCTCCATTACGATGCGGAGGGGGATCTGCAAAACACCACGGTCCGCTGGGACGGTACATGGCAGATTCCGGCCCACCCAGATGCATCTATGCTGGCAACCGCCCGACCAAAGGGGAGAGCACAGGCATCTCTTGGGGGCGGAAATGCTGTATTGCGCAGTGATATAGGTTTGGATCTTATGGCGGCGGCAAACACAAAAATTCCTATGGTAACGGGTGTGGAACTGGGAGAAGTGACAGAGCCGGATCCCGGCAGACCAAGCCTGATCTTGCGCAGGATAGGTTCGGACAGTCTGTGGGATGTGGCCAAACGGTGTGGTTCTACCGTTGAAGCGATTTGTGAAGCCAATGGCCTTACAGACGCGCCTGCAGACGACCGGTTTCTTGTAATTCCTGTTGTCTGAATAAATGATCGCCGCTGCGTGGGAGATGCGCAGCGGCGGTTGGCGGTTGTCGCACAGGGGATGTATCCGCCTGTCAACAGAATAGAGGAATCTCTGGGGCAGATACAAGGGGAAAGTGTCGAAGGATCTAAAATATCCTTGTCATCTGCCGGAAAGGGTGCTATACTATATAGGTAAAATTTGTACAGAAGGTGCGTATAATGACGAAAATCGATATTTATTCCGGCTTTTTAGGCGCAGGTAAGACCACGTTGATCAAGAAAATGATCCAGGAGGGCTATCAGGGGCAGAAGCTTGTGCTGATTGAGAACGAATTTGGTGAGATCGGCATTGACGGCGGCTTCCTTCAGGATGCCGGTATCAACATTACGGAGATGAACTCCGGATGTATTTGCTGCAGTCTGGTGGGTGATTTCGGCAAGGCTTTGGAGCAGGTCATCAGCCAGTACCAGCCTGACCGGGTGATCATTGAGCCTTCCGGTGTGGGCAAGCTGTCCGATGTGATCACTGCGGTGAACAAGGTTACCAACGACGAGGTGACACTGGGTTATACAGTGGCTGTTGCCGATGCCAGCAAGGTAAAGGTCTACCGGAAGAATTTCGGCGAGTTCTATAACAATCAAATCGAAACAGCGACCACCATTCTCCTTTCCCGTACGGACTCCATCTCTCAGGAAAAGTTGGATAAGGCAGTGGAGCTGATCCGGGAACTGAACAGCACCGCCACAGTCGTTACCACTCCTTGGAGCGAACTGACGGGTCAGCAGCTGATCGAAGCCATGGAGGGCAAGGCAGTTTCTGCTGCGGAACTGGCGCAAGTGGAAGAGGAACATCACTGCTGCGGCCACCACCATCATCATGACCATGACCATGAGCATGAGGAAGAGCACCACTGCTGTGGCCATCACGGCCATCACCATGACCATGAGGAAGAGCACCACTGCTGCGGCCATCACGGCCATCACCATCATCATGACCATGAGGAAGGTAAGCATCATTGCTGCGGACATCATGGCCATCACCATGATCACCACCATCATGACCATGGAGAGCATTGTGGCTGCGGTCACCATCATCACGATCACCACGCTGACGAGGTGTTTACCTCCTGGGGCGTGGAAACTGCCAGAAAGTTTACTATGGACGAGATCCATGGGGCGCTGACTGCTATGGATTCCGGAAAATACGGCATGGTCTTGCGTGCCAAGGGCATTGTACCCTGCACCCAGGGCGGCTGGATCCATTTTGACTATGTGCCCGGTGAAGCCAATGTGCGTATGGGCGGTGCGGAGATCACCGGCAAGCTCTGTGTTATCGGCGCCCAGCTGGATGAGGCCGGTGTGGCGGCTCTCTTTGGTGTATAAGGGGACGGGCTATGCAACAGATTCCTGTTTATGTATTCACCGGCTTTTTGGATTCCGGTAAGACCAAGTTTATTCAGGAAACCCTGGAAGATCCCCGCTTCAATGCCGGGGAGCGCACACTGCTGCTGGTATTTGAGGAAGGGGAGGAGGAGTATGACTTCTCTGCCTATCCCCATCAGAATGTGTACCTGGAGGTGTTGGATCAGCAGACAGTTACTACCAAGGAGCTGCAGGCACTGGCGAAAAAGTACAAGGCCCAGCGGGTCGTGGCAGAGCTCAACGGCATGCAGCTGGTCGGTGACCTGTATATGCGGTTTCCCGAGGAGTGGGTGGTTGCCCAAGAGGTGATGTTCGCCGATTCCACCACCATCATGGCCTACAATGCCAATATGCGTAATTTGGTGATGGACAAGCTGGTAGGCGCGCAGATGGTGGTCTATAACCGCCTGAAGCCCGGTGCGGATACTACGGAGCTTCACAAGCTGTCCCGGGCGGCCAACCGCAAGATCGACATTCTCTATGATTATGTGGACGGTACAACCGCATTTGACGATGTGGTGGACCCCTTGCCCTTTGATATCAATGCCTCTGTTATTGAGATCAAGGATGCAGATTATGCCCTTTGGTATCGGGATGTGACCGAGGAGCCCCAGAAATATGATGGCAAGACTGTTCACTTCAAGGCTCAGGTGGCAATGCTCCGCCGTGAGAAGAATAATATGTTTGCCCCCGGCAGGTTTGTGATGACCTGCTGTGTGGACGACATCGAATTCTGCGGCATTCCTTGCCGGTACGATAAGTCCAGAGAATTGGAATCCAGAAGCTGGGTCACGGTTACCGCTAAGGTCACAGCGGAAAACCATTCTTTGTACAAAGGCGAGCTGGGCCCGGTGCTTACCGCCCTTGCGGTAGTCACCGGTGCGGAGCCTGCCAACCCGGATGTAGCAACATTTTAATCCTGCGCCAAGGCAGCCGTTGAAAATACGGCTGCTTTTTGCAAACATAAGTGTGAGATTGTGAAAAAATCTGATGCATTTTCCGCGGATTTGTGCTATACTGAGGAAAAAAGAAAGGAGCGGCCTATGTATCAGCCACTTGCAGATCTTCTGCGCCCCCAAAACCTGGACCAGGTGTTTGGACAAGAGCATATTCTGGGGAATGGTGCGGTGCTGCGCCGCCTGATAGATTCCGGGAAGATCCCGAATATGATCTTTTACGGTCCCAGCGGCACGGGTAAGACCACTGTTGCCAATATCATCGCCCAGCAGACCAATCGGACGCTGTATAAGCTGAATGCGACAACGGCTTCTACGGCGGATATTAAGAATATCGTTGCCCAGCTGGATACTTTTATGGCCCCCAACGGTGTGCTGCTGTATCTGGATGAGATCCAGTCCTTTAATAAAAAGCAGCAGCAGTCTCTGCTGGAATACATTGAAAACGGCAAGATCACCCTGATCGCTTCCACCACGGAGAATCCCTATTTCTATGTGTTCAATGCGATTTTGAGCCGATCTACCGTGTTTGAATTTAAGCAGATATCTGCCGATGCCGCTCTGCAGGCGATCCGCCGGGCGGTGGCTTATCTGGAAGAGAGGACTGCTCTGAAAGCAGTGGCAGAAGAAGGCGCGCTGGAGTATATTGCCGGCGCCTGCGGCGGCGATATCCGCAAGGCTATGAACGCGGTGGAGGTTCTGTTCTCCGCCGGTCAGACTGTGGATGGCAAGCTTATGCTGACTCTGGAGGATGCCAAGGCTGTTACTCAAAAAAGTGCCCTCCGGGCTGACCGGGAAGGGGATAACTACTACGATCTGCTTTCTGCTTTGCAGAAATCCATCCGCGGCTCCGATCCCGATGCGGCAGTGCACTATTTGGCACGGCTGCTGGAAGCCGGACAGATGCAGTCTGCCTGCCGACGGTTGATGGTCATTGCCAGTGAGGATGTGGGCCTTGCCTATCCTATGATCATCCCCATCGTGAAGGCCTGCGTGGATACGGCGCTGATGGTGGGTATGCCCGAGGCGCGCATACCTCTTGGCGATGCGGCGGTGCTGATGGCCACCTCTCCCAAGTCTAACTCCGCCCACCTTGCGCTGGACAGTGCCCTGCAGGATATTCGCAAGGGCAAGGGCGGCGATTTTCCCCGGCATTTGCAGAACGTGCATGCGGATACCTATACCATGGAGCGGGAGCAGGGGTATTTGTACCCCCACGACTATCCGGACCATTGGGTCAAGCAGCAGTATTTGCCTGATGATCTGGTTGGTGTGCGTTACTATGAATACGGCCCTAACAAGTTGGAACAGGCAGCCAAGGCCTATTGGGATGGCATCAAGAAAGGGTAACAGCCATGGATATTCGACTCAATGATATACTGCATATGAAAAAGCCCCATCCCTGCGGCGAAAAGCGATGGCTGGTACTGCGTACCGGCGCGGACTTTCGTCTGCGGTGTCTTGGGTGCGGTCATGAGGTGATGGTGGCCCGGTTTAAGGCAGAGAAAAATATACGCGGTGTGGAGCGTTCTGAAAACTCGTCGACAGGATCAAGCGGCGGCTGATAATATCAGCTGCCGCTTTTTTGCTGCTTGCTGCTGATGCCGATGAAGCGTGGGTGTACAGGCCGATTCCTGGAAGAAGTGCCGGTTGCGGAAGCGACCGACTTTTTTTCTTCCTGCAGGTATACTGGGGCCACACGATACATATTGAGGAGGCGGTGCCGTGCAGGTATATCTGGATCTAATCATGCTTCTGAATTTTCTGGTGGACCTTCTGCTGCTTCTGGGCACAAATCGGCTGGCCGGCTTTCCCCTGCGTCCCGGAAGAGCTGCCCTGGCAGCAGGGATAGGAGGTGTTTATGGCGGGATATGCCTGCTGCCGGGACTGCACTTTCTGGGAAATACCCTCTGGAGGGTTGTAAGTCTGCTAATCATGAGCTCCGTCGCCTTTGGGTGGGACAGGGGTGCTCTGCGCAGGGGTGTGCTGTTCGTACTGCTGAGTATGGCTTTGGGTGGCGTTGCTCTGGGACTGAGCAGCGGAGGTTTTTGGGGGCTGGTGCTGTCAGCGGCAGCGGTGTGCCTTATGTGTATCTTTGGCTTTCGGGGCAGGCCCGGAAGCAGGGAATATGTGGATGTAGAGCTGAATTACGGTGAAAAAAAGGAAAAACTTCTGGCTTTGCGGGATACAGGCAATACCCTGCGTGATCCCGTTACAGGAGGCAGTGTATTGGTGGTCAGCGCAGCGGTAGCCCAAAGGCTTTTGGGTCTGACAAAGATGCAGCTGCTTTCTCCTGTGGAAACTGTGGCAGCAGGTACGATCCCCGGACTGCGGTTGATTCCGTACCGTTGCGTAAGCAGCACGGGAGGGATGCTGCTGGCTCTGCGGCTGGAGCGGGTACGGATCGGTAATTGGCAGGGAAGTGTTTTGGTGGCATTTGCTCCAGAGGGGCTGGACAGTGAGGGAACTTATCAGGCATTGACAGGAGGGGCAGCATGAAAAAACGGTTATTCAGGTTATTGGAAAAGCTGGGCATCATCAGATATGAGGCAGTGCACTATATTGGCGGCGCGGATGTTCTGCCGCCGCCGCTGAAGGGTGCGGAGGAGCAGGAAGCCCTGTTGGCCCTGGAAATGGGCAGCGAGGAGGCTAAACAGCGATTGATTGAACGGAATTTGCGGCTGGTGGTGTTCATAGCCCGCCGGTTTGAAAATACAGGTGTGAACCTGGAGGACCTGATCTCCATTGGCACCATCGGACTGATCAAGGCCATCAGCACCTATCGACTGGATAAAAACATCAAGCTTGCCACTTATGCCTCCCGGTGCATTGAAAACGAGATCCTGATGCATATTCGTAAGATCGCTGGGCAGAAGGCGGAAATATCCCTGGATGAACCGATTAACATGGATTATGACGGCAATGAACTGCTGCTGTCGGATATTTTGGGAACGGATGAGGATATGATCCTAAAGCCCATGGAGGATGATGTAGACCTGCGGCTGCTGCGGCAGGCAGTCAGGGAGCTGCCGGAACGGGAGCGGGAGATCGTGACCATGCGCTTTGGGCTGGAGGGGCGTCAGGAGCTGACCCAAAAGGAGGTGGCCCAGAAAATGGGCATATCTCAGTCCTATATTTCCCGGCTGGAGAAGCGGATCATGCTGCGCTTGCACAAAGAGCTGATCCGCCAGACAAGCTGTGCCTGAAAAACGCTTGCATTTTAGAGGTTCTGCTGTTATAATCGATATAAATCATATCGATATAATTTCGTATCGAATGCAGGATAAGAAAGGATGGCTTGCATGGAACGCAAAGAAATATCCAAATCGGCGCTGAAGCGTCTGCCCGGTTATGTGGCCTATTTGAAGAGCATTCCCGCTGACAGCTCCCCCTATATTTCCGCAACAGCCCTTGCCAATGCCCTGGGTATGGGCGAAGTGCAGGTGAGAAAGGACCTTGCTATGGTCTCTGACGGTGGCCGGCCCAAGATCGGTTACCTTCGAGAAAGTCTTATCGAGGATATCGAGCAGTTTCTGGGCTATGACAACACCACCGATGCGGTGCTGATCGGTGCAGGAAAGCTGGGTCAGGCCTTGCTTGGCTACAGCGGCTTCGATGCCTATGGCCTGAACATTCTGGCCGCCTTTGATATAGCGCCCGGTGCGGAGCAGTCTGACGGGGGCAAGCCCATTCTGCCCATGTCCCAGCTGGAGACCTACTGCTGGGAAAACAAGGTCCTCATGGGAATTATTACAGTGCCCGCAAAGCACGCCCAATCTGTTTGTGACCAGTTGATTGCCTGTGGCATCAAGGCTGTATGGAACTTCGCACCCACCCATTTGGAGGTGCCGGATAATATTCTGGTACAGAACGAGAATATGGCTACCTCTCTGGCGGTGCTCAGTATGCACCTGCAGTCTCAGATGAAGAAGAAGCGGTAAGACGCCAACTTCGTTTACATATAAAACAGCCCCCGGTTGTGCAGCCTGTACAACCGGGGTATTTGCGTACAAAAAGCGGCTGTGCTGGGGAGCACAGCCGCGTAATATTACTTACCGGGCTTGAAGCTGTCCTTCAGGCTGACGGAGCGGTTGAACACCAGATGATCCGGTGCACAATCCTTGGAGTCGGGGCAGAAATAGCCCAGACGCATGAACTGATAAGAGGCCGGTGCCTTGGCATCAGCCAGAGAGGCCTCCACCTTGCAGCCTGTGAGGATCTCCAGGGAATTGGGATTCAGGCAAGCCAGGAAATCCTTGCCGGAGGCGTCGGGGTCTGCGTCGTCGAAGAGATTGCTGTACTGGCGAACCTCGGCATCACAGCAGTTGTTTGCGTCCACCCAATGGATGGTCGCGCCCTTGATCTTTCTGCCGTCGGCAGGATCACCGCCCTTGGAATTAGAATCGTAGGTGGCAAGAACCTCGACCACATTGCCGTCAGCATCCTTGACGCAGCCGGTGCACTGGATCACATATGCACCCTTCAGACGGCACTCAGGACCGTCGGGGAACAGCCGCTTGTATTTGGGGATGGGCTCTGCCAGGAAGTCATCGGCTTCGATCCACAGGTCGCGGGAGAAGGTGACCTGACGGGTGCCGGCTTCGGGATCATTGGGGTTGTTCTCTACCTCAAAGGTCTCGCTCTGGCCCTCGGGATAGTTGGTGATGGTCAGCTTCACAGGCTTCAGCACAGCCATGACACGCTGGGCTGTTTCATTCAGATCCTCACGCAGACAGTACTCCAGGAAGGCGTACTCGATGGTATTGGGGGACTTGGCAACGCCTACCCGGTCGCAGAAGCTGCGGATGGCCTTGGGGGTATAGCCCCGGCGGCGCAGACCGCACAGAGTGGGCATCCGGGGATCATCCCAGCCGGAAACATAACCGTTTTCCACCAATGCTCTGAGCTTACGCTTGCTGAGCACGGTATGGTCGATGCCCAGACGGGCGAACTCGATCTGCCGGGGATGATGGGGTACGGACACATTCTCCACCACCCAGTTGTACAGGGGACGGTGATTTTCAAATTCCAGAGAACACAGACTGTGGGTGATCCCCTCCAGCGCATCCTGGATGGGGTGGGCAAAGTCGTACATGGGGTAGATGCACCACTTGCTGCCCTGGCGGTGATGGTGCATATGGCGGATGCGGTAGATCACCGGATCGCGCATGTTAAAGTTACCAGAGGCCAGGTCGATCTTGGCTCTCAGGGTATACTTGTTGTCCTCAAACTCGCCGGCACGCATCCGGGCAAACAGGTCCAGGCTTTCCTCGATAGGACGGTCCCGGTAGGGGGAGGTGGCGGGGGTGTTCAGGTCGCCCCGGTATTCCTTGAACTGCTCAGGGGTCAATTCGCACACATAGGCCAGACCCTTTTTGATCAGCTCCACGGCGTACTCGTAGTCCTTCTCAAAATAGTCGGAGCCGTAGTAGAACCGGTCGCCCCAGTCAAAGCCCAGCCAGTGGATATCCTCCTTGATGGCCTCTACGAACTCCACATCCTCTTTGGTGGGGTTGGTATCGTCCATACGCAGGTTGCACAGGCCGCCGAACTTTTCGGCAGTGCCGAAGTCGATGATCAGGGCCTTGCAGTGGCCGATATGCAGGTAGCCGTTGGGTTCCGGCGGAAAACGGGTATGCACGGTCTTACCGGCATAGCGGCCGCCCTCGGCGATATCCTCTTCAATAAATGCATGGATGAAATTCTTGCTTTCAGTGATCTCAGCCATTTTTGTTCGCATCCTCTCTTTGGTCAATTAATGGATATTATAACCTATCTATCAGGGTTTTGCAACCAAAAAACGGCCCGATGCGCATAAATTTGCTGACCCGAAGAGAAGAACCGGAGTGAATTGTGAAATTTTGAAAAACATTTTTCGAAAAACCAGAAAATGTGGTTGTCAATTTGCCCATCTTACATTAAAATAGGGAAGGATATAGAAGAAGGAGTGGTAAGATTTGTCTGAGCTTAAATATAAGCGCGTCCTGCTGAAGGTCAGCGGAGAGGCTTTGGGTGAGAAAACAGCCCAGGGCGACGGCTTCGGTCTGGACTTTGCAAAGATCGGCCAGGTCTGCGAGGCTATCCGCGAATGTGTGGATATGGGCGTTCAGGTGGGCCTTGTGATTGGCGGCGGTAATTTCTGGCGCGGCGTGAAGAATGGCAACGGCAAGATGCAGCGCAGCCATGCCGACGCTATGGGTATGCTGGCTACTGTCATGAATGCCATTGCGGTGGCGGATGTGCTGGAGCAGTACGGTATGGATGCCAGAGTGCTGACCGCTGTGGAGATCCACAAGTATGCCGAGTATTTTACACGGGATCTGGCAAACCGTTACCTGAACGAGGGTAAGGTAGTCATCTTTGCGGCAGGCACCGGCAATCCCTATTTCTCTACTGATACCGGTGCGGTGCTCCGGGGCGTGGAGATCGAGGCGGATGCTATCCTCATGGCAAAGAATGTGGATGCGATCTACTCTGCCGATCCCAAGAAGGACCCCAATGCGGTCCGGTATACCAAGCTTACTTACGATGAGTGCCTTGCCAAGCACCTGAAGGCCACCGATACCACGGCGATGGCCCTGGCTATGGACAATGATATGACCATGGTGTGCTTCGGCCTGGCGGAAGAGAACAGCATTATCCGCGTGGTTCGCGGTGAAGAGATCGGCACCACCGTTAAAACAAAATTCTAAGGAGGATCAACTCATGAGCGTAGATTTTAAGGAGTACGGAAGAAGAATGGACAAGGCCCTGGAGCATCTGGCAGAGGAGTTTGGTGCAGTGCGCGCCGGACGCGCCAACGCAAAGGTTCTGGACCGGATCACTGTTGAATACTATGGCAGTGAGACACCGCTGAACGGTGTTGCCACTATTTCCTCTCCGGATGCCCGGACTCTGGTGATCCAGCCTTGGGATACCAAGCTGCTGAAGGACATCCAGAAGGCTATCCTGACCTCTGAGCTGGGCATCAATCCCCAGAATGACGGACGGGTCGTTCGTCTGGTGTTCCCCCAGTTGACGGAGGAGCGCCGTAAGGAGCTGGCGAAGCAGGTCAAAAAGTATGCCGAGGAAGCCAAGGTGGCTATGCGCAACATCCGCCGCGACGGCATGGACTATATCAAGAAGCTGAAGAAGAACTCCGAGATCACTGAGGATGAGCAGAAGAAGGCAGAGAAGGATCTGCAGGACCTGCTCGACAAGTACATCAAGAAGGCTGATGATGCACTTGCCGCCAAGGAAAAGGAATTGATGGCCATTTAAGGTTGGGGGCGCTTGCGCCCCCAATGCTCTATTATCGTAAAGAAAGAGGTGCTTGCATGGCACTTTCTGAAAAGAATATAACCTGTGTTCCCCGGCATATTGCCATCATCATGGATGGCAATGGACGCTGGGCAAAAAAACGGGGGCTTCCCCGTACTGCCGGTCATGCGGCAGGGGCAGAAGCGTTCCGCCGGATCGCCAACCATTGCCGCGCCCGGGGCGTGAAGTATCTGACAGTCTATGCTTTCTCCACGGAAAACTGGAAGCGTTCGGAAGATGAGATCTCCGGTATCATGCGGCTTTTGGGAAAATATCTGGAGGAAGCCCTGCAGGACATGGAGCAAAACCGCGTGCGCTTTTGTTTCTTTGGGGATCTGAGCCGTCTGAGTCCTAAGCTGCGGCAGATGTGTCTGGCTGCCCAGAGCCGCTCTGCGGACTATGATGTGCAGGTGAATTTTTGCCTGAACTACGGTGGCCGACTGGAGATCGTTCAGGCGGCCCGGCAGTTCGCAAGAGATGTGCAGGAGGGCAAACGCAGCCCTGAGGAGCTGTCTGAGGAGCTGTTCAGCAGCTACCTGTATTCTGCGGATGTGCCCGATCCGGAGCTGATCATCCGTCCCTCGGGAGAGCTGCGCACCAGTAATTTTCTGCTGTGGCAGTCGGCATATTCCGAGTATGTGTTTATGAATGTACTGTGGCCTGATTTCGGTCCTGGGGATCTGGACGCGGCCATTGAAGAATATCAGAGGCGAAACCGCCGGTTTGGAGGCGCTTAAAAGATGAAAACACGATTGCTTACGGCGGCGGCGCTGATCCCTGTTTTGATCGTGGTGGTGCTGTTTTTGCCGAAGCTTGTTATGACGCTGTTTCTGGCTGCTTTTTCTGCCATTGCAGCCTATGAACTTCTGTACCGCACCGGGCTGGTCCGCCATATGCGCCTGGTGACCTATTCTGCGGTCATGGCATTCCTGGTGCCCCTATGGTGCTATTTTGGTATGCCCTATGTCTGGGGACTGCTGGGGCTGCTGGTGTTTATAGCCGCTTTGTTCGCCGAGATGATGGGCAATCATATCAGATTGCAGTTTGAAAAGATCGCTCTGTGTTTTGTAGGTGGCCTGCTGATCCCGTACTTGTTTGCGGCGCTGATCCGTATTCTTGCGCCGGAGCTGGGGCGGCACATCATTATGATCCCCTTTGTGCTGGCGTTTCTTCCCGACAGCGGTGCCTATTTTGCCGGCTACTTTTTCGGAAAGCATAAGCTTGCTCCTGTGATCAGCCCTAAGAAAACCGTAGAGGGAGCTGTGGGCGGTGTGCTGACGGCAGTTTTGGGTATGCTGCTGTACGGCCTCATCATGGACCTGTTCTTTTCCCTTGAGGTGAACTATCTGTTTGCGGTGTTGTATGGAATAATTGTTTCCTTGGGTGATATTTTCGGAGATCTGATGTTCTCAGTGATCAAAAGGCAGGCCGGCATCAAGGATTATGGGAATCTGTTCCCCGGTCACGGCGGTATTTTGGACCGATTTGATTCTGTGATGATCGTGGCGCCCTTGACCGAGGTGCTGCTGATCCTGCTGCCTGTAGTGGTGGTGTGAATTATGGTGAAATGTGTCAGTATTTTGGGTTCGACCGGCTCTATTGGCCGGCAGACCCTGGATATTATCGAGCATTTGCATATTCCGGTGGCGGCCCTTACTGCCGGCAGCGGCGTGGAGCGTATGGCAGAGCAGTGCCGTGCCTTTCGTCCCAGATTGGCTGTTATGGCTACCCAGGAGGCTGCGGAGCGCTTGCGGCAGGTAATTGCCGGGCTGGATGTGGAGGTTGCGTGGGGAGAAGTCGGTCTGCTTCGTGCCGCGACCATGGAGGAAGCGGACTGCGTGATCACCGCTGTGGTCGGCATGGTTGGCCTGAAGCCCACGCTGGCTGCCATTCGCGCGAAAAAGCGCATTGGCCTTGCTAATAAGGAGACCCTTGTGTGTGCCGGTGAACTGGTCATGGCAGAAGCAAGGCGATATGGCGCCCAGATCATTCCTGTAGATTCGGAACATTCTGCCATTTTTCAGTGCCTTATGGGCTCTCAGAACCCCAGAGAAATCAAAAGGCTGATTTTGACCTGTTCCGGAGGTCCTTTCTTCGGCATGGGCCGGGAGGCCCTGAAACAGGTGACAAAAGCAGATGCACTGCGGCATCCCAATTGGAAGATGGGTCCTAAGATCACGGTGGACTGCGCCACCCTGATGAATAAGGGGCTTGAGGTCATTGAGGCTATGCGGCTGTATGATCTGCCCTTGGAGCAGGTGGATGTGGTGATCCACCGCCAAAGCATTGCCCACAGCTTTGTGGAATTTGTGGATGGCGCTGTGATGGCCCAGCTGGGTGCGCCGGATATGCGTCTGCCCATTCAGCTGGCGCTGACTTATCCGGAGCGTGTGGAATGCATTGTGGAGCCTCTGGACCTCACAAAGTGCGGTGCGCTGACCTTTTGCGAGCCGGATCTGGAAGCGTTTCCGTGCCTTGCCTTGGCCCGGGCCTGCGCCAAAGCCGGCGGCACAGCCTGCCCGGCTATGAATGGAGCGAATGAGGAAGCCGTTGCCATGTTCCTCGATGACAGGATCGGCTTCTACGATATTTATGAAAGGGTATCCAGAGCTGTGGATGCAGTTCCCTTTATCCGCCAGCCCAGTCTGGAGGAAATTCTGGAGGCAGACCGTCTGGCCCGCGCGGCAGTGGTCGATGCCTGATTATCTTTAGAAACGAGGAGCTTCATGAGCATTCTGTTTGCGATTCTGCTGTTTAGCTTTTTGATCTTTATCCACGAATTGGGACATTTTGTGGCGGCCAAGCGTTCCGGCGTACAAGTCAATGAGTTTGCCATGTTTATGGGCCCTGCGATCTATAAGAAGCAGGTGGGGGAGACCCTGTATTCGATCCGCTGTATCCCCATCGGCGGTTACTGTGCCATGGAAGGTGAGGACGAGGAAACGGATAATCCCCGATCTTTTCAGAAGGCTGCCTGGTGGAAGCGGCTGATCATTCTGGTTGCCGGCTCTGCCATGAATTTTCTGGCCGGTGTGCTGATCGTCGCTGTCGTGCTGTTCTGCCAGCCCCAGTACGCTTCTACCCAGATCAAGCAGGTGGAGAGCTGGAGTACAGTAGGCGGTGAAGCCGGTCTGCAGGCCGGCGATGAGATCGTGGAATTCAACGGCCAGAGGATCAGCGTACAGGAGGATTTCAGCCTGGCTACGCTGCTGCTGCCCGATGGCGAGTATGATATGGTGGTCATGCGCAACGGGCAGAGGGTGGAGCTTGAGAATGTGCCCATGATCCGTCAGGTTGTAGAGGATGAAAACGGAAACCAGTCTATGCTCTACGGAATCAGCTTCGCTGTTCGTGAAACCACGCCCCAATCCGTGCCCGGCCGCATTTTGCCCACAGCCTTCAACCATGTAAAGTCGGTGATCGTCAGCCTGAAAATGCTACTGACAGGGCAGGCGGGTTTAAAGGATATGTCCGGTCCTGTTGGCATCGTGCAGATTATGTCCGATACGGCGGAAGCCTCCGGGTCTGCAGCGGCGGCCCTTGTGAACATGCTCTACCTTGGTGGCTTCATTGCCATCAATCTGGCCGTGATGAATATGCTGCCGCTTCCGGCGTTGGACGGCGGACGGGTATTCTGTCTGCTGCTGACTACGGCTGCGGAGAAGATCACAAGAAGGAAGATCGATCCCAAATACGAAGGGTATCTGCACACTGTAGGAATGGTTTTGCTGCTGATCCTCATGGCTGTGCTGCTGTTTAAGGATATCTTTGTCATTTTTGCGAGGTAATTATGAAGACAAGACAGATAATGGTCGGCGACGTACCTATTGGCGGTGGCGCACCGGTGGCGATCCAGTCTATGCTGAATACCAAAACCACCGATGTGGAAGGCTCTCTGAACCAGATCCGTCAGCTGAAGGATGCCGGCTGCCAGATCGTGCGCCTGGCTGTTCCCAATATGGAGGCTGCCCATACCTTTGCACAGATCTGCCGGGAAAGCCCCTTGCCCTTGGTTGCCGATATTCATTTTGATTATAAACTGGCCATTGCCGCAGCAGAGGGCGGCGCGGCAAAGATCCGCATCAACCCCGGTAATATTGGCGGTGAGGACCGGGTGGAGACTGTGGTGGCTGCCTGTAAGGCGCACAGCATCCCGATCCGTATCGGTGTCAACGGCGGAAGCCTGGATAAGCGTCTGCTGGAGAAGTACGGCCATCCTACGGCGGAGGCTCTGGTGGAAAGCGCATTCCAGCATATTGCTCTGCTGGAGAAATTCAGTTTCTACGATACCTGTGTATCTATGAAATCCTCCACAGTGCCCACTATGGTAGCGGCCTCCCGGCTGTTCCGGCAGAGGTGCGATTATCCGCTGCATATCGGCGTGACGGAGACCGGCCCTGTACGCATGGGCCTGATGAAATCTGCCATGGGCATCGGCGCGCTGCTGCTCGATGGCATTGGCGATACCATCCGGGTAAGCCTGACGGATGATCCTGTGGAAGAGGTATATGCCGCCAAGGATATTTTGAAGGCGGCGGGGCTGCGCAAGGAAGGCGTGAACATCATTTCCTGTCCCACCTGCGGACGGACCAAGATCGACCTGATCGGCCTTGTGAATCAGGTGGACGAAGCCCTGAAGGACTGCCAAAAGCCTATTACTGTGGCAGTCATGGGCTGTGTGGTCAACGGACCCGGCGAAGCCCGGGAGGCAGACATCGGCATCGCCGGCGGCGATGGCGTGGGACTGCTGTTTGAAAAGGGTGTACAGGTAGAGAAATTGCCCTACGACCAGCTTTTAGGCGCCCTGTTAAAGAGAATCGAAAGCCTTTAAGGAGTATTATGAACGAAACGACACGATTCCTGAATATGTTCTCGGAATACGAGCCGCCTGAAGCGCTGGCAAGCGCCCTGTCTCAGGCGGCTGTCGTTGCTGCGGATATTGACCCGGATGCCCGGCGGGTGGATGTGTGCATCCACGCCCCGCGGTACATACCTGCCCATGTTTTGGATCAAGCCTCCCGGGAGATCCAGGAAGCTTATGGGCTGCGAACCCTGCAGATCAAAGCGACCTATCCTGCCGATCAGCTTTCATGCATGGAGCCCGGTGAGCTGATGGAACTGTTCGTCAGCCGCAATTCCATGTGCCGGGGTGTCCTGGCCGGTGCTCAATGGCAATGGGAGGGGCAGGAGCTGACCATCCGGCTTGTGGGTAACGGCAAAAAGATATTGGAGGAGGTGCTGCCTGCTGTCCGTCAGGAGTTGCAGGAAAGATTCGGCACACCTGTGAGTATCACCGTTGAGGCAGGGCAGAACCTGGAGGGCCAGGCTCTGTTTGATGCTATGGAAAAGCTGCGTGCGGATGCCATTGATACACTGCCGAAGGTTGCCCCCACGGAAGTTAAAAAGCCTCAGCAGACACCCTCCGAAGCGATCTACGGAAAACCCTTTAGGGGAACTGCCGTGTCCATGCAGAGCCTGAATCTGGATATGGGCAGCGTTATCGTAGAGGGCAAGGTGTTCCATGTAGAGCACAAGGAACTGGCCAAGCGCAATGCCTGGGTGATCAATTTTGATATTACGGACAACCTGTCTTCTGTGCGGGTCAGCCGCTTTATGGAGAGCAAGGAAGCAAAGCCTATTCTTGAGGGCGTGAAAGAGGGCGGCGTCGTCAGGGTTCAGGGCAAGCTGATGGTAGATAACTATACCAATGAAATGGTGCTCAAGCCCCTTGCCATTATGCCCGGCACTATGCCGAAGCGCCAGGATAAGGTTGTGGGTGAAAAGCGTGTGGAGCTGCATTTGCACACGGTTATGAGCAATATGGATGCCCTCACGGTTACAAAGGCTGCCATTAAGCAGGCCGCTGCCTGGGGTCACAGGGCAATCGCCATTACGGACCACGGCTGTGTGCAGTCCTTCACCGATGCGCTGCACACGGTGGAGGACTGGAAGGGCCCACCCAAGGTGGCCGGTACAGATGATGTCATTAAGATCCTCTATGGCTGCGAGGCCTACTATGTCAACGATGTGGACGATCTGGTAGCGGTCAGAGGTCAGAAGAATATAGGGCTGGACGAAGAATATGTAGCATTTGATTTGGAGACCACCGGTTTGTATGCCCGCCGTGACCGTATTATTGAGATCGGTGCGGTGCGGATGAAAAACGGCTGCGAGATCGAGCGCTTCCAGACCTTTGTAGACCCGGGGTGCACCCTGGAGAAGCGGACCATGGAGCTTACAGGCATCACCGATGAAATGCTCCACGGTGCGCCGTCACAGCGCCAGGCAGTGGAGCAGTTCATGGAATTTGTGGGCGACAGTGTGCTGGTGGCCCACAATGCCTCCTTTGACACCGCATTTATCGAGCGTGCCTGCGAGGAGTTTGGCATCCCCTGTGAAATAACTTGCGTGGATACCCTGGCCCTTTCCCAGAATCTGCTGACGCAGCTGAATAAGTTTTCTCTGGACACGGTGGCAAAAGAGTTTGAATTAGCGGACTTTAACCACCACCGCGCCGGCGATGACGCGCTGGTGTGCGGCAGGATCATGGACAAGCTTGCACAGATCTTGATCGCCAGGGGAGTCAAGGAGCTGCGGTCAGTCAATGAAGCTATGGAGCCCCTTCGGATCGCATACCGTCAGCATGCGGCCCATGCCCCTTGTCAGCATATCGTGCTGTTTGCCAAGAATCAGGTTGGCCTCAGGAATCTGTATCACCTGATCTCCGATTCCAATTTGAAGTACTTCAAGAAATTTCCCCGTATTTTCAAGTCGGAGCTGATGAAGCTGCGCGAGGGCATTATCGTAGGCTCTGCCTGTGAAAACAACGAGCTTTTTCAGGCAGTGATCATGGGCCGGGGGCAGTCTGAGCTGGAGCGGATCGGGGCGTTTTATGACTATTTGGAGGTCCAGCCAGTTTCCAACAACCGGTTTATGCTGACACCCAAAAAAGAGGGCGAGCAGCCCATTGCCTCCTGCGAGGAAGAGCTGTACAGCTTTAACCGGGAGATCGTGGAACTGGGTGAAAGAATGGGGAAGCTGGTCGTGGCCACCGGCGATGTCCATTTCCTGAACCCGGAGGATGAGATATTCCGCCATATTCTGCTGGCCACCAAAGGCTTCCCCGATGCGGATAAGCCCAATCCTCTGTATTTCCGTACCACGGATGAGATGCTTGCGGAATTTTCGTACTTAGGGGAGGAAAAAGCCCGGCAAATCGTAATTACCAATCCCAATACGATCGTGGATATGTGTGAGACTCTGCGGCCTGTACCGCATAATCTGTTTGCGCCCAAAATCGAGAATTCCGTGGAGGACCTGAAGGAGCTGGTCTACGGGAAAATGCATCGGCTTTACGGCGAGAATCCGCCGGAGCTCATCGTCAAGCGTGTGGAAACAGAGCTCAATGACATTATCAACTGCCATTACGATGTGATCTATATGTCGGCCCAGCGGTTGGTTCAGAACTCTCTGGAAAACGGTTACCTGGTAGGCTCCCGTGGCTCGGTCGGTTCATCCATCGTGGCATATATGTCCGGTATTACGGAGGTAAACTCCTTCCCACCCCATTACCGCTGTCCCAACCCTGACTGTAAGTACACCACCTTTGATGTACCGAAGGGCTTTGAGTGCGGCGCAGACCTGCCGGATGCGGTATGTCCTAAGTGCGGCACGCCCTATGCCAAGGAGGGCTTTAACATTCCCTTCGAGACCTTCCTGGGCTTCGGTGGTGATAAAGTGCCGGATATCGACCTGAACTTTTCAGGTGAGTATCAGGCAAGAGCCCATGCGTACTGTACCGAAATGTTCGGGAAATCCCATGTTTTCCGGGCCGGTACTGTGGGTACGGTGGCAGAAAAGACGGCCTTTGGCTATGTGAAAAAGTATCTGGAGGAGCGGGGACGCACGGCAACCAATGCGGAAAAAAGCCGATTGGCTGCCGGGTGTGTAGGTGTGCGCCGTACCACCGGTCAGCATCCCGGCGGACTTGTGGTCATCCCCCAGGAAAATGAGATCTGGGATTTCTGCCCGGTGCAGCACCCGGCAGATGACCCGAACTCTGACCAGATCACCACCCATTTTGAATACCACTCCATGGAGGAAAACCTCTTGAAGCTGGACATGCTGGGTCACGACGATCCTACTATGATCCGCATGATGGAGGATATGACCGGCGTGGATGCCAAGACCATCCCCTTGGATGACAAGAACACCATGTCCATCTTTACTTCCTCCAAGGTACTGGGCTATGAGGATGATCCACTGCTCGGTCCTACCGGTGCGGTGGCTGTGCCGGAGTTCAATACCCGGTTTACCCGTGGCGTGCTTCTGGATACCAAGCCGGAAAAGTTCGATTTTCTGGTCCGTATATCCGGCTATACCCACGGCACGGATGTGTGGCTGGGTAACGCAAAGGATCTGATCGTATCCGGTACTGCCCGGGTGGACCAGACCATCGGCTGCCGTGACGATATTATGATCTATCTGATCTCCTGCGGTCTGCCGGAAAAGCGGGCATTTAAGATCATGGAATCTGTCCGTAAGGGAAAAGGCCTGCCTGACGGGGCAGAGGAGGAGATGAGTACCGCAGGCGTGCCGGAATGGTATATCGGTTCGTGTAAGAAGATCAAGTACCTGTTCCCCAAGGCCCATGCCGTGGCCTATGTTATGATGGCCTTCCGGATCGCCTGGTTCAAGGTCTACTATCCGCTGGCCTTTTATGCGGCTTATTTCTACCGCCGCAGCCAGAAGGGCGGCTTTGATGCTGTGCTCATGACTTGTGGCAAGGATTCTGTGCTTGCAAACATCAAGGCCATTGATGACAATGAGAACGCCACCGCCAAGGATGAAGACCTGCTGACCACGCTCGAAGTGGTATATGAGTTCTACCTGCGTGGACTGGAGTTTTTGCCTATCGATCTTTACAAGAGCGACGCAAAGAAGTTCCTAATCGAAGAAGGAAAGCTGCGCCCGCCCTTTGTGGCCATTTCCGGACTTGGAGAAAGTGCGGCAGAGGACATTGTCAAGGGAAGAGAGGACAGGCAGTTCCTGTCTGTAGAAGAAGTGGCGGCAGCCTGTCCCAAGGTATCCAAGACCCATATCCAAATGCTCAAGGAAGCCGGCGCTTTTGGAGATATGCCGGAAACAGACCAGATCAGCCTGTTCTAGGAGGGATTCGTATGCAAGATGTCGGTTCTCAGTATCATATCCGCTGCAATCCGGGGGATGTGGGAAGATATGTCTTCCTGCCCGGTGATCCGGGGCGCTGTGAGGCTATCGCAAAGCATTTTGATGACCCGGTACATATGGGCATGAACCGGGAGTATAACATCTATACCGGCACGCTTATGGGAGAAAAGGTTTCTGTTTGCTCTACCGGCATCGGCGGCCCTTCCGCTGCCATTGCCATGGAGGAGCTGGTGGCCATCGGCGCGGATACCTTTATCCGGGTAGGTACTTGCGGCGGTATTGATCTAAATGTGCTTCCGGGGGATGTGATCGTTGCCACCGGCGCGATCCGCTTTGAGCATACCTCTTTGGAGTATGCGCCCATTGAGTTTCCGGCTGTGCCGGATTTTGGTGTCACAGCGGCTTTGAAGGCTGTCAGTGAGGCTTTGGGCTACCGCACCCATACCGGCGTAGTCCAGTGCAAGGATTCTTTCTATGGGCAGCATTCTCCGGAAAAATCTCCGGTTTCCTATGAACTCCTGCAAAGGTGGGAGGCCTGGAAACGCCTTGGTGTTAAGGCCAGCGAGATGGAGTCCGCGGCGTTGTTCGTAGTGGCAGCGGCACTGGGTGTGCGCTGCGGCAGCTGCTTCCACGCGGTGTGGAATCAGGAACGGGAAAAGCTGGGCATGGAAATGCCCATGACCGAGGATACCAGCGGCGCGATCAGTGTAGGCATTGAGGCTATGAAACGCCTGATCCTTCAGGACAAGGTATAACAGTCGCCCTGGATTGTACGATTCGTACAATCCAGGGCTTCCTTTTTGTGTAAATATACAGTTTTTGTAAATCATGCACAGTTTTTGTTGACACTTTAGGATGAAATTGGTAAAATATGAATAGGTAAAAATAGCCAATTACATTCTTCAGAAACGGAGGTGCTTTTTATGAAAAAGCTGTTAAGCCTGCTTTTGGCTGTTTTAATTCCCGTTTTTTCCATGACCGCCTGTTCCGGGAACCCAGCGACAGCAGAATTACCACCATTTGAAATCCTGGAGATCGGTGGATACCATTACAGATCCGGAGCAAACCATTCTGATGACATTCGTCTGACATATGATGAAACAGCCAAAGAGCCAGTGCTTGATCAAAAGAAAAATATCATATGCAACGGTACGGAATATGAATTGCCCTATTACCAAATCAAAGGCAGTTATCTCTATCACGACGTTAAAGATGTTTATCGCATGCAAACCAAAGAAAAATTAATTGAAATAGCGTTGAACAGGTATACTGGTAGAGTTGATTATTACAGCTGGTACGACAAGAATTATTTAAGTTCTGTAGACTCTAATGAACTGTCCCGGGAAGAATGTCTTGCCATTGCACGGGCATATTTGGGCAACTATATTGAAGACAGCGCGCAATATGACCTTGTAGCAGAAAGCTATGTGCCACTACCCGAATTTGATGCGGTTTATGACTTCACCTTTTCAAGGCTATTTGACGGCACAGAAACCTGTGATAGAGCACTGATTGGCGTAACGGTATATGGGGATGTTATCACACATAACTTTGTCGGCCTGGGAAGCATGCGTGAAGCGGTTCTGCCGCCTCAGGAAACTATGCATGCAATTCAGGCGGGTTTAGACGAACGGCTTGATGAAATCTACGCGCCAATCAAGGACAAATACACAGTTTCCTATGAAATGAACAAAGAAGAGTTTATCCGGCTTGCCGACGGAAGCTATGCCTTGGATTACTCTTTTGATATTCATGGCGCTCCCGAAAACAGCGAACAAAGCCCATGGAGAGAAGGAACGCATTTCCTGGTGCGCCTTAATTAAGAAACTGGTAGTATTTGGCGCTCTGCACGCCCAGTGACTGTTTTCTCTGAGGCTGTCTCATTAAGGTAAAAATGAGCAAATAACCCAAGAAGGATAAAGTTACAAAAAGGCTGTCATCCTGAGCGAGCATAGCGAGTCGAAGGATCTTGGCACTATTTGACTGCTTGGCAGTAATATAGTGCGTAGATTCCTCGACTCCGCTACGCTCCACTCGGAATGACAGTCTTGCTTTTTTATTTCTTTTATGCAAATGCCCTTCGTGAGACAGCCTCTTTGTGTTATTTAGTTAGAAAGCACTTTCTTTTTTGTGGGTACAGGAATCTGGGAAAGGATCACAGCGGCGAAAACCAGAATACATCCAAGGACTTCCCAGCCGGTCATGGTCTCGTGGAGGATCAAACTGCCGAACACCGCAGCGAAGACTGCCTCCAGACTCATGATCAGGGATGCCCCGGTGGGCTCCAGGTCCTGCTGCCCAACGATCTGCAGGGAATAGGCAATGCCCATGGACAGGAAGCCTGCATGTGCCAATGGCAGGGCGCACCCGGCCAGAGCAGGCAGGGAGGGCGTTTCTGTAAACGCCATGACCAGGGCGGACAGAACGCCGCAGGTCAAAGCCTGGACCGTGTTAAAACGCAGAGCATCTGTGCCCGGTGCGAATTTATCCACAAAGATGATCTGTACTGCGAACATAAAGGCACAGCAGATCGTCAGCAGGTCGCCGGAGCTGATCTGGGTCACGCCCATGCAGCTTAAAAAGTATAGGCCTGCTACGGCAAGCAGAACGCTGACGGGGACCATGGCAGACGGCTTTTTCTTCAGGAAGATGCCGATTACAGGCACGATCACGATGTACATAGCAGTGAGGAATCCGGACTTACCGGCATCTGTATCTGCCACAAGCCCCAGCTGCTGCAGGTTGCAGGCCAGAAACAGTGGGATACCGCACAGAACACCGGCTTTCCAAAGCTTAGGGTCCAGCCAGCGCTGCAGAAAGCTTTTGCCGTCTTTCACGCGAATGTCCAATGCCGCTATAATGGGGATCAGACCGAGGACGGCCAGAATGCACCGGGCGGTCTGGAAGGTGAAGGGACCCACATGCTCCATGCCGATACTTTGAGAAACGAAAGCAGAGCCCCAGATAATGGTTGCAGACAACAGGGCAATGATGCCCCGAATTTGTTTTTTCATAAAATATCACCGAGGCATACAGTAGCATAAAAATGCAAATTTTGCAAGGGCTTAGGTTTGCATTTTCGCCGTATCGTGGTATACTATACACAGATGCATTTATTTGACTGAGGAGGAAGGCAATGGATAATACGAATCAGATCCGTAAGCGTGAAGAAATTCCTGTTGAGGATACCTGGGCTGTCGAGGATCTGTATGCCAGCGATGCGCTTTGGGAACAGGAACTGGCTACGCTGGATGCGGATAAAGAGGTATTGCTGTCCTTTGCCGGGCATTTGGCCGACAGCGGCAAAACCCTCTGCGATTATCTGGAGCGGATGGAGCAGGTCAATGCCAAGGCCAACCGCCTTGCCAACTACTGCATGCGCAAAGCTGACGAGGATACCCGCAATCCTGTGTATCAGGCCATGAGCGGCAAATTCATGAGTGTTGTGGTGGAGCTGAATGCTGCCAGCAGTTTTGAGACACCGGAGATCATGGCGATCTCCGACGCCAAGCTGGACAGCTTCTATGCGGAGCACTCCGGTTTGGAGAGATATCGCCGCTACCTGACCGATCTGCGCCGCCATAAAGACCATGTTCTTTCCGCAGCGGAGGAGAAGCTTTTGGCTGCCGCCGGAGAGATGGCGGATACACCGGATACGGTCTACGGCATGCTTGCCGATGCGGATATGACCTTCCCGGATGCAGTGGATGCAGAGGGAAAGCCCCATCCGGTCAGCCAGGGGACCTTTGCGCTGTGCGAGGAAAGTCCCGACAGGGTTCTGCGCAAAAGTGCCTATGAGAGCATGTACCACAGCTTCCGCAAGTTTAAGAATACTGCTGCCGCTTTGCTGAATGCCCAGAATAAGCAGCTGAAGTTTTATGCTGAGGCCCGCAAATACCCCTCGGCCTTTGACGCGGCCTTGGCAGGCACCAATGTACCTACTTCGGTGTACTTGAATCTGATCGAAACTGTCCATCGGAATCTGGATAAGATGCACCGCTATGTGCGTTTGCGCAAGAAGCTGCTGGGCGTGGAGGAACTCCATTTCTATGATGTGTACGCGTCCTTAGTGGAGGGCGTTGACCGCAAGATCCCCTTTGCAGAGGCAAAGCAGACAGTCTATGAGGCACTTGCTCCCTTGGGTGAGGATTACCGCAGGGTGCTGAAAGAGGGCTTTGAAAACCGCTGGATCGATGTGTACCAGAATGAGGGCAAGCGCAGCGGTGCATACTCTGCCGGGGCTGCGGTCCATCCCTATGTGCTGCTGAACTACACCGGCACACTGGACAGCCAGTTTACACTGGCCCACGAAATGGGACATGCTCTGCATTCCTACTATTCCAATAAGCATCAGAACCCCATCGATGCCCACTATGTGATCTTTGTGGCAGAGGTGGCATCCACCTGCAACGAGGCGCTGCTGATGGAGCATCTGCTGAGCAGGACAGAGAATAAGAAAGAACGGGCCTACCTCATTAACCACTTCCTGGAGCAGTTCAAGGGCACGTTGTACCGCCAGACCATGTTTGCGGAGTTTGAACTGAACATTGGACGAATGGTCCAGGAAGGAAAGGCCCTGACCGCCGATGTGCTGTGCAGTGAGTACCGCAGGCTCAATGAATTGTATTTTGGGCCGGATATGGTGGTCGATGACGAGATCGCCATGGAATGGGCCCGGATCCCCCATTTCTATTATAACTACTATGTGTTCCAGTATGCGACCGGCTATGCGGCGGCCATTGCGCTGTCCCGGAAGATCCTTTCCGGCGATGGAAATGCGGTAAAGGACTATATCCAATTCCTGTCCGGCGGCCGCTCAAAGAGCCCCATTGACCTGCTGAAGGATACAGGCGTGGATATGGCCCAGCCGACCCCGGTGGAGGAGGCTTTGAAGCTCTTTGGCGAGCTGCTGGACGAGATGGAAGCCTTAACGGAGGTGTAAGCTATGGAAGAACTCTTTGTTCCTACCCTGCATACCTTTGCCATGAACAATATCTTTACCGGCTCTTCCGGGCTGTTTCGCTTTCGGGCAGTGCCCAACATCGTCAAGCTGAATCCAAAGGAAGTGGATATGGAGAATAGCTCCATTCATGTAGAATATTGGCACGGCCTGTTCTGCTATGAAAAAAGCCAGATGGAGGGGGCGCAGACCTTCCCCATGAGTGAAGAGGGCAGGCAGGCTATGAAGGCCTGGCTTGAGAGCAAGATCTGAAACGGTCAATATTTCCCTGGGTTTTTCGGGAAAATTGTTGACTTTTTCCGGATTTGTGCTAGAATATCACCGATATGTAAAGGCAATGCGAAAGCTAAGAAGACTGTGCTTCACCCAAGCGAGAGGGGAATGGTGTGAGCCCCTTGTGCAGGCATCTTCCAGCCACTTTCAAGCCGCCCGGGAGGACCGGGACGGGCGCTCCCGTTACAGAGTAGCTAAGATGCCGGCGTGCCGGCAATTAGGGTGGTACCGCGATTCACCTCGCCCCTAAATCAGGGGCGGGGTGTTTGTTTTATCATGGAAATTTTATGGAGGTATGTACCAATGAATCCGAAACCTTACGGTGTTAACGAGCTTCGGGAAATGTTCCTGAGCTACTTTGAAAGCAAGGGCCATCTGCGTCTGCCCAGCTTTTCTCTGATCCCCCAGAATGACCAGTCTTTGCTGCTGATCAATTCCGGCATGGCGCCTATGAAGCCTTATTTTAAGGGTGAGGTAGAGCCCCCCCGCCACCGTGTCTGCACCTGCCAGAAGTGCATCCGTACCGGCGATATCGAGAACATCGGCAAGACTGCCCGCCACGGCACCTATTTTGAGATGCTGGGCAACTTCTCCTTCGGCGATTACTTCAAGCATGAAGCCATTGCCTGGTGCTGGGAGTTTTTGACCAAGGTGGTGGGTCTCGATCCCGACAGACTGTATCCTTCCATCTACGAAAATGATGAGGAGGCCTTTGTGATCTGGAATCAGGAGATCGGCATTCCTGCTGACCGGATCTTCCGCTTCGGCAAGGAGGATAACTTCTGGGAGCACGGCTCCGGTCCTTGCGGTCCTTGCAGTGAGGTCTATTATGACCGGGGCGAAAAGTACGGCTGCGGTAAGGACGGCTGCACAGTCGGCTGCGATTGCGACCGGTACATGGAGGTCTGGAACAACGTGTTCTCCCAGTTTGACAATGACGGTCAGGGCAACTACACTGAGCTGGTCCAGAAGAATATCGATACGGGCATGGGTCTGGAGCGTCTGGCAGTGGTCTGTCAGGATGTCAACAGCCTGTTCGATGTGGATACAGTCATGAAGATCACCGACCATGTGACACGGATCACCGGTGCTTCCTACGGCCAGAGCGTTAAGACTGATGTGAGCCTGCGTGTCATTACAGACCATATCCGTGCCTCTACCTTTATGATCGCCGACGGCGTGCAGCCTACCAATGAGGGTCGTGGCTATGTGTTGCGCCGTCTGCTGCGCCGGGCTGCCCGTCACGGCAAGCTGCTGGGTGTCAATAAGCCTTTCCTGTATGAGGTTGTCTCTACTGTTATTCAGGAGAATGGGTCCCACTACACCTATCTGCTTGAGCGGGCTGACCATGTGATCCGCGTGGTAAAGAACGAGGAAGAGAATTTTGCCCGCACCATTGACACCGGTATGCGGATCTTTGGCGAGAAGCTGGCGCAGCACAAGGAAAAGGGCGAGACTGCTTTCTCCGGTGCCGATGCGTTCCTGCTGGCAGATACCTATGGCTTCCCCATCGACCTGACGGCCGAGATGCTGGAGGATGAGGGCATGACCGTGGATATGGACCGGTATGTTGCCTGCCGTGAGGACCAGCGTGTCCGCGCCCGTGAGGCACGAAAGGCTCTGGGTGATCTGGGCTGGGCCGGTATTGACCTGGGCTTGGATACCACACCTACAGCATTCCTCGGCTATGATTACTACAACAGCGAGGCTAAGGTCCTGGCTGTGTGCGTTGGTGAAGAGGTCACCGGCTCCATCACCGGCGGCGAAAAGGGCATCATCGTTCTGGACAGAACGCCCTTCTATGCGGAAATGGGCGGCCAGGTGGCTGACCACGGTGCGATTCTGGTAGGGGACAGCCGCTTTGAGGTCACCAATGTCCAGAAGGACAAGGGCGGCAAGTACCTGCACCATGGCTTTATGAAAAGCGGCACCATCAAGGTGGACGACCTGGTGTGCGCTGCCATCGATGTAGAGCGCCGCAAGGCCATCATGCGTGCCCACTCTGCCACCCACCTGTTGCACAAGGCTCTGCGCAGCGTCCTGGGCGATCATGTTCAGCAGGCCGGTTCTTTGGTAGAGCCTGACCGTCTGCGCTTTGACTTTAGCCATTATTCTGCTGTTACAGCTGAGGAAATGGCGAAGATCGATGCCATCGTCCAGACTGCTGTACTGGAGGGCTATCCCATCGATGTGCGCGAAATGGCCATTGACGATGCCAAGAAGCTGGGTGCTACTGCTTTGTTCAGCGAGAAGTACGGCGAGACTGTCCGTGTGGTCAATATGGGTGGCTATTCCATCGAGCTTTGCGGTGGTACGCACCTGGACAATACCGCAAAAGTCGGCCCCTTCCGCATCGAGAGTGAGGGCAGTGTAGCCTCCGGTGTGCGCCGGATCGAGGCCATTACCGGCAAGGCCTGCCTTGCGGAGATGGAGCTGGCCCGTCAGCGGGTGTATAATGCCTGCGCGATCCTGAAGACCAAGCCTGCGGAGCTTGCCTCCAAGCTGGAGAGCCAGATCGAGGAGATCAAGAGCTTGAAGCGGGCCGTGGAGAGCTTTAAGGCACGGGAGACCGCGGGTGAGGCGGAACGCTTCCTGTTTGGCGCCCAACAGATCGGTGGCCTGCATGTGCTGACAGCAACTGTTCCTGATGCAGACGCAGCCAAGCTGCGCCAGATGGGAGATCTGCTCCGGGATAAGGATGAGAATGTGGTTGCGGTGCTGTCAGCTGTCAATGATGACAAGCTGACCTTCCTGGCTGTTTGCGGCAAGGGCGCGATCGCCAAGGGGCTGAAGGCCGGAGATCTGGTGAAGCTGGTTTGCTCTGCCTGTGGCGGCTCCGGTGGCGGCAAGCCGGACAGTGCCATGGGCGGCGGCAAGGATGTGACCAAGCTGGACAATGCTCTGGCCTTGGTGGATGATTTTGTTGCATCCAAGGTGAACTGATATCTGTGGGGACGCTGCTTCTGTAGCGTCCCCCTTTTCCAAAGGAGGGCTGCGGCTTGCGTAAATTGATGTGGTTCAGCATGGGTTTTGCCGTGGCCTGTATGGTTGGGGCTTACCTGCTTTCAGGTGCGGTGCTGTATGCGGCGGGGGCTTGCTTGCTGTTGCTGGCCCTGATTGGCCTGTGGCTGTTTCGGAACACGGATATCCGGCGTAAGGCCGCGATGCTATGCGCCGGTATGGCTGTAGGTTTGATCGTTTATCAGGTGTATGACGGTGTATACCTGCAGCTAGCCCGGGCTGTAGATGGGAAGTCTGTAGCAGCCCATATTCGGGCAACGGATTTTAGCTATGATACGAATTACGGCGTTGCGGTGGATGGCGAGACAGAACTGAATGGAAGAAAGTATGCTGTCCGGGCCTATGTGAACAGTAAGGAACGGCTGTCTCCCGGTGATGTGATAGAGGGCACATTTCGTCTGCGCTTTACCGCTGCCGGTGGATTGGAAGAGGTGACCCATCACAGGGGCGAGGGGATATTCCTGCTTGCTTATCCGACAGGGGAGCAGCAGATCACAGCGGCACAGGGTAAGGCCTGGTATTATGCGCCTGCGTACCTAAGGACAGAGGTGCTGCGTGTGATTGGACGGATTTTTCCTGCGGATGTGCAGCCCTTTGTAAAGGCACTGCTGATGGGTGACACCTCGGAGCTGGACTATGTAACAGATACCCAATTGAAGCTCAGCGGTATCCGACATGTGGTGGCGGTATCGGGTCTGCATGTATCCATTTTGTTTTCTGCGATGTATCTCATCACCGGAAGACGCAGGATCTTGACGGCACTGTTGGGTGTACCTGTGCTTGGACTGTTTGCTGCTATGGCGGGATTTTCTCCGTCGATCCTCCGTGCGTGCATTATGCAGATGTTAATGCTGCTGGCGATGCTGTGTAACCGGGAATATGACCCTCCGACAGCGCTGTCCTTTGCGGCTCTTGTGATGCTGACTGGCAATCCGCAAACTATTACCTCCGTAGGTTTCCAACTGTCGGTAGCCAGTGTGGCAGGCATCTTCCTGTTTTCGGAAAAGCTGCGGATGTGGCTGATGGCATCCCAAAGGCTGGGACGCTGGGACGGAAAAAGCATCCCGGGACGGCTGGCGCGGGGCGTTGCCACCTCCGTGTCCATATCCCTGAGCGCTACAGTCATTACAACCCCCTTGTGTGCTTGGTATTTCGGCACTGTGAGCCTGGTCGCTGCGGTGACAAATCTGCTGTGTCTGTGGGTGGTGACCTTCCTGTTTTGCGGAATTATCCTTGCCTGCATCCTGGGAGCGATTTGGTTGCCGGCAGGGTCAGTGGCAGCATGGGTTCTGGCCTGGCCTGTGCAATATATCCTTGGCGTTGCGGGCGTGCTGGCGCAATTTCCCTTGGCGGCAGTGTATACCCAAAGCATTTATGCTTGTGTATGGCTTATGCTGTGCTATGTGCTCCTGGCAGTGCATCTTTTGAGTAAGCAAAAGCGACCGCTGGTGCTTGCCTGCTGTATGGTGCTGGGGCTGTGCGTCGCTTTGCTGGTCTCCTGGGCGGAGCCACAGCTGGATGACTACCGGGTCACAGCGGTGGATGTAGGGCAGGGCCAGTGCATTTTGCTCCAAAGCCAGGGAAAGACCTATATGGTAGACTGCGGCGGCGATTACGATGAAACGACTGCGGATACGGTGGCAGCCATCTTACTGTCTCAGGGTATATATCAGTTAGATGGGGTCATCCTGACCCATTATGATCGGGATCATGTGGGCGCGGCAGCGCACCTGATGACCCGGGTGCCCACATTACAGCTGATCCTTCCTGAGGGCGATGGGAAGCAAGAATGGGAGCCGGAGCTGCTGGAAGTCTACGGCGATGTGCCTATTTATGCGGCTGAGGACCTGCAGCTGTCCTGGGGTACAGCTTCAATTACTGTGTACGCTTCTGGGGATCTGTCAACCAGTAACGAAAGCAGCTTGTGTGTCTTGTTTCACACGGAAAAATGTGATATACTCATAACCGGAGACAGAGGTGAGGCTGGAGAAGTAAGGCTTCTGGCTGACCACACCTTGCCGGATCTGGATGCGCTGATCGTAGGCCATCACGGTGCGGCCAGCTCTACCGGCACGCTGCTTCTGGAAAAGACAAAACCGGAGACAGCAATCATTTCGGTGGGAGAAGATAACCGATACGGTCATCCGTCACAGACGGTGCTGGACCGCTTACATACCTATGGCTGCCTGGTCCGCAGAACGGATCAGGAGGGGACCATCATTCTCAGGGGGTGAAGCAATGGCTAAGCAGACCGAAAAGAACAGTACCTTTCAGGATCTGAAGGCGGCGATCCGCAATAAGCAGGTGGACAGATTGTACTTTTTTCACGGAGAGGAGACCTTTTTGCTCCACTATTATCTGGAACAGCTGCGCAAGCTCCTGCTGGATGAGTTGACGGAATCCTTTAACTTTCACAAGCTTACCAGCGAGACCTTTGATCTGCAGGCATTTGCAGATAGTGTGGAGAATCTGCCTATGATGGCGGAAAACACCTTGGTTTGGGTGGATGAGATCGATATATTTAAGCTTCCAGAAGGCGATCGGGAGAAGCTGACAGAGCTGTTTTCGGATATTCCGGACTACTGCACCGTGGTGTTTACCTATATCACCACGCCCTGGAAGCCGGATAAGCGGCTGAAAAAGCTCTGGGACGCAGTGGATAAGAACGGGTCTGTCGTGGAGTTTGCCAAACAGGAGCCCAGGGATCTGATCCCCTGGATCACCCGGCATTTTGCTGCACACAAAAAGCGGATTGCCCCGGACCTATGCGCCTATCTGATCGAGATCACCGGAGGCACAATGACAGCACTCAGCGGCGAAATATCCAAGATCGCTGCCTACTCCGGTGCGGAGAATATTACAAGAAGCGATATTGACGCGGTGACAGAGCCGGTTTTGGATGCTGTCGTGTTCCAGATGACAGATCTGATGGGACAGGGGGAATATGGCCCGGCGTTGCTGAAGCTAAAAACGCTTTTGAAAATGCAGCAGGAGCCCATTGCGATCCTGGGTGCTATCGGCGGCCACTTCCGCCGGATGAGTACAGCCAGAATGCTGATAGACAATGGAAAAGGCCCGGCAGAGCTTATGAGCTTGACAGGACTGAAGGATTACCCTGCCAGAAAGACCATGTCTGCGGCGGGTAGATTTTCCTCCCGCTTCTGTGCCAGAGCAGCGGAACTGATCCTGGAAACGGACTATCAAATGAAAACCTCTTTTGACGAACCGGACAGGCTTTTGGAGCTGCTGGTGCTACAGCTTTCTCAGGAGGCACGCAATGGTTAAGATCCGTGAGGTCATTGTGGTTGAGGGACGCTACGATAAAAACACACTTTCCCAGATCGTAGATGCTACGATTCTGGAAACAGGCGGCTTTCAGATCATGAAGGACAAAGCTCAGCTTGCTTTGCTGCGCAAGGCTGCACAGACCCGTGGCCTCATTGTCTTTACGGATTCTGACGGCGCTGGGTTTGTGATCCGCAATTACCTGAAGGGAGCAATCGACCCTTCTCTTGTTAAGCACGCCTATATCCCGGATGTTCCCGGTAAGGAGAAGCGAAAGGCTGCCCCCGGGAAAGAGGGAAAGCTTGGAGTCGAGGGTATGAGCCCGGATGTGATTCTGGAAGCATTGCGGCGGGCAGGGGCCACTGTTGAAGGCGAGGATGCCCGGCAATGCCATAGCATAACAAAGCAGGATCTGGTGGGACTGGGGCTCTCCGGCGGTGCAGGAAGCAGCAGTAAGCGCCTTGCGCTATTGAGAAAACTGGACTTGCCGGAGCATATGAGCGCCAATGCTATGCTGCAGGCCCTGAATCTGCTGTATACTCTCGAGGAAGTGCAGCAGTTCGCGAATAATTTATAAAGTGGGGATCACTCCCCACTGTTGGAGTACAACCATGGTTGATATACAGGTCAAAAATTTAACGAAATTCTTCGTCATTGGCGAGAATTTGCTCCAGGGCCTGTCCTTTGAGGTGCAGGAGGGGGAGTGTGTGGCGATCCTGGGCCGTAACGGCTGCGGAAAGACCACGCTTTTCAAGATCCTCACGGGAGAAATGGACTATGACGATGGGGAGGTCTATGTCAATCCCCACAAGCGCATTGGTCTGATCTCCCAGATCCCCCAATTTCCCGCAGGCTATACCGTAGAGGATGTGTTGCGGTCTGCATTTGCGCACTTGGTGCGCACCCGGGAGAAAATGGAGGCTCTTGAGGCTGCCATGGCTATGGGAGCGACCTCTGAGCAGCTTTCGGAGTATGACCGGTTGGGTGCAAGCTTCCAATCCGGCGGCGGTTACGATATGGATGTAGAGGTCGACAAGATCTGCAACGGTTTGGGAATCACACCGGCCCAGCGGCAGCAGAGCTTTGACAGCCTGTCCGGCGGCGAAAAGACCCGGGTGAATCTTGCCCGGCTGCTGCTGGAAAAGACGGATATTTTACTTTTGGACGAGCCTACCAACCACCTGGACCTGAATAGCGTGGAGTGGCTGGAGGGTTACATCAAAGCCTTTAAGGGAACTGTTCTGACGATCTCCCATGACCGGTTTTTCCTGGATCAGGTGGCTGACCGCATCATTGAGATCGTGGACGGCCAAGGAGAATTCTATTCCGGTAACTATTCTTTCTATATCGATGAGAAGCAGGCCCGCTTCGATCTGCAGATGAAGCAGTACGAGCAGGAACAGGCCAAGCTGAAACAGTTGGGCTATACGGTGGAGCGGATGAAGGGCTGGGGCATTAATAACCGCACCCTGTACCGCCGGGCTATGTCCATCCAGCACCGGATGGAGCGCATCAAAAAAACAGAAAAGCCTAAGACGGAGAAAACCATGAAGGCTACCTTCGGGGAAAAGGATTTTTCCGGTGATGTGGTGTTTGAGATGAAGCGGGTGGAGAAGGCTTATGATGGCCGGACACTCTTCTCGGATGTAGAGCTGACTGTGGAGGGCGGCGAGCGGATCGCTTTGCTGGGCGATAACGGCACCGGCAAGACCACCTTTATCAAGTGCTTGCTGGGCGAGGAGGACTGCCAGGGCAGGATCAAGTTCGGCCCAACTGTGAAATGGGGCTATCTGCCCCAGACCATTCGGTTTATGCATCCAGAGCGCACGCTATACGATACCATGCTCTACGAGAAAAACTGCACGCCACAGGTTGCCAGAGACCGCCTGGGCGCGTTTCTGTTCCAGGGTGAGGATGTGTTTAAGACCGTGGGAAACCTGTCGGGCGGTGAGCAGTCCCGGCTGCGGCTTTGTATGCTCATGGATGAAAAGATCAATCTGCTGATCCTGGACGAGCCTACCAATCACCTGGACATTGCCTCCCGGGAATGGATCGAGGCTGCCATTGAAGAATTTGAGGGTGTACTGCTGTTCGTATCCCATGACCGCTACTTCATCGAGAAGTTTGCCGAGCGCATCTGGCTGCTGGAGGATGGGAAGATCCGGGATTTTAAGTGCGGCTACAGTAAGTACCGCGCCATACTGGAGCATGTGGCCGCAGCAAAGACGCCTGTGGCAGCTGTGCCCAAGCCCAGGAAGGAGAAGCCTAAGGGCGGCACCAAGGATCTGGATAAGCTGGTACGCCGTCTGGAGCGGGAGATCGAGAAGCAGGAAACGGTGATTGCCGGGTACGATGATAAGATCGAAGCTGCCAGTGCGGACTATCAGGAGCTGACCCGTCTGCTTGCTGAAAAGGAAGAGGCGGAGAATCTTTTGATGGAATTAATGGAGCAGTGGGAGATGGCCCAATGCTGATTTGCATGAGTTGACATTCCCGGTCACGGGAAGTATAATAGGGAAAACAAAAATAAGGAGCGATTTGATCATGAGTTCTTGCAGTGGAAACTGCGCATCCTGCGGCAGTTCTGATTGCGGTGACCGCAAGGCGGAGAGCCTGCTGGCCCAGCTGAATCCCAAGTCTACAGTCAAAAAAGTGATCGCCGTGGTATCCGGTAAGGGCGGCGTGGGCAAGTCCACTGTCACCTCCATGCTGGCGGTGGCTATGGCTCGTAAGGGCAAGCGTGTGGGTGTTCTGGATGCTGATATTACCGGCCCTTCCGCACCTACAGCCTTTGGTGTCACTGAGTGCCAGGGGGCAACGGAAGAAGGCTTGTATCCTGCTCTGACCAGAGGCGGCATCCAGGTCATGTCCATCAATCTGTTGCTGGACAACAGCACCGATCCTGTGGTATGGCGCGGTCCTGTGATCGCAGGCGCGGTAAAGCAGTTCTGGACCGATGTGATCTGGGAGGATGTGGACTACATGTTTGTGGACATGCCCCCCGGAACAGGCGATGTGCCCCTGACTGTGTTTCAGAGCCTGCCTGTGGATGGCATCGTCATTGTCACCAGTCCTCAGGATCTGGTATCTATGATCGTTGCCAAGGCGGTAAAGATGGCAAATATGATGCATGTGCCTGTGCTGGGTTTCGTTGAGAACTACAGCTATCTGGAGTGTCCTGACTGCGGCAAGCGCATTGAGGTGTTTGGCAAGAGCCGCCTGGACGAGGTGGCGGAGGCCTTCCATCTGCCTGTGCTGGCCAGATTGCCTATCGACCCCAAGGTTGCTGAGGCCTATGACAACGGCCTGATGGAAACAGTGAACACCGATGCTGTGGCAAAGGTTATCGAAGCAGTGGAAAACGCAGAATAAAAGAAGGCCACCGGTTTTACCGGTGGCCTTTTGCAATATCAATCGTTGGTGTAGTTATCGAAGTATCCCTGAATGTAGACGATGGGAGTGCCCTTATCGCCGGAGCCGGAGGTCAGGTCGCACAGAGAACCGATCAGGTCCGTCAGTCGGCGGGGTGTGGTGCCCTGAGCAGCCATGTTGCCCACCAGACTGGATCCGTCTTTCTTCTGGATCTCATTTTTGATGGCATCCCGGAGAGCCTCGCCGGAAAGATCCGCAAAGTCGTTATCTGCCAGGTATTTCATCTTCAGCTCGTTGGGAGTGCCCTCCAGACCTGCGGTATAGGCAGGGGATACAACAGGGTCAGCCAGCTCCCAGATCTTGCCCACGGGGTCTTTAAACGCGCCGTCGCCGTAGACCATGACTTCTATGTGCTTTCCGGTCAGCTCCAGAAGTCTTGCCTGAATGGACTCTACCAGGTCCTGGCAGTCTCTGGGGAACAGCTTTACCTTATCCTCTGTGGACTTGTTAGAGCCCAACAGGCCGTAGCGCGTATTGTAGCCGCTGCCATTGATGGGGGCGTTCATGATCTCGTCCAGACCGAACACACGCTCAGCACCGGCATCCTTCAACAGACGCTTGGTGCGGGCCCGGGTGTGAATGTCACAGTAAAGCACATTCTTGGTGTAATTCAAAATAGCTCTGGGGTCGTTGGCAAAGACAAACTCTACATCTGCGCCGCATTCTTTTACCAGGTTGCCGTAATATTCCACATAGTCCACGCCGGTAAAGGGATGCTTGATATAGCCGAAAAGCTCACGGTACTTCCGCTCGGAAAGTACATCCCGATAGGGGTCTACATTGTGTTTATCCATCAGGTCCCAGTCGACCAGGTGATTGCCCACCTCGTCGGCAGGGTAGCTGAGCATGAGAACTACCTTCTTACAGCCCTTGGCGATGCCCCGCAGGCAGATGGCGAAGCGGTTACGGCTCAGGATCGGGAAGATCACGCCTACAGTCTCACCGCCAAGCTTAGTGCGGACATCCTGCGCGATAGTGTCAACATCTACATAGTTACCCTGGGCGCGGGCAACGATGGATTCGGTCATAGCAACAACATCCCGGTCGCGGGGTGTCAGACCGTCCACCTTCATAGCATCCAGAATAGAACCAGCGACGATTTCTACCAGGTCGTCTCCCTCGCGAATGATGGGAGCGCGGATACCCATAGAAACAGTACCAATCATCCGGCTCATATACAACACATCCAATCTAATTAGAATTGAAAACTCGTGATTTTATCAACCACCCACATATTATAATACAAGATTATCGATTTGTAAAACAAAAAATGCAGATTTCCAAAAAAATTGCCGTTTGGTAAAAATTTAAATTATGTATTTAGACGATATGGGGCTTTTTGACAGGCTGAACCCGCATCCGTAGGGGATGCTTAATGCATGATCCTGTTTACTGCGTACCAAACAAGTGCCAGAACCAATACAAGTGGGATGTAGGCGATCAGTGCAGCCGAGGCAATGGAGATAGCGGTACAGCCCAGATAGTTTAGGGCAAGCACCAGACCGGAGAGAATGGCGGTGGTCAGCATAGCTTTGGTAAGGGATCTGCCTACCAGGGTGGCAAAGAAGAAGGTGTAGAATGCGCCGATCAGCGGGTGGACGCTTGCCAGCAACGCACCAACTACGAGCTTGAGCGCGCCGACCAGCAGTAAAAGCACAAGCAATCCCAGCAGGATCGTAGGGGCGTAGGTCATCAGGTCTGCCGGCATATACCGGTCCAGAAGCCAATTTACAAGCAGCTGCAGTGCGATAGCCCCAAGCACTGTGACACACTTCAGAAGCAGCCAAATCAGGGGATTCTTCCCCGAAGGAATACAGCTGTCAAGCAGATTGGCCAGAAAGGCCAGAATGATCATATTCAGCACCTGATTGCAGATCACGGTATAATGACTGCCTTCAAAGCGGAACAGCGTCATTTGCTCAGCGTCTATAGTGACATAGGGTAGAGGGGGGATGAATTGGGTCAGCTCCGCGAAAGCGCTGTACACCACAACAGTCACAGCGTAGATGAACAAAATTGCAATAGCAGAGGAAACAGCATGAGAAAAACCGGACCGTTTACCAAATACAAAACGGCCAATGGCACCCAACAGCAGACTTCCGACAGCCAAGACTGCCATGGATTTCAGAAAAACTTCCGGATCCACATGGGCGGAACGCAGAAGGGATAGAATATCTTCCATAAGTAAGCCTCCTTATAAGGAAAACAGCCGCCAAAAATGGCGGCTGTTGATTGCAGAACAAACTGAATTACTTCAGCTCGGCCTCGGCGCCAGCTTCCTTCAGCTCGGCAACGATCTTCTCGGCATCTTCCTTGGAGACAGCTTCCTTCAGAGTCTTGGGGCAGTTGTCAACCAGGTCCTTAGCGTCCTTCAGGCCCAGGCCGGTAACAGCGCGGACAACCTTGATGACGTTCAGCTTGGAAGCGCCGGCGTTCTTCAGGATAACGTCGAACTCGGTCTTCTCCTCAACCTCAGCAGCAGCGGCAACAGCGGGGCCGGCAACAGCAGCGGCAGCGGCGGAAACGCCGAAAACTTCCTCCAGGGTGTGAACCAGCTCGGACAGCTCCAGAACGGTCAGGCCCTTTACTTCCTCAACGAGAGCAGTGATCTTTTCACTAGCCATTGTAATAGTCCTCCTAAATAAATATGTGTTGTAAATGTGTGAATGGGTTTACGAAGCGATTAGGCTTCTGCAGCTTCTGCTGCGGGGGCGCCGCCGTCCTTCTGCTGCCGGATCTGATCCAGAACAAAAGCCAGGCTGGAGATAGGTGCCAGGAAAGTACCAAGGACAGAAGCAACCAGAGCGTTCTTGCTGGGCAGCTCACCGAAGCCGTTCAGCTGATCAGCAGACAGCACGGAGCCTTCAACAACGCCACCCTTGATGGCCAGGGTCTTCAGCTTGTTCTTCTTGGCGAACTCGCATACGATACGAGCAGGGGCGATGGGGTCGCCGGTGGTGGAAGCCATTGCGGTAGTGCCGTTCAGAAGCTCATCGAAGTCGTAGCCATTGTTCTTAGCTGCGAAACGGGTGAGGGTGTTCTTAACAACGGTGTATTCCACGCCTGCTTCACGGAACTGCTTACGCAGCTCGGTATCCTGAGCGACAGAGATGCCCTTGTAGTCCACAAATACTACGGAAGTAGCATCCTGGATCTTAGCGGTCAGGGCTTCAACAACTGCCTTCTTGCTCTCAAGAACCTTTGCGTTGGGCATAAATTTCACCTCCGAAAATAAAAGTGTCTTCCTGCCAGAAGACAGAAAGACACGCAAACAATCAATTCACGCACCTCGGCAGGATTTACCGCTTTCGCAACCTGCTGTCTTTGGCAACTATGCAACTATAACACAGGCATTGAAAAATGTCAAGTGTGTTTTTGAATTTTTTTGGTTTTGGTGTGGATTCATGGAATGTGTATAATTGGTGAATAAAAATAAAAGAGTCTTTCGTGGAAAAAATGATGTCCACAGGGAGCGGAAAAGGTTGACATATTAAGACTTATGGCTGTCTGATATGAAAATCAGATGTCCGTTGGACAATGAAAAAGGAGAGAACAATTATGAAGAAAATTTTGGCACTTATGCTGGCAGTCTTGCTGCTGGCTTCCATGACAGCCTGCAGCGGCAACACATCCGCCAGCGGCAAGTATGTTATCGGTATTTGCCAGTATATGCCCCATGATGCCCTTGATGCAGCAACCCAGGGTTTTAAGGATGCTGTTGAGGCCGGCCTTGGCAAGGAGAATGTTACCTTTAAGGAGCAGAATGCTGCCGGTGAGATTACCAACTGTACTTCCATCATCAGTTCTCTGGTTTCTGGCAAGGTAGACCTGATCATGGCCAATGCAACTTCTGCGCTGGTTGCTGCTGCCAATGCAACAGAAACCATTCCTGTTCTCGGCACTTCTGTTACAGAGTATGGCGTTGCGCTTGGTATTAAGGATTTCAACGGGACTGTAGGCGGTAATGTTTCCGGTACCTCTGACCTGGCGGATCTGGACAAGCAGGCACAGATGATCCTGGATTGGTGTCCTGCTGCCAAGAAGGTGGGTCTGCTGTTCTGTAACGCAGAGCCCAACTCCAAGTATCAGGTGGATAAGGTTGAAGAATATTTGACGAAGAAGGGCATTGAGTGCAGGCAGTTTGGCTTCGCTGATACCAATGAGATGACCAATGTTACCACCGCTGCTGCCGATTGGTCCGATGCTATTTATGTTCCTACCGATAATGTTGTTGCCAACAACGCAAGCAGCATCTACGATATCTGCAAGCCTAAGAATGTGCCCATCATTGCAGGTGAGGAGAACACTTGCAAAGGTTGCGGTATTGCTACCATGTCCATCAGCTACTATGAGCTGGGCTATACCACCGGTGAGATGGCTGTCAAGATCCTGAAGGGTGAGGCGAACATCAGCGAAATGCCCATCGGCTATGCCCCTGCTCCCGCTTACAAGTACAACGAGACTATTTGTAAGGAACTGGGTATTATCCCGCTGGATGGTTATGCCAAGATCGGCTAAGAGAATACTGCCTGGGCGGGATGGTTGACCATCTCGCCTCTGGCTTAATTGGGAGGATACCTTTTTTATGGATGCCTTGCTGCAAAACTTCAGTGCCTTTGGCAATGCCTTGCCCGGTGCTGCATCCCAGGGCTTGATCTGGGGCGTTATGGCCATTGGCCTATATATTACTTATAAGGTACTGGAACTGTCTGATCTGACTGTAGACGGCTCTTTCTGTACCGGCGGTGCGGTGTGCGCTGCTATGATGGTAGGCGGATATTCTGTGTGGGTCGCTATGCTGGCAGCTTTTATCGCAGGCTTTCTTGCCGGCGCGGTTACCGGCTTCCTGCATACCAAATGTAAGATCCCTGCGATCCTGGCCGGTATTTTGACCTAGCTGAGTCTGTGGACTGTCAATATGGCGATCATGGGTGTTCACGCCGGAGATCTGACAAATTTGCTGAGTTTGCCCTCTAGAAATTATAAGGTTCTGGTTGCGCTGTCCGGATCTTTGTTTGCCCAGTATCAGGGCAGTGCCGAGATTAATATGGGCCGAGGCGCCATCGTTATCGGTTTGGCTGCGATCATTATCGGCGATGTTCTGTTCGGTAAGATCTTCAAGAATTTTGCTTTGAAGCTTCTGGCGGTGAGCTTGGGTGCGATTGTATACTTCGTGGTGATTCAGGCGGTATTGAGCTTACTGAGTGTGGATTCTCAGTATCTGAAGCTGCTTTCTGCTATTATTGTGGCGATCTTCCTGACTGTGCCGAATTTGAAAACCGGGAAAGTCAAGAAGGTTCATACAACGGGAAAGGGGGAGAAGGTATGCTTCAACTGATCGATGTTTGCAAGACCTTTAATGCTGGGACGATCAATGAAAAGATCGCCCTGGAGAACCTGAACCTGAAGCTGGAGAAGGGTGAATTTGTTGCAGTTATTGGTGGTATCGGCGCCGGTAAAAGCACGCTGATGAACTCTGTGGCAGGTGTCTACGGCGTAGATTCCGGAAAGATCCTGATCGACGGTCAGAATGTGACAAATCTTCCGGAGTACAAGCGGGCCAAGTACATCGGGCGTGTATTTCAGGACCCCATGATGGGTACAGCAGCAACTATGCAGATCGAGGAGAATCTGGCTTTGGCCTTTCGCCGCGGCAAGCCCAGAGGCCTTCGTGCGGGCATTACGAAGAAAGAGCGGGCTTTTTACCGTGAACAACTGGAAACATTGGGCCTCGGCCTGGAAGATCGCATGACCTCCAAGGTGGGTCTTCTGTCCGGTGGACAGCGGCAGGCACTGACTCTGCTGATGGCTGCCTTGCAAGAGCCCAAACTGTTGCTTTTGGACGAACACACCGCGGCTCTGGACCCCAAGACTGCGGCCACCGTGCTGGAAACCACCCAGAAAATCGTAGAAAAGAACAATCTGACTACACTGATGATCACCCACAATATGCGTGATGCCATTGCCTACGGCAATCGCCTGATCATGATGTGTGACGGCCATATTGCGGTGGATATCCGCGGTGAGCAGAAGAAAAAGCTTGTTGTGGAGCAGCTGCTGAGCCTGTTCAGTCAGGCCAGTGGTTCCAATGAAGCCAACGATAAGCTGTTGCTTTCCTGAGTGATCCGGCAAATATAACAGAACACCGGCAGGCGATTGGCGTGATATGATCCCCCTAAAGTAGACCACGGAAATATCCAAAGTCTATTTTAGGGGGTATTTTCTATGTCCAAATCAAAATGGACACCGGAGCAAAAAATTTCAATGGTCCGAGCATATCTGTCTGGAGAGGGTTCCTATGT